>DIKH01000216.1:0-2581 GCA_002424495.1 Desulfobacteraceae bacterium UBA5623
GGCAGGCTGTAAGTGCTCAACAAAGTAAAAAGCTCCCTGGGAGGTGTGGGCCTCTTCTTGTTTAGAGTGGCCGAGGCCTCTTCCAGAAAATGTTCCACCAGAAGCGGGATGTCATCCATGCGATCCCGAATAGGCGGGATATGAATATGGTAGGTCCCAAGCCTGTAAAAAAGATCCTTTCTGATCCTGCCCTTCTGCTGTAATGCCCAGAGATCCTGGTTAGTGGCGGTCACCACGCGGGCACTTGCGTATTTCGGGGTGTCGCGGCCTAATGGCAGATATTCACCTTCCTGGAGGAGCCGCAAGAGCTTTACCTGTGAGGCATGGCTCAAATCGCCTATTTCATCCAATAGCAGGGTGCCGCCGGCCGCCTGCTCAACAAGACCGTTACGATCCCTGTCAGCGCCGGTAAAGGCCCCTTTGACGTGTCCGAAGAGTGAGTCTGAAAAAGTGTGATCATCCAGTCCTGCCACATTCACCGCAGAAAAAGGCCCTGTCAGACCGCTGACCTTGTGTATGGCATTGGCGATCAGTTCCTTTCCCACGCCTGTCTCGCCTGTAATCAGTATGGGCTGGGGTGTTGCAGCTATGGTTTCTATATATTTAAAGAGGGACAGCATTTTTTTGTTGTTTGTAATAATCGCTGCAAACGCCTCAGGATGCTCAAGGGTATCGGACAGTATCCGTTCCTTTAAGGCAAGGTTCTCACGCCTCAACCCCTTAAAGGTCAGTACCTGGCTGACGGCCTTTACCAGGCGGATTTCTTCAAGGGGTTTGACCACATAGTCAAACGCGCCCGATTTCATGCATCTGACAGCAGTTTCCACCTCAACAGTGCCTGTGATGATAATAATCGGAATCTCCGGGAACTCGCCTCTGACCATATCCAGCAGTTCCTCTCCATGGAGGTGCGGCATGGTAAGATCAAGGAGCATCATCTCGATCGGTTGCCTTTTAAGCAGATCCATCACCTTTCTGCTGTCTTTACATGTAATGATATTGTTTAGCCCTGCCATTCTAAGCGATGTGTCAATTGACAAAAGAATCGCCTCTTCGTCATCGACCACAAATATCGGAAGGCCAGGATTCAGTGCCTCGCTCATTGTATCCCCCCGTTATTATAGACTTCCGCTGCTATTGCGCCCTCAACGACCGTTAGAAAAAGGAAGCATTATCAGGACATCAGTCCCCATTTCTTCTGATGATTCAACGCTGATCTGTCCGTTGTGCGCCTTGACAACAAGGTCCGCCATATATGTGCCCAGGCCAAGGCCTCCCTTCTTTCCCGAAGATGAGTATTTATTAAAAAAGGTAGTGTGCATTTCAGTGGGAACTGTCCCCCAGTTATGGACACCAATCAGGATTGCCTTGTCGGAGTTTGTAATTTTTATCTCCACCTTCTGGTCCTGAGGCGATGCCTCAATGGCGTTTTTCAGTATGTTGTTGATTGCGTTCTGGATGAACATCCTGTTTCCATCGAAAATCAGGACATCATTCTTGGCGATAACATGCTTATTGAAGACTAAAGAGATGTCTACATTCTTTTCATCCGCCAGAAAACGCAACGCTTTTCTTGACTGTCTCAAGACCTCCAGGATATCAAAGCTTGACGTTTCAATTTGAAATGATTCCCGTTCCAGGTTGTTGATATCCATATAGGTGTTTACCATAGCCTCCAACTGGAGGGTGCATTGTTGGATTTGCCTCAAGTACTCCATCTGGGTTTCATCCAATAAGGTCCTGCTGACAAGCAGGTTGCAAAAGCCTGTTATCCCGATGAGCAGAGACCTCATATCATGCTGCAGCATATCCTGTTTTGTTTTTAACTGCTCATAGTCCTTTCTGTTTTTTTCTGAGTCCAGGAGTTCTTCCTGTCGCCTTTTTTCTTTGACAGCGGCATTGATGACCTTGGAGAGCTGATCTTTTTGAACAGGCTTGGTCAGATAGTCAAAGGCGCTCAAGCGAAGCGCCTCTGAGGCCGAATCAAACGTCGGATAACCTGACACAAGCACGGTCTGACACAGAGGCTGGCCGATCCGGACAAATTCCAGGATATCCATCCCGTCTTCTTCACCTGGAAGGACACGGTCTATCAAGGCGACGTCAAAATCCTTCTCTGATAAAAGGATAGATTTCGCCTCGTTGTAATCTCTTGCCATGAACACCTCATAACCCATACCGGAAACCAACAACCCATATGCCTTGCGGATCTCTTCTTCATCGTCAACAATAAGAATCTTTGCCATGACAACCTCCAGACTATCTAATGCCAGTGGTCAGAACAGTTCATTTAAGTGAATGTCAATGTATATACAATCAGATGAATTATAATGCACGCATATATTCTGGACGAAGCAGGCTGGGATCATTTATTGCCCGTCGAATTGTTCTTAAAAGGCTGCCCTTGTCTTGTGGGAGGGTTCCCTTGAGCGGCAGATAATTTGACGCATGATTTGTGCGGAAGGCAATTGGCCCCGGGGCATTGATGTTCGAGATCATCAGTTCCAATTCCCTCAATATTTCAAGAGGATCAGTAACCAACTCAAATTCTCCGGACCTGACCATTTCATCCAGAGGGCTT
>DIKH01000216.1:2695-20923 GCA_002424495.1 Desulfobacteraceae bacterium UBA5623
GCCTTATTGGCCTTGACAACGGCATCAATCTGGTCCTGAACAAGCACCCCCTTGTTCATCAGGTCCGAGGTCTGTTGATCTCCGCTTTCAAGTCCGACAAAGACAAGTTTCAGGCCTGCCGCTCTGAGGGCATGGAGCTCCTCATCGGTTTTTCTCAGGATATCGCTGCAACACCCATAGCAGGACACCTGTTTTAAGCGCGGAAAAGAATCATAACATTTTTTCAAGATCTTGAGTAGGTCGGGAGTCTTGATAATCAGGGCGTTTGAATCGAGCAGAAACACCTTTTCCACCCAGTTCCCCTGTTGTCTGCGCCCGATTTCAATGTCCTCAAGGATCTCTTCAGTGGGCCTGATCCTGAATCGCTTTTCAGGAATCGTCCTGTGGAATAGTGATCCTCCGCAGAAATAGCACCTGCCTGCCGCAGCGGATGAACAACCCACGGTTGCCTGGACCAACAGCGAATAGGCCTCGCTGGGTGGTCTGTAGACCGGCTGGGCGTAATACATCTGTGTCCTTTTTTGGCCGGTGCCTATGGTTGAATCACACATCTATCGGTGCTCTCCTGTCCCATCTGTTTTTGATATCAGCGAATTTACGATAAAAAAAACCCTGTTGAGTGTCAAGTTCAATTCATAATGTGCTGGGTCATGATTATCCATCGTTTGCACCATAAATACAAAGAGATGTTTGGGGGCGGGTCCGATCAAGGGGAAAAATGATTGCCTGGTCAAGGTGCCGATGGTAGTGTCATTTCAACATTTTTTCCTTAGATGCCTCTCCAAAGGTCCTTATTTCCTTGGGGAGATCTCCAGGTTCTATTGCCCCCTCAACCCCTGTTGCAAACGCCCGTTCGATCACACTGCAAAACTGGATGATGTTGCCAGGCCAGTGATAATCAAGCAGAATATCTATGGCTTCAGGGGATACGGAGCCGATTTTTTTTGGATTTTTTGTGTTAAACTTATAAAGAAAGTGGTTCAGCAGAAGACATATGTCTTCCTTTCGCTCCCTTAGCGGGGGAATCTTGATATTGGCGCCATTTAGTAGATCGAAGAGGTCTTTTCTAAGGTCTCCATCTTTTATAGCCTCTTCGAGGTCCATCTTTGAGGCGGCGATCACCCTGGCATCAATTTCAGCTTCTCTTAAATTTTCGTCAAGGCCCAGCTTCTTTTCTTTGAAGACCTGTATCAGCTTTACCTGCAATGTTGGTGTAATATCACAGACCTCGTCCAGATAAATAGTGCCGCCCCTGGACGCCTCAAACAGGCCAACAACATGGTCAAAGAGCCTGGACTCCGGTATGCCTTCATCAACACTGCCGCAATTTACCGGAACAAAAGGTTTGTCCTTGCGATTGCTCCTGTTATGTATGATTCTGGCCACAAGTTCCTTGCCGGTCCCGCTCTCTCCCCGGATCAGGACAAAAAGGTTGCTGGAGCTGATTCTGTCTATTGTCTCGTAAACCTCCTGCATTTTGAGACTCATGCCAATCAGATCATCATAGCGATGCCTTTGACCGTCTTTTATCCTTCTTTTCAGTATGATATTCTGATCACGGAATTTCTTCTCTTCTATCACCCTGTCAATCAACGCCTTTAGGGCATCCAGCTTGAATGGTTTCTGTATATAGTCATAGCTGCCGAACTTCATGGCCTTTACAGCGGATTCCATGGTCCCATATCCGGTGACAATGACAACCTCGGTTTCAGGCCGGTATTCTTTTATGGCCGTCAGCAGTTCAAGCCCATCAAACTCGGGCATTTTGAAGTCGGTGAACACAATGTCAAAATCTTTCTGTTTGACCAGTCCCAGGGCCTCAATGCCATTGTCCGCCACAGTTACATGATACCCCTGGCGGGATAGATATTTTTCGACAATGAACAGTATGTCCTTGTCGTCATCAACAAACAATACCTTGAAAGCCTTCATGCAAGTCTCCGCCGAAACGGTTATAGGAAAAAATTTGGATGGGGTTTTTGAATGCCTACCTATTATACTCCTTTATTATTTTACTGCAATGGTGTTTAAATGGTAAGTGGCGAGAGATAAAGTGGGAAGGTATATGGACAGCGGCCCAGATGAAATGATGACTCATCCTGCCCTTCGGTCAACCCCGCTTCTTCTTTCCTGGTCGGATCTTCGTTCAGGAATATGTCCTGTGTAGGAAAACCTGCGACGATCACAGCCTGAGCGTCTATCTTCATTGCATCTGATTGTCAGGGCCTTTTCAGAGGGGTTCATATAGTCTCCAATCTGCTCTTGCTATTTAAAACAGTCTTGTCTAATCCGTCTCTAGGCTTTAAGCAAAGTTTAGAGCAAGGCCCATGCCAAAGAAAGAGGTTCTATCTGTCATTTGAAATTTGATCATTATTTAAGTATGTTATCCTGCTGACGGCATAAGAAGAATTTTGGATGCAGGAAAATAAATGCCATGCTTTTGAGCATACAGATTCCACTTATTGGAAATAAATTTCACGGTATTGAAAAAAGGTGGGGGCAGGGCAGGGATGGTAAGGAGCAGGTATCGCGTACAAAATGGAGATACCCGATCAGGCCAAGATATCCAATACGGAATCAAATATCTCTTCTTCGCTTTTGAGCACCTTCAGATTGGCCAGAAATCCATTCTTGCCAAGTGTCATGTCTAGCATTTCCTCAACGATATCCACGTTTGACATCTCTACTTCACCCTCCGGACCTGGAATTGTGTATCCAGGGGTGTTCACCCTGGAGGTATTAGCCTCAGGCTGACCAAACTCGTTTGAATGGATCGTTACGCAATCCTTCTTGAATTCCCCGGTATTGACGTTTGCCACATTGTGGGCAACGGTTCTGATTTTTTGGGTATGTACAGAAAGGCCGGCAAGGGTTGAGCCAATGGAATCTATCATCTCAAAATTCCTTCAGGGGTTTAAATAATCGCCCCGATTAAATTTGACCACCTCTACTGATGAGGCAATGAGCACCTGGTTAAGAATGTCCTTGAGTCTGTCTCCATCCGGAAGGCGGTTTACCGCCGAGATAAGACTGGTATTGCTCATATCCATTTCATGAACCAGGGGGGAAAGATCTTTTAGGGAATAAGTTGTGTCCGCCAGTTTCTGCTGATATTCACTGAAGGTATCCAGCAACCTTTGGGCGCCTTCAACAATTGACATCTTTTCTCTGTAGTTAAAAGGGGCTAACTCCTCCACAAAGACATTGTTGATTGCCTGTGGTTCTGGGTGCGAATCGGCCTTCTCAAGAATGCCTGTCACTTCATCAATAATCTCACTGAAGGCCATGTCTTTTGTTTTGTCGGTCCTATGGGTATTGTCTGTGTAAGCAGGAACTGTGATCTTGTCATTCGGATCTATATGCATCTGGTGTGTCCTTATTTCATAAAAGGTTGGCCCCTAATATATCGGCAGAAAGTATAAAATGCTTTAGAGGCAGCTCTCACCCTCAAAACATATTTGCCCGTAACAGGTTAGCTGTTTTCAAAAATTGGAGTGGAGGAAAATGGTGATCAGCCCCAGATAAATGAGCAGGCTGAAAATATCGTTTGATGTTGACACAAATGGTCCTGTGCCCAGGGCCGGGTCAAGATTAAACCTTTTCAGAACCAATGGCACGGATGCCCCTATGAGCCCTGAATTCATGATAATCAGGATCAGAGCCATCCCCACGATAAGGCCCAGTCTTGGATCGGAAAGCCAGATACCTACAATAATACCAAGTATTGTTCCACAGATAAGACCGTTTAAGAGTGCTACGCGCATCTCCCTCCAAAGCCGTCTGCCTGCATGGACCAGGCTTACATCCCCTGTGGCCAGTCCCCTTACGGCGATTGTGGCTGCCTGTGTACCGGAATTCCCTCCCATGGCCATTATTACCGGGAAGAAAAATGTGAGGGCAATAATCTCCTGTAAGGAGGCTTCAAAGTTGGTTATAACAAAGGCTGCTATAAGCTCCCCAAAAATAGCCATGATCAGCCAGGGGAGCCTTGCCTTGGATATCTTGAGGGTGGATTCCTCGGTTATTTCCTCGGATATTACACCAGCCATCAATGAGATATCCTCATCCACCTCTTCCTCTATGACATCAATGACGTCATCGTGTGTGATACGTCCTATCAGCCTGTGATGCTCGTCCACAACAGGGATGTTTACCAGATCGTACTGCCTTGCAAGGTAAACCACTTCTTCCTGGTCTGCCATGGCATTTATAGAGATTACCTCAGGGTTCATTATCTCGTTGACTCTGAGCTCCGGAGGCTCAAGCAGCAGGTCTTTCATGGAAACCAGGCCTACCAGTCTTCCAAAATCATCCACCACCCAGATGTGATAAAGGTTTTCAATCTCCTCTTTTTTTTCTCTTATGGTTTCAATTGCATCCCTGAGAGTGACTCCCGCCTTAACCGCAACAAACTCCAGGCCCATGATGCCGCCTGCGGTGTCTTCAGGGTAGGGAAGGAGTTTTTCCAGCTCTTCCGTGACGTCATCGTCTACAGCCTCTATAACCTCTCTGGCCCTTTCGGCTGGCAGGTCACCTACAACGTCAGCCGCATCATCAGAGTCAAGCTCCTGGACGATCTCGGTAATTGTCCGGTTATCCAGCTCCTTTAGGATACCCTCCTGAACCGGGGGCTCCATCTCCATCAGGACCTCTCCTGCCCCTTCGGGTTCCAGAAGATTGAATATAAAGATTCGTTCGTTGGGCTTGAGATGTCCGATTAAGTCCGCTAAATCCGCGGCCCTGCTCTCGTCCAGGAATTTTTTAAGGGCGTTCTCATTCTGCTGTTCAATGTAGTTTCGGACGTCCTCGACAATCTTTCCGTCAATTGTCCTTGTTTTTAAGGCCATGGCAAATATCCTTTTGAAACCGGCTCGTAAAAGTCAGATTATCCCTTAAAGGGCCGCGACACCAACATCTCCTTCAATATCCTGCACCTGTCAGCGATGTCAGGTGCAAGCAGTATATCGGAGATAACAGCAGCCCTGTGACAGCCGGCAGCAGTAACAGCCGCGATGTTATCTTTACCAATACCCCCTATGGCGACATAGGGTATCGGGCAGATGTCTTTTATCCGTCTAAGGAGGTCAAGCCCCACCAGGGCCTCTCTGTCCTTTTTGGTTAACGTCTCAAATATTGGTCCCACACCAATATAGTCCGCGCCGGAAGAAACGGCGTCACGCGCCTGATCAAGAGAATGGGTCGAGACACCGATGATCTTATCCTTCATCAGGGCTCTGGCAGCCCTGATGGGGATGTCATCCTGGCCTAAGTGAACACCGTCAGCGTCGAGTATGAGAGCAAGATCAACATCGTCATTGACTATAAAGAACACCCCCTCCTGCCTGGTCAGATCCCTGATCTTCGCCCCCAGTGTAAGACGGCCTTTTTTGCTCATCTCTTTTTCCCGGAGCTGGATAACATCTGCGCCGCCCCTGATCTGGGCCATTACTATTTCAACCGGGTCTCTCTCCTTTAAGAACTGTCCCGGAGTAAAACAATAGAGTCTGACATCTGCAATAGACTTCAACAGCGCCTACCCCTTTAATTTCTTTATGATAATTTCTGCCACTTTCCGCCCTGATTGAATCATGCCGCCGAAAATGGGGCCCATCCTAGGTCCGCCAAATGCATTGTTGGCCGCCATACCGGCAACATAAAGCCCGGGAAAGACCTCCTGGGTGTTTGCCACGGTAAACTGCTCTCCCTTATCCGCCCAGAGGGGCATCTCTCCTATCACATGGCCTGTCTTTGTATAGAGTGTTGCATCCATCTTGCGGGTGATGATGTGGCAGATGGTCGCTGGATGACCTGTCCCGTCCACGACAAAGGAGGCCTTGATCCCGATGGGGTCCACGTGAAGCTCCAGCTTTTCCACAGGAGACCAGTTGATGACAAGACCGGATATCCTGGGTCCGCCGTCTTCTTCTCTAAACAGGACATCAGTAACCTGGACCAGGTTGAATATGGTTGTCCCTGCCTTGACGCAGTTTGAAATAATGGTGGACGTGGCCTCAACACTGTCCATGGTGTAATAACCATCGCTCTTTGGTTTGTAGCTGATCCCCATCTCCCGGGCGATATCAAGTGCATCTTCCTGGATGACAACCTCGTTGAACATCATCCCTCCGCCCCACATCCCGCCGCCTGGCGCCAGTTTTGCCTCATATATGGCGGCCTTAAAGCCTGCCTTGCCAAGGTAGTAGCCTGCCACCATATTGGCTGGGCCGGCGCCAACGAGTGCGACATCCACTTCTAAAGTGGAAAGGAGTTTTTCCATATAAGATTGAATAATAGATTTTGAAATAATTACATCATCCAGTTGCATTGCGATTCCTCCCATTGTGACTTGCAGGGCCAGAGAAAATTTAGAACAAGCTATTTTAAGGCCTATCTCTATAACAACAGGGAGCTTATTATTCAATTAGTTTCTCATTTATGCACCCCTGCGGTGTAATTGACACAGTGCCTCCTGATCATGTATGATCCTTTCCACATATAAACCTGTATCTTGCAAGGACTGATTTCATATGAAAAAGGCAATACTCTCACCTCTTTGCTCTGCGCTGGTGATCCCCGGACTTGGTCAGATCATCAATCAGGAGATCAAAAAAGGGATCCTTTTGCTCGCCTGCGTCTTTGTACTTCTTATTGTCTTTGCTGTCCGGCTGGCTAAAATCATCACCGCGGCAGTGGATTCAGGGCTTATGAACAGCCCTGATCCGGCATTGCTTATTGAAAAGGCTATGACCGAAAATGCGGGAACCTTATGGCTGCTCCTGGCAACGGCATCCCTGTTGTGGCTTTATTCCGTCATTGACGCATTTTTGGGGGGCAGGAAGGCGGACAGGACCGGAGAACTCGCATGAGAAGTTATCTAATTGATGAGGTAATGAAATCCGACATGGAAAAGGTCTCGGCCTTCCTTACTGAAAACGCAACAAAATCCAATCTCGATCAGGTCTTCTGGGTAAAAATTCCCGATGATCTTTTAAGTGAAAAACAATTTCAGCACCTGGACTGCCGGCCACACGCCTTTGCCGTGGAGTTGGGAAGCGACTGGATAAAGCTGGAGTTTCTTGTCAGAAGCCTTAAACATATGAGGTGCGACTGCCCCGGATATTGTACAAGACAGCAACAGGACTTTGTTATCAATTTTGCCCATAACATGATAAAACAGCTTGATATCACAACCTGAAATACCTTTCAAACATGACCTCTCGGCGTTCTTCGCCACTTAAGGGCCTCGGAAAATATAAATATACCATTATAGCCTCTCATCTTCGGACTGTTTTTGTCCGGTCCTCTATTACATGGTTTTCAAAATAATCTTGCTGTTCCTGCGGCCACGTAATCCCGCCATGGCAGTACAGATGGACTTTTTACAAGATCGTCAATGAGTTATAAGGACCAAAATTTGAGCCTGACGTATTGATTGGAAAAAATGGCCATTTTCGGACTGCCTGGCGGGACCCCGGATATCAGCAGGATATGAATGCCCAATGCATATACACAGCGGCGTTAAATTTCCACCCCAAGAAGCATGATAAGTCGGCCTTGTTTTTAGTTTGACAGTATCAAACTTGTTTTGATTTTAGCAACTCGAAAAGCACTTTTGAGATAATTCAAGCCCTCTGAAAAGTGTCTCAGGTGTCTGCCTTATCTCTGGGGTATCATTTATACTGATGGCTGCTCCTTAAATCAGCAAAAGAGTCCCCTGCGATGGCAGGGCCTTGCGGGAATACTGGACAATAAACTTTGACTGATCCTGATCATTCTCAGCCACAATCACTGTGTCTCCCGCCCGCAGGCTGCCTATGAGGGAAGTCTGCACCCTGATCAGGATGCCGCTCTGGAGTCGCACTTCCACCTGCTGGAGGGCCTCGTACACCGCCTCTACCGTGCCATAGGCGAACGTGCCAGGCCTTTTTCTTAAAATGCCTTCAATCATCTCTTTAACGCCAAGAAGGAAACCGCCTCCAGCTCGCTGATTAAACTGTTCGGTGTCCCAGTGATTCGGTGCTCAAAGACCTGCCCATATACATCGAGGCTACGCCTGGAACTCTGGAGCCTGACAATGTCCCCCGGCTCCAGGTCCGGCATATGCACCCCCAGGGCCAGGGATCTTATGATCCGGGCATGGGTATGGGCATTAATTTCGGCCAGGGCACGGGCCTCAATGAGATCGCTGGACCGATACACAGAATGAGATATCTCATCGAGATCAATAAATTCCTTGACCTTGAAAATTTTTGATCCATCTCCATTCGCCCCGCTTACGATTAAGTGCCACCCATAGCCTTCCTGAAAAAGAGAAACCGGCACGGATGCCCCTGACTGGTTTGAGAGTGTCACCTCAAGGGTGGACCCGTAGCCGCTGGATTCCCCGCTTGCCTGTAAGTTTGTCTGCGCCTGGGCATCGGCAGGGGTGAGGTAAAGGCCAGCCGAAATATCCGTGCCCGTATCCGCAAGCCGGACATACCACGCCCTGTTTTCGGCGATATTCCAATTTATGATGCCTAATGCCATCTATGCTACCTCGAAAACCACAGAGGAAATCCGTTGCGCCGTAATGGAACGGAATACCGGCACGCTGCCTATGGCCTGAAGGATAAGGCCAAGATCCTTTTGGACAACTCCATCCGTCACTGATAAATACAGCGCAAGGTTGTGAAGAATAACCCCATCCGTCACTGATAAATACAGGTCCAGGCTTTTAAACGCCTCTCCGGCAGCCGAGAGTGGACAAGGCAATGAACTCACCAACTGTCCATTGGCGGCCAGCCATGTTCGCATGTCCCTGAGCACAAATGCCGCTGCCTCCAGAAAGGCCCGCCCGGTTGAAAAGCCCTCATACCTTGCTTCCAAATCGGCGCTTATGTTTTCGAAACGTTGCAGCCATGCCGCCAGCGGAATTTTTTGGTCATCATAATGTGTCCCCCATGTGACCAGGTCCAGACCGATGTCATCATCCATATTCTCGTAATAGGCGCTGAGAAGGCTTGCAAAATCCTCAATGTTCCAGCCCGCGGCCTCAAGCCTTCCCTGGAGATCCCGAAACTCTATTCCGTCATGCGCCCGGAAATATGATGTAAAATCCTCAAGCGTTTGATAATACGCGGACAAATTAAAATCAACATCTTCCAACGCCACAAATTGCAATGTGCCTTCATTAGAGAAAGGCATTGGGGTGTTATTCTCGGCAGCTATATCCCGGACAAACTGGCTCTCCGGTATGCCAAATGGCGGGCGGATAAAATCAACTTTATAACGGGGAAAACTTGGAGTAAATCCTATTTTTGAATAAAATCCTCTCCCGATGCCGTAATAAATCCTTGCCATGTTATCCTTCCACCATTCTGAGAAATGCAGACATAGAGGCCGCCGTAGTTCCGGCAGAAAACAAATTCCAGCCTAAGCATCCGCAAACCTGACTGACATTGCGCAACTCCACCATATTTCCTATATTCAATGTGGAATCTTGTTCAATATACGAGTTGGCAGCTATAAAAGGCATAATCAGCAAGGGCCTTACGATCTTATGGTTGACTTCTCCTACGGTTATAGTCCCTCCGGCAATAACTACTTGTTCCAGTTTAATGACCCCGGAATCGCCATTGTTCGTCAATGGCATAAACGGGGTAGAGGCAATAACGGTCGCGGAATTATGCGTGGTGTTAAAGATTACCCTGTTCGTCAATATCCCTGAGGCAGGGCAAATGCTGATAGTCGTGCGCCCGGTTGCGCCTACCTGATTTGTGTATGTAGTGGTCACTGTCGCCGCAACTGTACGTGTCAGAGTTGATGTCAAAACGCATTGCATCATATTGCCGCCAGCAAAATCGGCATTTCCGGGGGCCGTAGAGGCGTATCTTGTGACCGGCACATCGGTGGCAGGGTTAATGGTTGCATTTGACGTCAATGAATAGCTGCCTGCCCATAAACAATCGTATAGCATCGCCAGGGAAAAACCGCTGATACTGTTAACTGATAATCCGGCAGATACGATATATTTCTTGTTTGTCCCGGCAGGGCCCGTCAACCATGATCCGTTAGACGCTGCATCCAATGCTGCTCCGCCAGTCGCTCCGTCTGCATATCCCGTTATGCTTGGGGCCGTCATCGGAACCCATGACGCGAAATTCATCAGGTCATACCATTGGAGAGTCACTGGCGTCTGCGTCGCCGTCATAGCCATCCAGACATCCTGCAAGGCTCCGCTTCCCCTGGCCGCCACAATGTCGTCATAATTTGAGATAGCTCCTAACACAAAGGGCAAAGCGGCAGGCTCTTTTGACAATAGCGCCGCGGCGGCGGCCACAAAAAACTTCGGGGCGTGATCTTCAAATTTACGCAATGCGTTGATTGTATTCCTGTTGGAATCCCTGAGGATTGCTTTAGTGGAAGCCCATCTCTTTTTTAACGGAACAAAACCTTTTTCCGGCTTGCATTCTCCAATAAATCCATAGCAAGGGTGTGCCACGGCTACAGGCGGAACGCCTTTGGGCATTGTTCTCCCGTATATATTAACAAGCTCAACAAAATTCATAGCTTCTCCTTATTGGCATATGGTAGAAATAACAGCGGCGCCGCAAACTCCGGGCTTCCACCCTCTAGTCGGGCCTCCGCCCCATTCCCGGCCCCAAGGCTTTTGGTCGTGGATCACCTTGCCATTCCCAATCCGCCACATCTCAATGGCGTCTTTCCTGGGCAATTTCCCGCAAAGCCAAAACGCCCGGATCTCCGCACCATTCCGGCTTCTGGTGGACTGAACGGCCTCCACAAAAAAATTGTACTGCTCCATGCCCGCCAGCACGATCCGGTGGCCGGTAGGGAGATATAGCTCAAGGCGCTCGATCGTGCGGTTAAAGACCTCGTCCCCCCAACCCGGATTTTTCCGGCGGATGTCGGGTGTCAGATATTCTTTCGGCGGGAGTTTGCCGTCAAAAACCGCCCGCAACCGCCACGCTAAAGTGTGTTTCGGAATAACAATCATGAATACAGAAACCTCAATGTCAGAACAATATTGCTGTCCTGCTGGGGCGTAAATGTATACGGGATGACCTGCTTGATATTGAAATAGAGGTTTTTGGCCCCGGCCAGCGCCGCGGTGTCCAGCGAGATCCGGCTGCCGGTTCCGGCAAGGGGCGTCCCCGCCCATGTAGCAGATCCAGGAGCGGCATTTGTGGTGGTTATGGCCTTAAGCGTTGAATTCGCCGGCGTGCCCCCTCCCAGAAAATCATCTGCCGAGGTTGCATGCGTATTGCTGTCCCATGCCTCAAGCGTGGGGATACCAGCCGTTGCACCATCAAAATATATCGCAAACACATAACGGGTGTTCCCGCCGCTTTGCCCGCCCGCGGTAGTTCCCGCGAGCGGCACCTGATCAAATATCCCCGCGGATAAGTCGTCTACAAAGGTCTTCGGCGCCTCCAGGCTGCCTGCGTCCGGGATAATCAAGGGATACTTGGTTCCGGCCCTGCCGTCCCCGTCGGTCTGCTGATCGTCCAAAAACATAATGGAATCATTTGTCAGGTCAATCACCACCCAGTTGGAGCTGGCATCTCCCGCCCCTCCTGATGCATTCCCTGTGTTTGCGCCGTCGTTTGCCGTATTGTTAAACAGCCAGTAGGTGTTAGGCAAAGTCATATTGTTGCCCTCCTTTTTATTAATGCCGCCCTTACGTCATCCATACTATATTCCTCATAATTACAATCATCGGCCTGGCAGTACCACACCGATCTGTACCCATTGACATTCGCCCGGCCTTGCGGCGTGGTTATCGCCTGCAACCCAAGTTTTCCCCCGCATGCCGGGCAATCGGGCATGTTTTGCCGGATACGGTGAATCTCCGCTATATTAGCCATTTTGTCGTTGATGTAGCTTTCCAGGCTTTCGACAGAGATATCGTGCTCGCGCATGACCTTGTGCATGGTCATGAAATCCTGCATCTGGCCTAGGCTGAACGCGGCTAAAATCTTTTCAATTGGTTTCATCTCATTAACAGTCCCATATGTAATATCTGGTCTGGCAGCAGCATAATACAGAATATAGCGGCGAATACGCCGGTAATGGTGGGGAGATTGGAGTGTCGCAATCATTGCCGCACCGTGAAGAGACCGGGCACCGAGCATCACAGTTATAGGCAGGCTGAGGATCGGACGGGTTCATGTAACACCACTGCGCCTGATATTTATACCGTCCGGATATTAATGTTGCTATCACGGATTGCCAGGCGGTTGAACTCGTAAAAAATCGTCCGTCCTGTTCAACCAGGGTCCATACCCCCGCGGTGCTCCTGACATAGCCCGTCACATCAAACCCACACTCATCCGTCACAGTAATCGTCGCGGTCCCGCAGGCGTAACCGTCCGCAATCAACAGGTTGGTGCGCGATTCCGATGCGCCGTTCTGCGCCAGGTGAAACCCTGAAGAGCCTGAAACCGTCCACCAAAACGGCCCCTTTCCGCCGGTTACTTCCACGAGCACTGAGGTCCCGGGTGCAATGGTTTCGGGGTTGCTCCCCCAGGCCAAGGGGATCGTGCATTCCCTGCATTTGTCCATGCACTCAGCCAATGCCGCGGTTTTCAATTCATTATATTTTTCCCAGTACCCCGGTGTCCCTTCAGGCTGGCTGAACTCATTTATGACGATATCCGGGATCTTTCTATAGCTGGCCCCGTCATAGCCCTGTGTGGTGCCGAATATCTCAAACTCCTGATTGCAGATCGCCTCGCAGGTGCAGCCTTTTGCCTCAGCATCCGCAAACCGCCCGGCCAACGCGTTGTCCGTCGGGACGTCCGAGACGTTTTCAGGGGCGCACTCAGGCGCAGGCTCAGGTTGTTTTTTCTCGTCAAATTCGTCTCCCTCTCCACGATGGATTACCCTGGTCTCCGTGCCCTCGCTGGTCTCATCTGCAACCTTTACCTCGCATGTCGCCTCAAGGCCCGCCTCGCGGCTGGAATCGGCCCACGCCTTGAGATTGGCGGTTCCCAGCACAGCGCCTTCAAACCGGTTCACCGCCGCGCCCGCCGCAACATATTCCGCCAGCAAAGGGGTCCCGCTTATCAGGGCCGCGGTCAGGCTGACGGTTTTCCCGTCATTTGATGCATATAAATTATTCCCCGTCGGAATTTTGTTTCCATTTTCATCTTCCGTCGTCTCATATATGGATGTGACGCTGTCGGGATACATGGACAATTCGCACTGGGTCACGCCCGTAACCTCGTTTATCGCCGCCGTCTCCTCATTTTGGATCGTGACTTTGCCCAGCCTGGCCCCTGCCCAAAGCAGGGTTCCGTGCGCCACGCTGCCAAGCTCGGTCATATATACCGTTCTGCCGGTCAGGACCGGCCCGGAATCCTCCATGTACACCAGCAATACCGCAACCTCCCCGATATGGATGTCCGCGGGAGAGGCCCTCAATGATATACTGGCCGGGCACTGGCAGGGGTTGTCAATATAGACCGTGCCGGTGTCCGTCTCGCCTGCCAGCCCGGCAGTCACAATCACATCCTCGGGCACAGTGCCAGCCTGAAGGAAGTTAACCGCAATACCCGCGGACCGGTAATCTATCACAAGCAACTGATCGCAATAGGCCAGCTTTGCCCTAAGCTGGATGGTATTGCCGGATAGACTGTATCCTGCCGCGGCCAGATTTGTTTTTCTGGCCACGTCCGAGTATGCCCATACGCCGTCCACAACGCTCGGCGGAAAATCCACTTTGACGGAATAATAGTTTGACGCCCTCTGCTGCTCGCGCCCGATCCGGATCTGCTGCGTGTTGGATTCGTCATATAATAATGATGCGCCGTCCCCGTCATCCGACCAGGATACCACCAGTCCGTCAACCGGTGTCCCTTCCGCGTCTTTCACCCGGGCATATAGTTTGATCCTGGTCTCCCCGTCGGCGGGCAGGCAGGCATCCGGGATGGTCAGCTCCAGGCTGTAGCCTGAGACTGATCCGGTGGGAGTGATCTTCACGCGGTTGCCGAATTCAGGCCACTCCGGAGTCTCGGAGATACTTACGATATCTACATCCGTTATGGTCGCATCCGCAGAGGCAGGGGCGTAATCAATGCGTTTGATGCAGACATGCCCGGCCCCGTCAGTGGTGACAAGCGCCCCTGCAAACCCGGCCAGCTCCGTGATGACGTCAATGGGATAACGGCCGTCCGCCTCGTAAGTGTTGCCCAGCATCACATAATCGTTAATACCGCTGTATGCCTCATCCCACGTGACCCCGGCCAGATTGCACATCTCCTCGCAGACGCTGAAAAAGGTGGTCTTTGAATCCCAAACCTTGTTGACCTTCGGGGCAAAGGGATCAGACAGCTTTGCAGTAATCGAACGGCCCCACACGCCCTGTAAGATGTCGGATTGAACCGTAGAGGCAATGGCGGGCCGCTCGATGAAAAACAGTCCCTGACTGATATATGTATCTTCAACTTTGGAGAATATCTCTATTTCAGGCTCTTCTGAAATCTGCGAAAAGTCCAGGCCGTCGTAGAATGCCCTGTCCGCAATGTCCAGGGACATCTCCCGGCAATAGCTCTCAAGGTTTGCTGTGATGGAAAATCCTGTGACCTTGTCCGAGATATCATCGCCGTTATATTCTATTTTCCATCCGTAGGGCATAAGCTAATCTTAGTTTTGAATGGTTGAAGTTATGCCGCGACCACTTCCAGGGATAGCCCGCAATCCTGTGTATATGTCACAATTTTTGCGACCACAATCAACGCAATTTCATAGCTGAAAACATCCTGGCCATGATGCGAAAACAACAGATTTCTCCGGGCCTTGAACCCGTCAGGCCGCGGGAATCTGACCTTCCAGATATTGTATCCGTCCGTGAAATAATATTCCCCTGCCACTGGTTGCCACAGCGCCTGTAGATCATCTACGGTATCAGACGACAGGGCGTCCGTGTCTGAAAACGTAATCCGCCCATCCACATCAAAGACGCCGAAATCCTGTACAACCTGCCCGCCCAGGGTGGGATGAACAGAGCCCCGGCCCACGGAGCCTGCCTCAAAATCGTACTCGCCAAATATCGGCGGCTGATCCAGAACCACAAGGGTGGCAGGTGCAGGGGATGCGTTTGCCGGGTCAACGGTCGGATCTATGTCTGTGCTGTAAAAGGCAAAATCAGGCATATGTCACCGAAATGTGAAGGGTGAAGGGTGAAGGGTGAAATTAAATGAATGGGTTCTATCCTCTCTTCACTCTTCTCACTTCTCTCTTCACCCTTCATTTTCTCGCCATCCCCATCTTGATCAATTCGCGTTCAAACTGCTTGACCATTTGCCTCGTTACACCCGGAGATCCTTGGGCCGTAATCGGCATTTCGACATCTCCGGCCTGAAACCGGATGGTCATGGAATCGCTCGCCCTGGGCGCAGGCACACCGCCGCCTGCCGCAAATGCAAGTGTCGGGGTTGAAAGCTCTGGAAAAGAGATCTTTGATATCATCCCGCCCACTCGGGCTTTAACGATGCCGGGGAGGTCCAGCCGCATGGAGTTGAGCGCCGCAAACAGCGCCGATCCGTATTTTTTAACGGCCTCTTTGCGGATCACGAATTCCCCTGCCTCAAGCAGAGCCCGTATGCGATCGCCGCCGCCATAGCCTGGCAACTTTGCACCGCGAGTAAGGCCGATCGCTCCGCCCGCCTGGCTTGCCTGCACGGTATGTTGCACTACTGTGATATGCTTGGTCGCCGGTCTTACCAGTTCTGCGATAGCACTCCTGGCGGACTCCAGGCCAGAGAGCTCGATCTTTACATTAGCCTCCCGCTGTGTGGCAATTTCATTTAGCTTTTCATTTATGGCATTTGCCGTCTCAGTCCATTTGTCCCGCGATGCCGCGGCGTTGTCTTTCTGTTGAGTGTAGAGGGTCTCAATAAACTTACCCACCTCGGTAACACCGGTAATGGCCACCTGTTTGGTCTCATCAAGACCCTTGACCACGGCGTCGCCCTTATCCGCTCCCTTCACTTCTTCGGCCAGGTCCGCGTAGAGCCCTTCGGCATCCTTGGCAAGCTTTTCCGCAAGCTCAAAGTCGCCGTTTTTGAGCGCCTCTTTTGCCGCGTAAAGTTTTTGATCAGCCTGGAGCCGGGTGTCATTCCAGGCCAGCTCCTCAGAGAGCCCCTTTCTCCCCAGCTCCCGGATCTTATCCTCTGTAGACAACCGCGCATACTTGATCTTTTCTTCCCAGGCAATTACCTCTTGCGCATATTTTTCGGCTTCTTTCCTGGCGCTCTCATAAGCCTTCTTGGCCTCTTTCTCGAACTTGTCCAGTTGTTTCTCGGTAGCTATGACCGCCTGCGCGGGCTTTTCAAAACCTTCTGACGATGTCGATGCCGCCTCTCCTGCCCTCTTCATGTCATCGCGGATTTCCCGGATGCGGGCGTCAACATTTTTCAGCTCAGCCTGCGCCGCCTTGGCTTCTTCTGTAGATGTCCCCAGCCATGTAGTCTCTTTGGCTTTTTCTTCCAATTTAAATTTCAATGACGTCCAATACCCTTGCGCATTTCGCAATTGCTGCGCAAAGTCTTGCAGATCCGCCTGGGCCATGCCTGTGATGTCGTCAGGCAGCTTTACGTCCTTAAAATCTTCCAGCTTTTTCATGGTCTCATCTGCGCTTGCCAGCATGTCCTCTGTGGCCTTCCTGGCCGTGTTTGCCGCCTTGGCCCAATCATACAGGGCTTTTACGGCCAGACCGATCTGGACAGCGCCATAAGCCGCCCCCGCGGCAAGACCCGCCTTCATTGCCGTACCCGCAAGGCCCGCGGCTGTAGCCACTGCAACAATCGCCGTCTTAAGCTCTGCAAACCACGTCAGTACCCCTGACCCCGTCATAACCACGAATGCGGCCTTCAACCCCTTAACTATTAAAATCAACTTTGAGATTGCCGATCCCAGCGCCGTTACAACCGATATAGCCCCCGCCGTCAATGCAAGAGTGGCTAAGGCTCCCCGCCATTCCACCACAAGTTTAACGATCCACTCTACGGCAGTAGACAGCATCCCGGCAAAGCGCTTTATATCGCCAACAAATTCCTGGTCTTTAAATAATTGTGTCAAGCGATTAAGCGTTGATGTCGCCGCCTCCAGAAATCCTGACTTTGCCACCTCGGCCTTGAGGTCTTTCCATGCCGTTTGGAACCTATTGAGGCCCTGGGTCGCATCCTGAGAGGCTTCAAGCGCCGCCTTGCCATATTTTTCATGGAGAAGATCCGCAAGCTTTGGGAGCAGGTCCGTCGCCAAAACCTCGCCGTTATCGAGCATCTTATTAAGTTGCTCTGTAGACACCCCCATTGCCTGCGCGGCAAGCTGGAACGCGCCCGGCAACCTCTCCCCCAATTGGCCCCGGAGTTCTTCGGCCTGGACATTGCCCTTGGAAATCATCTGCGAGAGGGCCATGAGAGACCCGGATGTCTGATCCGATGAAAGCCCCAGGGCCGATGAGGCCTCCACTATTGAGTTGAATATTTTTCTGGTCTGCTCTCCTTCAAGGGCCGTATCCTTTGACGCGGCCAGAATGCCTTTGTAAGCGTCCGCCGTACCATAAAACTCCTGTCCCAGCCGGTCGGCGGTTGATCTTACGAATTCCAGTTCGTCCGCGGCCTCTTTGCCAGAGCCTTTAATGGCGTCAAAGGCCCTGCCGAGTCTCTGTGATTCCGTTCCAGCATCAAAAAGACCCGATACGATCCGTGAAATGCCGACACCCGCAAGCAAACCCTTCAAGCTTCCCGAAAGAGCGGATACCGCCTTATGACCGTTACCGACGGTTTCATTGAAGGCTTTAACAGCTAATTGCCCTTTTGAAAATACGGACTTCAGCTCACTACCGGCCTTTTTCGCGGCATCCTGAAGCCCTTTGGATGTCGCCGTGATCAGGATATTTAAAGTATTTGATGCCATCTTGTTTTTTTGCTAAAGTATGTTATTGGTTCCGCCGATAATGAATAAGGAGATACTTATATGATCATAGGTTCCCTGAAAATATTTTTCGGCTTTGCATTCCTGCTGTCCGCCTTTAAAACAGACACTTCATTACCCTCTGTTGCTTTTGGGCTGATTGGGTTGTATCTTATGGCTGTCGGCCTTGTACGTTTTCTGGATGTTTTTATGAATTTTATGGCCCATCTGGGCTCTCTTTCCAAAACCGATTCCAGTCCTTCTCATCCGCAAAACCCAGTCTGACAGCCAAAGCCATATTTTTAACTCTCT
>DIKH01000229.1:0-9190 GCA_002424495.1 Desulfobacteraceae bacterium UBA5623
TTGTATGTTTTTTTTGACAGCGCTACTTTAGGATCTTGTTATGGGTTTTTCTTTAAATTCCAGAAGATGCCCCATCAAAGAACCCAATCCCAGCTTTTTTTATCCGCGCTATATACCATCTACCACACATGGCTTGTCAAGAATAATATCTGGGAAGACATGGATTTCTTGACATGAATTAACCAACTAATTATATTCGTTAGACCATTTAGCTGGATTGAATCCATTCAGGCTTCAAAAAATTGACTGCATCTTAGCCGTTGTCATCCCCGGCATGCCAGTGATGCAATCCTTAAAATCTTCAATGGCCCGGATTCTTTCACATACCTATTAGCGTGGCATAAAAAATGCAACAATTACAATGTTCGTTAACTCATTATAGGAATTTGTAATTTTGCCTACAATCAAGGAGGATGATAATGCCGGTTTACATTTGGGTTGCGGAAACCAAGAAGGGCAGAAAAATCAAAGGGGCACTGGAGGCGTCTGATGAAAAGATTGCCTTAAGTCAACTTAAACGGCGCAATATTGAAGTAAAAAAGATAAAAGAAAAACCAAAAGACCTCTTTGAAAACGTGGCCTTCATGCAACCCAAGATCAAGAAGAAGGATCTGGTGATTTTCACGAGGCAATTCTCAACAATGATTGACGCCGGACTCCCCCTAGTCCAAGGGCTGACCATACTGGCCGAACAGACAGAAAATCCCACCTTCAGAAAACTCTTAAAACGGGTAGTCAACGATGTGGAAGGAGGCGCCAGCCTGAACGAGGCCCTTAGAAAACACCCCCATGTCTTTGACGATCTATTTGTACATCTTGTTGCCGCAGGAGAGGTCGGCGGCATCCTGGATACCATCCTACAGCGCCTTGCAGTCTATATCGAAAAGGCAGAAAAACTTAAATCAAAGATAAAAGGCGCAATGACTTATCCGATTGTCGTCATGATCATTGCCGCCGGAGTTCTTGCTGTGATCATGGTCTTTGTCATACCTGTCTTCCAGGAGATGTTTAAGGGCGCTGGAAAGGGCCTTCCCCTCCCAACACAGCTGGTTGTCAATCTAAGTGAGTTTACAATCAAGTACATACTCCATATGATCGTGGCCCTGGTCCTTTTGGTTATAGGGTTCAAGCAATTTAGGAAGTCGGCCTTCGGCAAAAAACACACTGATGCCATTTTCCTGAAGTTGCCGGTTTTTGGGCCCCTGTTAAGAAAAGTCGCAGTTGCAAGATTTACCCGCACACTTGGGACAATGATCAGCAGCGGCGTCCCCATCCTGGATGCGCTTGAAATATGCGCCAAGACCTCAGGCAACGTTATTCTGGAAGAGGTGGTGATGGAGGTTCGCGCAGATGTCTCAGAGGGGCAGACCATGGCTGAGCCCCTTTCCCAAAACGATATTTTCCCCAGCATGGTCACACATATGATCGCCGTGGGCGAGGCCACTGGGGCGCTTGACGCCATGCTCGACAAAATCGCCGATTTCTATGACGAAGAAGTGGACGTGGCGGTTGCCGCCCTTACATCCATGCTGGAACCATTGCTTATGGTATTTTTAGGCGGATCTATCGGGGGCATTGTCGTGGCCATGTACCTGCCGATCTTCCAGGCAGCCGCAAATATGTAAGGTTTGAGGTTTCTTCGTTATATCTAATGATAACAGATCAGAGTTGGTTCTCAGATATAAGATGTCCAAGCCGTTACCTGGGAAACGAAGTTGGTGCAATAAAAAAAGATCCGGACCTGACCGAGATATCAATTGCCCTTGCCTTTCCTGATGTCTATGAAGTCGGTATGTCCCACCTGGGTCTTAAGATCCTTTACCATATCCTGAATAGACATCAATGGCTGGCCGCTGAAAGGGTTTTTTCCCCCTGGGCTGACATGGAGGACGCCCTGAGACGGAACAAACTGCCTTTGACCACCCTTGAATCCAATCGTCCGGTCTGTGATTTTGATATTGTCGGTTTCAGCCTCCAGCATGAACTATCATATACCAATGTCTTGAATATGCTTGATCTTGCGGGTATCCCCCTTTTTGCTCAACACAGGGGAGAGGATGATCCACTGATAATCGCCGGGGGGCCTGCTTGTTTTAATCCGGAACCAATGGCCGAGTTCTTGGATGCCATGGTTATAGGCGATGGAGAGGCGGCGGCCCTGGAAATATGCAGGATCATGCGCCAAAAAAAACGGGGAGAGATCAAGGACAGGGATGAATTGCTCGACCATCTGCGTCATGTAAATGGCATTTATATACCGTCGTATTTCCGTGTTCATTATGCCTTAAATGGGACTGTCCGAAAAATAGAGTCTCTGTACCCTGACTATCCGCATGTCAACAAAGACATTGTGCCTGATATTGACAGCCATCCTTATCCTGTAAGCCAGATAGTGCCATTTACAGAACTGGTTCATGACAGGTTGGCCTTGGAGATATCCCGCGGATGTACACGCGGGTGCAGGTTCTGTCAGGCAGGCATGATCTATCGTCCGGTGCGTGAAAGAGGCCCTGACTCCATAATTGAAAAGGCCCAAGAGGCCTTAAGACTCACAGGATACGAAGATCTGTCCTTGCTGTCTCTGAGTTCCGGCGACTATAGCTGCATCGGAGCTGTTCTTAAGAATCTGATGGACAGTCTGGCCAGTGACAAAGTGTCAGTAAGTATGCCGTCCATCAGGGTAGACAGCCTTAATTCCCTGCTGGTCGAACAGATAAAAAGAGTGAGAAAAACAGGTTTTACCCTGGCCCCTGAGGCAGGCAGTGACCGTCTTAGAAAGGTGATTAACAAGGGCCTGACAAAAGAAGAGATCCTGGAGATGGCGCGGGTAGTTTACGGGGCAGGATGGAACCTGATCAAGCTCTACTTTATGATAGGCCTTCCCTTTGAGGATGACAGGGATCTTCAGGACATTGTTGATCTTGCCCGGCAGATTTCAAGGATCTCAGACAGGCGGGGCGGCAAACCAAAGCTGAATATCAGCATATCCACTTTTGTACCGAAATCTCACACCCCCTTTATGTGGTCTGATCAAATATCGCTTAATGAGAGCAAGAGGCGCATTCAGCTTATCCGCAATGGGCTTCAGAGGGGCCAGGTCCATGTCAAATGGAACCAGCCGGAGCTAAGCTGGCTTGAGGGAATTTTTTCAAGGGGAGACAGGAGACTTTCCAGTACCATAATGGAGGCATGGAAACTGGGTGCCAGGTTCGATGCCTGGACAGAGCATTTTAAAATCAACATCTGGGAAGAGGCCCTTTTGCGCACCAGCGTGGATCCGGATTTTTATATCCACCGAAAAAGGGCGTTTGACGAGGTCCTGCCATGGGAACATATCCAATCAGGGGTCTCAAAGGCCTTTTTTAAAAACGAATGGGAAAGGGCCGAAAAAGGGATACTTACCCCTGACTGCAGAAAAGGCTGTGTCAACTGCGGAGTTTGCGACCACGAAATTGTAAAACCCATCCTGTTCAAAGACTCTCCCCTTCAGCCCAAAGCCGAGGGCTCATATATGGAGCCAGCCATTAAACACTCCAATAAATTCCGCCTGACCTTTACAAAACTGAGGCTAGCCCGACATCTGAGCCATCTGGAACTTGTCAGGACCTTTATAAGGGCATTTAAAAGAGCAGGAATAAGGCTTGCTTACTCCAAAGGCTTTCACCCCATGCCCAAGATATCTTTTGCATGCGCCTTGCCGGTTGGAACAGAAAGTGTTGATGAGACCGCAGACATTGAGATAACCGAGGTACTTGATGCTTCAGATATAAAAAAATGTATAAATATGCAGTTACCATCCGGCATCAAGGTTATTGCTGTAAGTGACATATCACAGGACAAAAAAAATGCCAGACTAACTGAAAGCCATTATCTGATCAGCCTCTACAGCAAAGAGGCGAATGAGAAAGAAGTTAAAAAGTTTGTAGCATCCGGCCATTTTCCTGTTGTCAAAACAACAAAAAAGGGTAAACATACGATTGATGCAAGGTCTTTGGTAAAATCACTTAGCATTATTTCATCCGATAAACTAAAGTTGATCCTCAAACACACAGATGGGCCTAAGCTGAAACCAGAGGAGATAATTGCCGGAATATTCTCGCTAAAAGGCCTGGATGCCGGCGCAATCAAGACCTTAAAGATAAAACAGGTGCTTGATCTACAATAAGCCATGCCCAATGAACTGATTATCAACGCACGACCTTACGAGACCAGGGTGGCCCTTGTTGAAAACGGGGCGGTCCTTGAGCTGTATTGTGAGAGAAAAGCGAGCAACGATCTGCTTGGCAATATTTACAGGGGTAAGGTCATCAGGGTGCTTCCCGGCATGCAGGCCGCCTTTGTAGACATAGGGATTGAAAGGACTGCGTTTCTTTACGTCTCAGATGTGCACAGGGACATATTAAATTTCGAGCAGATCATTTTTCATGACAGCGAAATGGATGATGATCCGGATTTTTCAGGACCAGAGCCGGCTCATCCAGGCCATTTTGACAACATCCATTATAACATAAAGGAATTGCTCCGTGAAGGTCAGCATCTTATGGTGCAGGTGTACAAAGAACCCATTGGCGGTAAAGGGGCAAGGCTTACTTCTCATATATCCATCCCCGGCAGATTTCTCGTACTGATGCCAACCGTTGACCATATAGGCGTTTCAAGAAAGATAGAAGACAGAGAGAAAAAAGAAAGACTTAAAGGCATGATCCGTGAAATAAGGCCCACTAATTGCGGATTCATTGTAAGGACCGCAAGCGAAGATGCCTCGGAAAATGCCCTGAAATCAGAGATGGAATTTCTACTCAAGGTCTGGGCAGGCATACAGGAGAAGATGGAAAAGAGGTCAAACCCCGGGCTCTTGCACAGAGACCTCCATATTTCTCTGAGGGCTATTAGGGATCTGTTTACAAAAGAGGTTGAAAAACTGACAATTGATTCCCGGGAGGAATATAATAAGCTCATAGATTTTGTTGATTCTTTTGCCCCTGGTTTAAAATACTCCATTGAATATTATGATGGTCTTGATCCGATTTTTGATGTATTTGAGATTGAAAAGCATATTTCTCGATCACTTGATAAGAAGATCCCATTGAAGTCAGGGGGTCATATCGTCATTGAACGAACTGAGGCGCTCACCGTCATTGATGTCAATACAGGCCATTTTGTAGGGGGAAAAAACCTTGAGGATACGATACTGCAGACCAATCTTGAGGCGGCCAGGGAGATCGCCAAGCAATTGAGATTCAGAAATATTGGCGGTATTATTGTAATAGACTTCATCAGTATGGAGGAAAGGCTTAACGGAGAAAAGGTATATTTGGCGCTTAAAGAAGCACTGGCAAAAGACAGGACAAGAACAAATGTCATGCCCATGTCAGATCTGGGTCTTATTGAAATGACCCGAAAGAGGACCAGGCCCAGCCTGAACAGGCTGATGACCGAGCCATGTTTTTACTGTGAAGGTACAGGGAACCTCAAATCCAGGGCGGCAATCTGCTATGAAATTTTCAGAGAATTGGAAAGAGAAGATTTCATCTCCGATAAAAAGGTTAATATCCTTGTGTCTGTAAACCCCATGATAGCAAAGGTCCTCAGGGAAGAGGAGCAGCCATCACTGAAGGCCTTGGAACAAAGGCTGAACAGGCGGATCACCATTGTTTCCAAAGAAAGTTTCCGTCTGGAGCAATATGATGTCTCCTTTTGACCAGCGGAAAAATTTTGCGTAATGGTCAATGGACCAAAGTCTATGGCTGTTCAATTAAAACTATATTGCCTTTTCCTTGCGTTTTTTTTTGAACTCAGTCAGACCATCCTCAACCTGTTTTCTTGAGTAGGTCTTATCGCACTTAATACAACGATATATTTCCTCGGCCAGCCTATCATATATAAGCTCATCGGAAAAATTGACCTTGTGAAACCGAATCGAAAAATTATAGACAAGTTTGAAGTCCTTACTTGAACAGTTCTCACACAAAAAAAAGTCCTGGATTTCCTCCATCCGCACTTCCTCCAAAAAATCGTTCTACGTTCAATGAGCAGGCCTTTTATCCCCTTTGAAGGGTTTTTACAATCCTTTTTTTGTCCAGGACAAGCCCCCAAGATATATTATGGTCATTATCCGAAAATGATATTTCATGGGTGAAATAATTCCTCTGCCTTCATGCAGCATATAATGCGTCTAATTGAGAAGAAAAAGAAGAAAATCGAAGCCGTGAGCAGGACCATGCCGGCTGAGACAGGCACCCAAAAGCCGTCCTGCTGCATATGCAAAAATCCTGTGCGCACTGAGATAATGGAGATAAAAGCCAGCAACAATGCAAACATAAAACATACGACAATCAGAAACCACAGGCACTTCTTTTTTATGGATGTATTCTGATTCATGATCATTTTTTCAAGTCATCTATTTTCTGATTCAAAAAATCTATCTCACGGCGCATCCTGTCATCACTCTTCATGTTTCGTGCCACAAGTTCTGATGCATAGACAACGGTTGAATGACTTCGATTGATTATCTGGGCTATCCTTTCCAAGGGCTCATGGGTATGATGACGACACAGAAAAGAAAATATGTTTCGGGGATATGAGTAGAGCTTTTTCCTGGATTTGGAGCCTAACATCTCGGGGTCAATTTTATAATATTTGGCCACGATATTCTTTATATCCTGGGTTGTGACAGAGCGCTTACCTGAAGCAAGGCATGCTACCACCTCTTTTGCCAGATCAATATCTATCCTTGCCTTCATTAGCTCAGCCCTTGCCTTGAGGGATTTTACAGCGCTTTCCAGCTGACGGACATCCCGATTGAGACGACCGGCGAGAAAACCTATGATCTCCTTTGACAGAGAAATATTATGCTCCAAAGCCTTTGTTTCAAGAATCTTCTCACGTGTGTTGTAATCGGTGCCCTCAATGGAGGTGACAATGCCCGAGGTCATGCGAGAGCTAAGCTCTCTTGACATGTTAGGAATATCCTTGGGAGACAGGGAACTGGTAAAAATGATCTTCTTATTATCGTTCGCCAGGGCGTCCAGGGTATAGCCAAGCTCAGCCTGGGTCTTTTCCTTACCGCCCAGGAAATGGACCTCCTCAAGCAAAAGGACATCACATGCACGACGATACTTATTCTTGAACCCCTCAATGTCATTATTTTTAAGAGAATAGACCATTTCATTGGCAAAATCCTCTGCCGTAATATAAAGCACCCTGCACGAGGGTTTCTGTTTCTTTATTTCTATACCAACAGCATGGGAAAGGTGGGTCTTACCCAGACCGGTGTCGGAACGTATAAAAGCAGAATTGGAGGTGAAAGTGCTTTCCTGGGCAATAGCCTTTAAAGCATAGTATGCAAATTCATTACATGGGCCGACAACAAACCGGCTGAAAGTAAAATTTGCATTAAGCCTGATTCCGCGCTCATGCCTTAAAGGCAGATTGGGGATCATCAATTGCTCAACAGCAGGGGGAAAGCCTTCAGAGAAGGACTTTTTTTTGGGCGGGCCAACCTTAAAAACCAGATTAACTTCTCCTTCGCCTGTCTGGTTAAATCTGTCGCGGATCATTCCCAGATAATTTTCCTCGATCCAGTTGCAGGAAAACCTGTTGGGGCAACCAAGGACGACAGAACTGTCTTCCTGCCCGAGATAGGTGATGGGGTTAATCCACATTGAATAAGAATTCTCCGGAAGTCTTGACCTGAGATAGGTTTTTATATCTTCCCACGCGGCCTTCATTATAGCCCCCTACTGATCTGGAACAAGATGTAGATTATTAAATTTTTATGGACGAG
Source organism: Desulfobacteraceae bacterium UBA5623 (assembly GCA_002424495.1). GTDB lineage: Bacteria > Desulfobacterota > DSM-4660 > Desulfatiglandales > Desulfatiglandaceae > UBA5623. The sequence continues at coordinate 7,787 of DIKH01000229.1, forward strand.
ATTTTTTTTGCTGAAGAATCATTTGATGTTGGGCTTTGTACAGGAAGGGGAGAAGCATGTCAAAGTTGGTTGCCGGAATTATTTAGTTAGCCCGGCAGATATTTTTGACAGAAGGCAACCATGAATTCTTACAGGGGAAATTTGATATCCAGGTCTAACCCATTGAGAGACAAGAAAATAATCGGGCAATCTAATGCATCATTATATCGGCAGGTTAACTCAAAACAGCTCTTTGTGGATAAATTTGTCCACATTAAAGAACTCTCAATTCCTTATGATTTTGTAGTTTTCCAACAATTTCCAGTTTTATTCATATCATTTTCCAGTTGCTGGCTATCTTGGTGAGAAGACAAAAACTTAACCTGAAATCTCGACCCTTAAATTTGATCAAACAATGGATATGGTGTCTCCAAACCGCCTGGCCCCGGTCATCTATGCCCTCAGTCCTTGACACATCGGGAAGATTTTTCTAAACTAACAAAATTTTGTCTCTCAACTTCCCCAAAAAAGCGGAGAATGTTATGAAAAGAGGTGCTTTATTTCCTTTTATCATCCTCATGTCAATGGTTCTTCTTGGTTGCGCTAAAGACAATGCCAAGGAGGATAAAATCCTGTGCACGATAAATGGATACAATATGCCGCTAAGTGAATTCCAACGACAGTTGGCCGAGGAGGTAGAGTTTGATAGGGATTTTAAACTTACCCAAGAGGCCAAAAAGGCATTTCTTGAAGAACTCATTAAAAAGGAGATCCTAATACAAGAGGCCAAAAAGTTGAAACTGGACAGAAGGGAAAAATTCATTAGGGCAATAGAACGTTACTGGGAATCAACCCTGATACGGGATCTGATGGAACTGAAATACGATGACATAAACAGTAGGGTCTATGTGTCAGAAGAAGAAATAGAGGCCTGGTATAATGAGATGAAACAATCAGAGGGAAAGAACCTCAAAAGGTTAAACGAGCTTAAAGAAGAGATCAGGGCGCAAGTCAGGGAAGAAAAAAAGACCAGAATGGTCGAAGAGTGGATCAGCAGTCTTAGGAAAGCTTCAAATATTGAGATCAAGGAGGACCTTCTTTAGTTCGCGGCTGATCCAACGCCTAATACCAATAATAGAAAACGGAGCTTGAAATGGTCCAGGATGCACAACCATATCAGAGAAAGAATTATTTCATAAAAAAGGGTTTTCAAGTTCGGTTTATACTCAAGTTCTGCCTGCTCATGCTCCTGGGTATTGTCATATCAACGGGCCTCCTTTTTGTCTTCTCCCAGGGGACATTGACCTCTTCCTTCCAGAATTCAAGGCTAATAATAGAAAACACATCCCTGGCCATACTCCCCGCCATTATTTATACCAGCCTGATCACCCTTTGTCTCCTGACGCTTGCCACCATACTGGTTAC
>DIKH01000229.1:9269-14807 GCA_002424495.1 Desulfobacteraceae bacterium UBA5623
GTAATGCTGAGACGAAAAGACCAGGCAGCAGAATTGGCCGGTTCCATCACAGAAATGGCTGCCCTCTTACGTGAAAAGGTTGTTAATATTCGGCAAGGCTTGGAAAAGGTCCTTGAATCAGCACGCGCCCAAAATGCCCCAACAGGAATCATTGAAGGATTGGAGCATCTACTTGAAAATATCAGAGACAACATGAAGACATGATCCGGAACTTCCATTTAAATGCCACTATATTTTTTTAGAAAAAGAGACCTGATCTCATCTCATATATGGCCCCTGTTTCTTTTTTTCTTCTGGGTCCCATGTGCCGGGGCGGCAAACGGCATTGATTGGCAGAGCATTGATACCAAATACACCATTATCCATTACCAGGCCTCAAAGGACCTGAAAAAGTTTTGTGACAAGATCAAATATCGGGTTGAAGGATACGGTTTTGAAGGCTTTTTGTTTTTTGGAGGGTCAAAGGACCCTATGTCCACGGTGGGGAAAAAGGTGGATGCCCTGTTTGAAAAGGCCCAGCAGATACTGGATATGCGCAGAAACATGAAGAAGGTGATCATCAATATTTATCGCGACAAAAACGAGCTGCATCGGGCATACCAGGATATCTACAACCGGCCGTGCCCTGTGCGGGCATGGTTTGAATATGCACATAATACGATTTACATCAACATTAATGATATGCACGAAGGGATGCTTGCCCATGAGATGGCCCATCATATCATTGATAACTACTTTCTGGTTCGGCCTCCTGCCGCCACCGCAGAAATACTGGCCAGGTATGTGGACATACACCTGAAGCAATGATGATTGATGATTGCCGATTGATGAATGAGATAATAATGAAAGACAGGATAAACAATACAGACACTATTTTTGTCCGCAGCAGTAGATACAGGATGGCTTTTCTTTTTCTTTCAATTTTCCTGATCGCCTCCTGTTCTGTCCGTTCAGTGCAAATCAAAAGGGCGGAGGAGTATTATAAAAAGGGGCAGGGCCTGGTTTCCACAGGCGATATTGACAGGGCCATTATCAATTTTGAAAAATCCATCAGAATCTCCAGGGACGCAGGTTTCAGGGAAGGTATCGCCCACAATATTAATGAACTGGCCATCATCCATACCGGAAAGGGGGAGACGGAAAAGGCCAGGGAATTATTAAGTGAAGCAGTCGTGATCTACAAGGAACTTGATATGAAGCCTGAGGTTTCTAAGGCCATGGACAATATCGCCCTGACCTATGTGAAGGAGCAAAGGTTTAAAGAAGCCATTGACCGATATAATGAATTGATAGAATGGGATAAAACCGCCGATAACGAGATAGGGATAGGAATTACCCGTTACAATATGGCCCTGATCTACTATCAGTATCTGGGTATGGAGGATAAGGCCAAGGAATGTTTTATAAAGGCGTTGATAATATTCAAAAAGACCGGTAATGAGGAATATATACAGATGATCCAGAACAGATTAAACAAAAGCCGCTAATGGCTCCATAGCAAAAAAACCGGGCCTTGCCTTGCAATGCCCGGTTTTTTTATCCACTATACAAATTGATTCTCAAACCAATTTAAAATTCATACTTCCCACCCAGGATAAAATGGTTAACCCTGTAGTCATACGTATAAGCTGTCTCAAAATCGTTGTTGGAACCACCCTTTGTGTATTCCCACTGAGCAAGAAGGTCCAGTTTTTCCGTAAGTTCATATTGCAGGCCAATGACCACGTCATGAGTCGTTTCCCACTGATCATCATACTTAGGGCTGCCCCAGCCATCATTGTTTCTCGCCCACCTGTCTGTATAATCCAGTTTCTCATATGAATAGGAGCAGCGAATGGTAAGGGGCATCAGTTCAAAGATGTAAGATAGGTTAGGACCTATGCGGTATGATCTGTAGTCAAAAAAATCCCTGTTTACATCAACAGCCATCACACCATCATAAAAAACATAATTCTCGTTACTGTCAGTAAGCCTGCCGCCAATATCAAAACCAACTTTGAGTCCGCCCCCGATGTCCTCAAAGGAATACCAGCCTTTGAGAAAAAGCTCATGCACGTAATCACGCTGTTTTGTGGATGGACTCAAAAATCCTGTGGATTCGATGATTTTCTTATCGTCCAGTCTCTTGTAAAGGATAGAATACTCGGACACCCATGAAAACCCGGAGTCCCTGACCCAGTAATACCCCAGTTTGACGAGTGGTGCATGATAGTCTTTTTCATCATCATACTCACTTGCGTCTATTTGGTGGAGGAGGCTATCATAGTTGGGATATCGCCTCTCATAGTATTGGACGCTTACTTTAATGAAACCGTCCTCACTAAGGATCTGTCTGACATCAAAATCCAAACCAACCCCTGCATCACGATAATTATAAAGGCCCTTATCCCAGCTAGATTCCTGTCCTTCATCCTTGTTCCAGGTTGAGGTGTAGAAAACAGACGGAGTTATGGAATAACGGGAGTTTTCTCCAAAGTCCATCCGGAGCATGGGCGTAATAGCATGCCTCTGAAATTCTGTGCGCTTTCTAAAGCCATAATCATCCGAATAAAGCTCCATCCTTCTGTCATACTGACCATCATACATCAAAAGGAGCATAGACCGTTCACCCACCTTGTAACCCGGGGCAACCAGGCCATAAAAACTTCCGCCCCAAAGATCATCGTCCTGGAGAGCTGAGTAAGAGCCATAGGCCTGGAGATCGCCTATAAGAATAAACCGTTGTTCCTCTTCCCATAATTTGTCGGCGCTCCTCAGTTGACTATCCGGAATAGAAGGCTCCGCCAGTTTGTCATGCATATCTCTGTCTATCCCTTCATCCTGCACTGCGGCATTGACGAATTCAGGGGTCACAAACACGCACATAGCCAGTATTACCGGAAGAGATATCAGCCAATATCTCACATAGTCACTGGGGGTTTTCATCTATCTCTCCTTTCTTCTGTACCTTATGGATATTTGTTTTAAAGTCCAATAGATTTTGTAATACCCAGCACCAAAAACCGGGATGAAATACTATGAAAAAAATATTTATGTGGCAATAGAAATCCTGGCCCTTTAACAAAACTGAATGCTTTAAAATTGCCCCCATGGAAAAATAAAAAGAGCATAATCAATGATGTTATGCTCTTTTTAATTATTTCCTTACATTATGCCGTGATGTATATGTGTTGAGCACCCACTAACATTAGCTCACCGGAACCTCTTTCGCCTTCCAAATCATACGGTTCATAGGTACATAGATAACATCAATGGGATTTTTGAAATAATTATACTTGCGGTCACCATTCCTGGTGGAATCAACTACGATCTCAAGATTGTTTTCCGCGATCTCAGGCTCATGTTTAGAATTCACCCTGAGGGCGTCCCAGATGTCATTAACATTATTACTATATGGGTAGTTATTGCCATTATTGGCGCCATCTCCCACAGCAAAGAAGGCGACTTCCATGTGGTTTAGACTGTTGTCGCCGAACACATAGTTGAATTTGCCTGTACCGGGCTCTACACGATACTCATTAACACCAAAATCCCCGCCTGTATCATAGCTATATTGAGCTGGGCTATTAATGTTTTCCTCATTCGCAATGGTCAACTCCTCATTGCTTATATATTGCCTGTCGCTATATTCAACCCTGGGATCAAAAGACCTCTCTTCTTTCAAGTATTCTCCCCCTGGGTTGAACAGTTTGACATACATTCTTTCAAGCTCAGGGGATTTTGAACAGTTTTCAATATATCTTACCCCTGACTTATTTGTTCTTGTCCCCAGCCATGAATCCCATGGCAGGTCTTTAACCGACAGATTTCTGCTATATGATTCAGTCAAGAAAGCAGAAAAATCCATGCCTGAAGCACCCTTGAGTTCTCCACTACCCCTGTGGGTTATGTTCAACATCTGGATCTGAGTGTCATTCGGCCTTAGCATCCACTGTTGAGTCCTTACCCAGTTTCCGTGTATGTCTTTCTGAACAAAATTGGCCTTGGCATCCTGCATCTCTTCAAGCGCTGCGTCCATATCGCGGATGCTGGCAATGGCATTGGCGCTTCCGGCCATCAACCGGGCCTTCAAGGTATTTGAGATATTGGAGTTCCTGACGATCTCCTTGTTAATCAGGTATTCCTCATACTTGAAAATATAGGCCAGAAGGCCGTCATTTTTAAGGTTGTTTAGTGCATCATTTGCCTCAAAAACACCGGGCAACAAATCCCCGATGTGCCCTTCGTAATCCCTATAGGTACTTTCATCATTGCTAAATTCACCTGCCATGACCTTATCAAAAGTTTCTTTATCATCAATAACGTCATTTATTGCCTGATCCACGCTGCCAGAGTCTACAACCAGGTTGCGTCCTCCGAATGTCACGGAGTAAGTCGGACCTCTGTCCTCGGAAACATTCCAGCGATCCGGCACGAAAACAAAGAAAGAATCCAGAGGGATAATAGGGGCTGAACCTTCGGGGAGATTAAACATGGAGGTATATGGGACATCCTCATCTGCCGTACCTTGGTGCAGGTGGACAGGTGAATCATTAATGGCCGTCCAGAGCGCATAACTTCCGGTTGAATGGTCACGAGGATCATCCACGCCAGGTGTCCCAGGGCTTCCGTTACCAGGATGGAGGCCAGCCATGCCGCCACCCAAATAGCCTGCAAAAGAGGCCACCACCTCGGGGCTGTTGTAATAATCAAAAACTATTATGGAGTTGTCGGGATTCTCAAAAAGCTTGGCTGATACAGTTGCGGGGTAATCAGAACCACCATCTCCATTGATCTGTCGCTGGCTTACCTCCCAGGAATACTTGCGCACAGCCACCTTTGACATTTCGGTCCTGTTCACCTCTCCCATGCTGACTATTGGTGCATACAACCCGCCTCCGCTGAAAAACGGGGTAAGGAACGGGTTTGTATTTTCTTTCTGCCCCAAGATATCCTCAGGTGCGCCGAACCAGAGGACCCCGTTAGATTTATTTGAGAAATCATTGGGATCATCCACGGTTACATCAGTGTCAAGATCATAGAGTTTTCCATAGTACCTGAAATTTCCATCTTCAGGTTCAGGAGGAATGGGCTCAACTGTCTCCAGTTCTACAGGGTCCTTGCCGGTCCCTTTATTATCGCCTGCTGCGCTGGTAATAATTCCTGGTCTTGAATAACCCTCTGCCGTTTCAATCTGGTTTAAGATATCATTGAGTGCAGATATTATCTTTCGCGTCTCGTCATCAAGGTCAGGATTCTTTAATAGTTCTTCAAAAATCTTTGAAATCGCCTGATTCAGGCTGTTATATGCCTCAGGGCACTTGTTGGGATCTTTCAGCGACTCTGCGTGCAGATCCCCTGCCTCCTTAATATATTGATAAAGAGGGAAATCAGGCTCCATCATCGCCTTGTACAATGCGAGCAGGCCGGAACGTTCTCTGAAATCATCCGCCAAAACAAAATCTTTTTGTTCCGATTCTCTTAACTTGTCCCCAAGATAGGATATCATATAATCAATTTTGGATTCTATAAGCTTGGCCCCGACTTCAGTATTATCCG
>DIKH01000236.1:0-16457 GCA_002424495.1 Desulfobacteraceae bacterium UBA5623
ACATTTTTTATGAGGCAATTCGCGTATATTTTACCCGTTGACATCTTCGCATTTTTGTTCTACATGGGGTTCGGTTGCTAATGCGACGGCGCATTCCGTGGCTTTTTTCTTTTTTTTAATGTTGATGCCGCGTTTGAGGGGTCTCACAGATGTATGAAGTAATCTGGCATGGAAGGGGCGGCCAGGGGGTTGTTGTGGCGGCCCAAATCCTGGCTGAAGCCGCCTACCTCGAAGGTTACAAGGGGGTGACATCCGCCCCCACTTTTGGACCCGAACGCCGGGGGGCGCCGCTTACCGCCTCCACAAAGATTTCCCGCGAACCCATACGCACCTTTGCGCAAATCGAAACGGCAGACACGGCGGTTGTATTGGATGCATCCATCCTGAAGGTTGTTGATGTCTTTTCTTCCTTAAAATCCGGCGGTTTTATCATTTTAAACACGCCATTGTCTGCAGAAGACCTTGCTGTGCCGGGTTGCTTCAACATTGCCGTAGTCAACGCCTCGGCCATTGCTTTATCGCGCCATCTAATCAAAGAAGACGCTCCCATCGTCAATACCCCTTTGCTTGGCGCTTTTGCAAGGGCCACCGCCCTTGTGTCTTTGGAATCCATCGAAACAATCTTTAAAAAAAAACTGCCCGCCGGTGTCGTCACGGGAAATATCTTGACGCTGAGGGACGCCTTTGAGAAAACATCGGTAAAGGCAGCCGTATAGTTTGACATGACGAAAAAAGATGACAACATATCCGCTATGTGCAGACCGGCTATCGGAGAAGCCGGCAAAACGGGAGATTGGCGCGATAAGCGGCCGACAATCGACCACAACAAGTGCATCCCCTTCATCAAGAAAAAGCCGGCCTGTTTTCTCTGCTGGCTTTACTGTCCGGATGGAGTTATCACAGCAACCATCCCGATAAGCATCGATCTTGATTATTGCAAAGGTTGCGGTATATGCGCTGAAGAATGTCCCGCAAAGGCCATTGCCATGATAAACGAAGAAGGAAAAGATGACTGACATTCAGATCGTCACAGGCAACCAGGCTGCCGCCATCGGCGCAATGCTCTGCCAAGTGCAGGTTGTGTCAGCCTATCCCATAACGCCGCAAACTTCCCTTACGGAAACGCTTTCCCGGTTCATTGAGCAGGGACAATTGAAAGCCGAATACGTCCGCGTGGAAAGCGAACATTCCGCTCTAAGCGTCTGCATCGCCGCCTCCAGCGTCGGCGCCAGGGCCTTTACCTCAACCAGTTCCCACGGATTGTTGTATATGCACGAACAGCTTCACTGGGCCGCCGGCTCCAGACTGCCTATTGTGCTGTGTTGTGTCAACCGCGGGGTCGGCGCCCCCTGGTCCATTTTCAACGACCAGCAAGACGCCATCGCCCAGCGGGATACGGGATGGATTCAAATTTATTGCCGCAACAACCAGGAAATCATCGACACCCTCATCCAGGCATATCGGATTGCAGAGGCCGTTTATGTTCCCGTCATGGTTTGCTACGACGGATTCGTTTTATCCCATACCATGATGCCCATCGAGGTGCCTGAAGCCGAGGCGGTAAAGGATTTCTTGCCTCCCTATAAACCGCATACCATTCTTTCACCGGATGAGCCTCGAAACATCAATCCTGTAACCTTTCCATGGAGGCGGTATGACGACAGGGGAGTTCTCTGTGATGGCTATATGGAACTGCGCTACAAACTGCAAACGGCTCTTGAAAACAGCGCCGCCTCCATTATCGCCGCAAACGATTTTTTCGCCGATGCCTTCGGGCGGAACCACGGCGGAATGCTCTGGTCTTACAGGATGGAGGATGCCGAGGTGGCTCTGACATCCATGGGATCGATGGCTACGGAGGCTACAACGGCCGCGGATATACTGAGAGATAAGGGCATAAAGGCGGGCGTTGTGGGAATACGCGTCTTCAGGCCGTTCCCCAAAGAAGCGGTCCGAATCGCCCTCAACAAGGCAAAAGCCATTCTTGTGTTTGAAAAAGACATCAGCTATGGTTACGAAGGCGCTCTTTGCACCGATCTCAAGGCCGCTTTGTACAGCACAGATATTCGTGTTCCAGTCCATAACTATATTGCGGGACTGGGGGGAAGAGACGTAAAGCCGCGGGAGCTTGTAGAAGCCTCAGAGGATTCCTTGAAAATCATCGCGTCGGGAATCCGAGAGCCGAAAACAACATGGATCAATTGCTTCACGGGATAAAGCGATGCCGGAAAGCCTTTTTAAGGTCAATATAGAAGAGTACATGCTGCCGGGAAACAGGGCCTGTTCCGGATGCGGCCTTTCGCTGGCCTATCGCTATGCCTTAAAGGCCCTGCGAAAAAACACGATCCTGACCATACCGGCAAGCTGTCTAACCGTTCTTCACGGCCTATACCCGACTACATCGGTAGTCATTCCCTGCCTGAACTGCGCCTTCGCCAGCACAGGCGCTTCAGCGTCGGGGATACTGGCCGGATTGAAGGCTCTAAACCGACAGGATATCACTGTGGTGGCCTTTGCAGGAGACGGCGGAACATTTGACATCGGCATACAATCTTTGAGCGGCGCGGCGGAAAGAGAAACAGATTTTATCTTTGTATGTTACGACAACGAAGGCTACATGAATACAGGAACACAACGTTCCAGCGCCACCCCTATCGGCGCCCTGACAACAACAACGCCATTCTTAACCAAGCAGGAGCATAAAAAAGATATGCTCAAAATCATGGAGGCCCACGACATTCCCTATCTGGCTTCCGTATCGTCGTCCTATCCCGTTGATCTCTATGACAAATTTGTGAAAGCCAAGCGCATAAAGGGAACCCGTTATATCCAGATTTCGGCGCCCTGCCCGCCGGGATGGGTTTATCCGCCCAGGGACACCGTTAAGATAGGAAGACTGGCCGTTGAAACAGGGATGGTTGTCCTTTTTGAAATCGAAGACGGCAAATTCCAGCTCACGGGCAGAAGCAAAACTTTAGCCCAGAGGGGCAATAAATTGCCCGTGATCGCCTACATAGAACGGCAGGGTCGTTTCAGCAAGATCAGCGCCGAACAGGTTGCTCAGCTGCAGAACTGGGTGGACACCCGTTGGGAAGAATATTTGAGGCGCGCCTCAACATAGGGCCTTCATTAATCGTGTCTTAATCGTGTCATCCGTCTGGCAGGCAGGGACGGATTTCTTGCGAGGACTGTTTCAATAAGATCAACGTACCTTCGTGAAGCTCCCATATTTGCTGCGATCATTGCCTTCCCTTTTGCCCCTATCTGCTCGGCCGTTTCCGGATCGGCCATGACTTTCAGTATGGCGTCAAGCAGTTCAGCGCCGTTTCCAACCGTGCCGCCGGCGCCGCTTTCCTCCAAAAGCGCCCGTTCATTTTTGAAGTCATCCATAAAGGGCCCATAAAAAACAACTTTCCCCCATGCTGCGGCTTCAAGGATATTTTGGCCTCCCTTCGGCACAAGGGAACCGCCGCAGAAAACCACGCCGGCTAAACTGTATATTTTAAAAAGCTCTCCGATTACATCAACAACAACAACCTTCTCACTGCGGCGTCTCTTTCCCCTGTTGATCTCCGTCATGCTGATAAAGTCGCCCCCGAAGCCATATTCCTTTACACAGGCAATGACATTTCCAGCGCGCTCAATGTGCCGGGGAACGAGAATCAATGTCAACTCAGGGTATGTTTTCAGAAGTTTGCCATAAACGGTCAGGACGATCTTTTCTTCCCCTTCGTGGGTGCTGCCCGCCACAAAGACCTTTTCCGTTTCAGCGATGTTCAGCCTGCCTGCAATCTCCTTCCTTACGCCGGCGGACGCCTTTGCCGCCAGGCTGTCATACTTGGCATTGCCCATCACGTGCACCCTTGCCGGTTCCATGCCCAGCGCTCTCATCCGCGCCGCATCGCCCTCTGAAATCATCCCGACCTCATCTACCGCGCCTATTACGCTCTTCCAGAAGAAGCGTGTTGCCATATACCCCTTAAATGAGCCCGGAGAGAGACGACCGTTGACCATAACGATTCCGATGCGCCGCGCCCGACAGATGCGAATAAAGTTGGGCCAGAGTTCAGTTTCGGTTGCCACAAAAACGTCCGGTTTAACCAGATCAAGAACCTTTCGAACAACAAAAGGAATGTCCAAAGGATAATAAATGGTGGCGGTGGCGGATTGCGTCAATTTACCTGCCATATCCTGCCCTGTTTCCGTGCCGGTGGAAAGGACAAGGCAGGCTTCCGGGAAACGGCATCTGAGCGCGTCAATAATCGGGGCGGCGGCGGTTACTTCCCCCACAGACACTGCATGTATCCATATCCGCGGATTTCCCTGCATTTTTTCAACCAAGCCGGATTTTACAAATCCAAATTTGGCGCGGAAACTTCTTCGGTACTTGCCCGTTAAAAGCATCTTCATGCCATAATAGGGAACGGCAAGCAAGGCCGCCATGAACAAGAAAAAGTTATAGATGAGCATTTAAAACCTGTCCTTTTCAAGCTCTGCTGCAAATCCGGCGGATATCCAGCGCCCGTATCTATACCACATAAAAGAAGATGGCAATATATATTCATAGTGTCTTATCAAATGAAAGCTTTGCATACTGTTGGTTTTCCATCCTCCCCTTATTCTTAACATTGACTTGCATCTGCCTTTTCCATATATTCCGCATCGGAGCGCGATGTCCATTTCTCCCTGTGGCTTTAAACAGGCTACTTCATCGCGCCGGCCAGATAAGAGAGGTAAGCATTATGACGATTTCGTATATTGTTTTTTTTATTGTTCTGATCATTTCCTTGCTGCTTGCGGTTGCGATGATACGATTATCGGGAATAAAAAACAGAGTGGACCAGTTTGAGACCGATCGCGAACGTTTAGAGAGGCTGCTTCGTGAGGAAATGGCCAGAAACCGCGAGGAATCATCCTCAAACAACAAGCAGACACGTGAAGAGATGAGCGGCTCTTTGAGAGATTTTAGCGAAGCTCAGCTCAAGCGTATGATGGACATCGGCAGCATGCAAAAAAGCCAGTTGGACATCTTTTCGGAACAACTCAAAAACATGACACAGGTAAGCGAGCAAAAGCTGGAGAAGCTCAGGGAAGCAGTGGAAGCCAAACTTCAGCAAATACAGGAAGAAAACAGCCAAAAGCTGGAACAGATGCGGGCAACCGTTGACGAGAAGCTCCATGAAACCATGGAAAAGCGCCTTGGAGAATCATTCAAGCTTGTCAGTGAACGCCTGGAACTCGTCCACAAGGGTTTGGGAGAGATGCAGACCCTTGCCGCCGGGGTGGGGGATCTAAAAAAGACGCTTGCCAACGTAAAAACCCGCGGCATCCTGGGAGAAATTCAACTGGGCAATCTTCTGGAGCAGATATTGATACCCGAACAATACGAAAGAAACGTGATTACAAAAAAGGGGGGCAACGCCAGGGTGGAGTTTGCCATCAAATTGCCGGGCCGCAGCGCGGCTACGGATGGAACGATCTGGCTGCCGATTGACGCCAAGTTCCCCCAAGAAGACTATCTCAGGCTTCTGGAGGCCCAGGAACGGGGCAATCCTGCCCAGGTGGAGGAAGCATCAAAACAACTGGAACGAATCATCAAGGAAATGGCCAAAAATATCAGGGATAAATATCTGGATCCCCCATACACGACCGATTTTGGCATCATGTTTTTGCCCATGGAAGGGCTCTATGCGGAGGTGCTTCGAAGAACAGGACTTTTTGAGCTTTTGCAAAGAGAATATAGGGTCAGCGTTACAGGCCCCACAACGCTGGCGGCGCTGTTGAACAGCCTGCAAATGGGGTTCCGGACCTTGGCCATCGAGAAGCGATCCAGCGAGGTTTGGACCATTCTTGGCGCCGTGAAAACGGATTTTGCCAGCTTCGGGGAAATCCTGGACAGAACCCTGAAGAAACTACAGGAAGCCGGCAATAACATCGAAAATGCCGTGCGTCGTTCCCGCGGCATCGAAAAAAAATTAAAAACCGTTCAGGAAATTCCACCCGTTGAAGCCCAGAAACTGCTTGGTAGAGCGGAAATGAACGACACGGAAGAATCCGTAGAGGCTCTTCAGGAAGAACAGTAAGTTGCCTTCAACCCAAAGATCAAGGAAACCAAATTTTGTAATATCTCATCATAATTTCTCCGCCCCGGCCGCGCTGTCCAGAGGTTTCAAGGAGCGTATTTTGCAATGCACCTCAACAACATTTTCCTTGACATGATAATTGAAGGTTTTTCCATCCCCATAACGGAAAGGCACGATTTCCAGCTCCCCTGTAAAACTAGCCCCCACTGGCGCGGCTGAATATATCTCAGCAAAATGATTTGCGGTAATATCTTTTTCGGCAATGCCAACAAGCTTATTTTGGGCAGTGTGGAACCGGAAAGACAGAAGCGGTTTGCCGTTCTCTTGCGCTTTTGGATAGCAGGTCAGCATTAACTCTTGCAATCCGCATTGAGGAGAACGCACAAACAAGCAGGAGTCATCGCTCCGAATAACATCCCCGGCCTTAAAGCGATTCGTCAATATGCGAAAAGCCACCTTCCGCATCTGCTTTGCACAGAGAATGCAATCTTGCGTAAAGGATTCCGCAAGCAAAGAAAAAGCTTCTTCCGGAAGTTCAATGGACGCAGGGTTTGCTCTTTCCGCGGCGCCGGCAGAAAAACTAATCGACAAAAAGAAAGTTATTACGGCAACGAAATTTACTACAGTCCTCATTTTTCCGATTCCAAATACTTCGAAATGAAAGCTTCCAAAGAAGCCTCATAGTGCGGCAGGCTCCGGTAAAATCCCACATTGTGTGAGCCCTCAATTTCTACAAACATCTTTGGTTCCCCGGCCGCCTCAAACAACTTTTGTCCATGATGAAAAGGCGCCACTTCATCTGTCCGGCTATGAATAACGAGCACCGGACAATGCACCCCTTCGAGATAATGCAATGTATCGTATCGGTAGTTTCTAACAAAAATCAGGGGGAACCACGGAAAACGTTCCCTGGTCAGATCTGCAAGGGAGGTGAAGGTGGATTCCAGAATAAGCAAGCCGGGGTTATGCCTGCAGGCAAGCCAGGCGGCGATAGGGCCGCCCAGCGACCGTCCCGCAATGATAATATTTTCCGGCGCAATCTTACGGTTTTCTACAAGGTAATACCAAGCCGCTTCCGCATCCAGATACGTCCCCTCTTCAGAGGGAGAGCCTTCACTCTTTCCATAACCGCGGTAATCGAAAAACAACGAACTGAGACCCAAGCGGTGGAAAATTACGGCGGTATCCACAAGATAGGAAATATTGCCGCCGTTGCCATGACAGAACAGAACAACCCCCCGCTGCGGACTGGCAGGTATCCACCAACCTGATATTTTGGTCCCGTCTTTTGAAGTCAGCTCTATCCACTCATACGACAAGTTTTGGTCGGCCGGGGTGAATCTTATTTCCTCCATCGGATAATAAATGAATTTTCCGATGCATCCTCCCAGCGCCACCACCAAAAGCATGATGGACAACAGTTTCAGAAATTTTATCTGTCTTAAAAACATCGGGTTTTCCCCCCTGGCTATTTTATCGCGCCCCCCTAGAAAAAGAGGCTGCCCAAAATGGTTGCGTTCAGAACATCAAAACCATGCTTTCTGCTCCATATAATTTCCAGTCTTAAAGAAGTATTTGTTGTAACAGTGATGTTCTGTAATAAAGATAACTCAAAGGCATTGTGCCTGTCACCCATGTTATAATAAATGTCTTTTGCCAATAGATACGCTTTCCAGCGTGATGTCAAGTTTTTGATAAACCCCATGGCGCCGCCAAGACCCACGGCATAGCCTTTATCCAGGCGGCTTCCCAAATTCGCATCCGCTTCCGCAATAACGTAGGTCAGCCCCAACATGCCGGTTTTCCAGCAAAATCCTCCCCCAGGGTTGAGCCGATAGATCATATGATCCTGCCCATCGTCCATCACTTCCCGGACCAGTCCTGTGGCAACCTTGTATGAAACAGGCTTTAAAAAAATGTCCCGCGGGGTGAAGGAAGCAATATCGATAAGATCAAGTTTCTGCAAAACCAATTTTTCGTCAGCAGGATAGTATCTTGCGGAGATACCGGAAAAAATAATCTGCGCTCCCTCTTGATACCCTCCGTCATCATCCAGCAGATCATGATAGGCTGCCCTGTATCTCACCTCCGCAAAACCATCATGCCGCCTCACGCCATAACCGACGCCTATTTTATTTGAGAGGTGTCCCTGTTCAGGCGGCACGGGTGCAGGAACATGGCCGCATTCCTGCTCAGACGCGCCCAGAGAGCTTCTTACCCTCAGGGTTGCAAGAAAACGATGGGCGTAAACTTCCTTAGACATTTCCTGACTTGTATAAAGATACTGGAGATACTCCGACGCCAGATTGAGGATGTTGATTTTTCTATCCGCCGGAATCGGTTTATTTATGACGATATCCGGAGCTATGTTTCCCTTTGCAATGGAAAGAGCCGTTTCCCGGTCATCGGGAAAAAGAAGCGATGCCATATGCCTGATTTTTGTTGTTTTGGAAGGTCTATTAATGCTTTTCTTGATCAACCCATTGCGCTCGACAAGCCTGATGGTATCCAGGGGAATCACCCATGGCTTATGCTGATCCGTCAGGTGAAGGGATGGTCGTGCGGCATCCAGGAGGAAAAGAATCTGGTAAGAACAATTTTCATCAAAGAAATAGTAGTCGGAATAGATATCATCCAGTTCATAGGCGTGCCTGATAAGCTTCAACACTTCATCTTTCGTGAGATTGAGAGGGTACTCCCATATATCACGGTAATTTACATCACTGTATTCCTGCAATTTCGTATAGTAAGGAAGAGTGGAGAAGTAGCCGCGATACAATCCCAAAATACCTTTAAAAGCAAAAAAAGGCCCGAAGCTTTCCGTTGTGTGAGCGGCATAACTTATGGCATAAGAAAGAAGCTTGCTTCCGCCTGCCGTATCAATGGTCAACATGGTATGGCCGAACATGGAGGCAGGGTTGTTCATATACGAGGCGGGGAAAACGAGAGAAACCGATTCCGGTTTTATCTGGCTGACAAGGTCTTCAAAGCGTCGGCACTCTGAGACGGGCAGCTTTGAAACATCAATTGACAGTTGTTCCTTTAGCCATGCCCAGCGCGCCGCAAACCTGCATAGTGGATGCTTCGCTTTCCCGTCGTCATCCCGGAAAAAAGCGCGGATGGTGGCCTCAAGTTCCGCGGCAGGGTTGGTCTTTCCATCCCTGGCAAGGAAAAATTTAGGATCGTCAATGAGGCTTCTCAACCCGAACAGGGTCTTTTTATAGTGAAGGAGGGTATGCCAGTAGGGATCATCATATAATTTTTTCTGACGCGCCGACAATACGAGAGCGTCGGCATAGGAGCCTTCGTTTGCCGGGGCATTTCCCGCCAAAAGAGAAAAAAACATCAGGGCAAAAAAAAAGGGGGATGCGTTTTTCTTACACCAACCGTATCCCCCTTGCTGTTGTTTCATGATCAGAGCAAAGTTTCTAACATGGCTACATTACAACTTCGATATTCTTAACCACGTCGAGGTGGCTGACCGTATCGGACGTATAAATCTTGGCAAAATTGGTTTGAAGTTTCGCGTAAAAATCAGCCCGCTGACCTTCCGGTATCTCCATCAAGACCGCCAGGGTGTTCAAATATTCGCCGCTTCCTCTGGCAATATTTTGGGCCAAATTATCCATGTTATCAGCCACGAATGTTTTTACCTTCTCATCCATGACAAAGGCCCCTGCCTTCTTGCAATCCACCGTTCCCGAACTAATGCCAAAAAGATTATTGGAAAAACAACCGTTTGTCGTTATGGCCATTGTCTGCGACATCAAGCCTTCTTTACCCTTGAAAATCATGTTACCGACCCCGCAACCTGTATTCATCTGACTGGCAAAACCGACCGTCACAAACGCAAATACCGCAAACACTGACAACAAAACAAAGAATTTTTTCATATGAAACCTCCCTTTCTTCAATAAAGTAATTTTTCAAAACAGGCCTGAAATTACCCCTCCAACCCTATCCTCAAAAATAAGGACGCCTAAAAATTAAAGCGCAATGCCAGCGCAATTTAGCACAATGTACTGCAAACCACAAGCGCCATTATAAGAAGATAAGTAAATTTTTATTAAAAATGCCCTCATTAATTTCTGCTAATATTTCAAAATAATTAAATTAACAAAAATGCCCGTAAAATTCTCGAGGCCCGTTATCTGCAAAAATCTGAATCAGGAAAGGTTCTGGAAACGCCAACCACGCATACGGGAGCAAAAACTTTTTATCGGCGTTTTAACAGAAACAAAATGATATAAACCATTCCGGAGAAAAATCCCCCCACATGAGCCCACCAGGCAATGCCTACCATAGCTCCGTAGGCATGGGTTGCGTTCATAAACTGCAACACAAGCCAGATACCCAAAAAAATCACAGCGGGAATTTCCATAAAAAAAGGTATGATAATAATAGGGATCAGTGTCTTTATCTGCGCTCGCGGATAAAGAATGAAATAGGCCCCCATCACGCCGGCAGTAGCGCCACTGGCTCCAATGACAGGCACATCGGCGCCAATATTGAGCCAGATATGGACAACACCAGAAATCAACCCGCATAACAGATAGAAAAACAGATACCGTCCATGCCCCAGTATATCTTCCACATTATCCCCAAAAATATAGAGAAACCACATATTCCCCAACAGATGCCAGAAACTGCCATGCAGAAACATATACGAAAAGAAAGGAAAAACCTGTTGAATGAAACCAGCCCGGAAAAATGCGC
The DNA here is from genome assembly GCA_002424495.1 of Desulfobacteraceae bacterium UBA5623. GTDB lineage: Bacteria > Desulfobacterota > DSM-4660 > Desulfatiglandales > Desulfatiglandaceae > UBA5623. The sequence continues at coordinate 10,800 of DIKH01000236.1, forward strand.
GAAGGTTAGAATAATGTGCCGGGACAAGACCATAAGAAAGCATAAACTCTGTCAGGAATGGCCCTTGAGATATTTGTACAAAGAAAAAAACAACATTCACGCAAATTAACGTGATATTGATCAAAGGATAATGTCGAGATTTTATAGTATCACGAATAGGAATCACAAAGGAGCGATACGTAATTCGGTCGGCATTGTCAAATCAAATTATAAATATCAGGCTTTTCTTACTACCGAACCCTCTGGTCAATACCAGTCGAACCCCAGATGCAGAGCCGTAAATTGCGAATTGGATGGGTAATTGACATCTCCACTGGCATAAAACTGCCTTGAATGATCGAAGTTTATCGTTAGATTAAAGCTTTTTCCTATCCAAAAAGTGTATCCAACTCCGGCCAATACGCCATACCTATTGGCTTCAAGTTCATTTTTCATTCCGTAATAGCGCGACTCGTAACTGATATTCGCCCCCCCACCCAATCTACGGTTGCATCAAAACCAAGCAGATTATTGGAATCAAGGGTTCCACCAACTTTGAAATTCAAGGCGGCATTGCCATTCTCGCAATCCACGGACTCTGCATAAAATGGGGAAAAAACAAAAAAATCATTATGAAAGAGAATATAATTTGATTCCAGAGACTAAAAGATGTATGTTAGCTTGCAAGTATAGCTGGATAAAACAACTTATCGTAAGTGCCACACACCGCAAGACGAAAAAATTTTAACCAAGGAGGAAATTAAGCATGGCAATGGCAAAAAGGGGGATTTGTTAAGTTGTGAAGAATGCGGCGTCGTTCTCGTTGTCGATGAATGCGGAGCTGCCATGGGTGAAATCATCTGCTGTGAAAAACCGATGGCCAAAGGTAAAATCGCTGCTAGTAAAGCAAAGAAAAAGGCTTTAGCCCAATCGACGGTAAAGACATCCACAAAGAAAGCGGCAAAGCCGAAAACTGCAGCCAAAAAGAAAACGGTTCCTGCGAAAAAAAAGATTTCCGCTCCTGTTAAAAAATCAAAATAACTCAGTATCTATGATGTAAACGTAAATTATTTCTATTAAACCCCGGTCCCTTAAATAAAAGCAGGGAGACGGGGTTTGATGTTCTTAATCCATCCTGAAGCATAATATTTCAGCGTTATACAAATTCAACGCGACAACAATGCAAAGACGAATTCCATATATGTGTCATGTCTTAAATATACTGCCTTTAGTTTACTGCCAAGAGGATGTTGAAATATTCGAAAATCTATCATGCTATGTATCGTCCACAACAAAAGACTTCTCATGCACTCCAGAAAATATCCTCATGATAGGCCGATACTTTATGGGCATTCCCTATGCACCCTACATCCTCGAAACAGCAGAACCGGAAAAACTCGTTATCAACCTAAGAGAAATGGACTGCGTTACCTTCGTTGAAAATGCGCTGGTTTTAGCCATGCTCATCAAAAATGGGAAGTTGACTTTTGATGATTACGCATTTTTGCTTCAGACGGTTCGTTACCGAAAAGGAGCGGTTTCCGAATATGTATCCCGTCTGCACTATTTTTCCGACTGGATTTTCGACAACCAACGCAAGGGATTGCTTGCGAACGTAACCAGAAGTCTTGGCGGACGAACTCTATCAAAAAAGCTTCATTTCATGACCACCTATCGGGAGCAATATCCCGCTTTAGGGAGTGAGGATATTTTCCGAAAAATACGAGCTGTTGAAAAAAATATATCACGTCGTTTGCTGTATTACATACCCAAGTCCCGCCTGCCCCATATCGAAAAAAAGATTATAGATGGGGATTTAATCGCCATCACCACTAACATAGAAGGGCTAGATATTGCCCATGTTGGTTTTGCCATCTGCCTCAAGGGAAAAGTTCATCTTCTTAATGCCTCGAAGGTCAAGGGGAAGGTCACCATCTCGGATGAACCCCTCCAGTGTTACCTCGCCAGCCATAAAACTTATTCCGGCATAATGGTCGCCAGGATTTTATAGGAAAAGATACGTTTTCCTGAAGAACAAATGATTTCTTTTCCTCTTTACCCTCAGGGCAAAAAATGCTAATTGGTGCCAGCCTTGAGTAAAACATCATATCCGCCGGAATATTCAGGGGTATGCGCGAAAAATTTTTTACATTTGCCATCATATTAGTTTTCATCGTGCTTTTTGCCTTTTCATGCCCCCGCTCAATCTCCGAACCGGCAGCCAGACCCGACGATCCGGATCAGGAAGACCTCAGCAGGATAGAATACCCCAGCTTGCGTGCCATAAGATGGAAAGCATATTTCATCATGCCCCAGGACAGCATGGAAAGGCTCTTTGGGGAAAACTGGCGCTATGTTGCCCGATTTGACAGGATTGACCGTCGTCACGTTTATCCGGGAATAACCATCAAGGTTCCCGAAAATATAGAAGAGATAAAAAATTATACGCCCATGCCATCCTATTACTTGCCGGCACAAAATCACGCAAAATACATCCTGATTGATATTGGTGAACAGTGGCTGGGCGCCTATGAGTACGGCAGGATAAAATTCTCTTTCCCGGCGGCTACGGGAGTCGAGCAGCATCCAACACCGACAGGGATTTTTCGCATTGACGCATATCACCGAAAACATGAATCATCCCTGTACAAAACCCCAAAAGGAGAAATGCCCTATCCGATGGATTATGCCCTACGCTTCTATGTAGATCCCGACAATGCGGTCTTTTGGATTCACGCCCGCGATCTTCCGGGACGTCCGGCTTCACATGGATGCGTTGGTCTCTACGATGAAACCATGCAAAAGAGGGTTTACGGAATACCGGCATCCCCCCTTCTGAATGATGCACAACAATTGTACCGATGGGTTATCGGTGAAGAAAACTTCCTGTATGATGACGGTGATTACGAATACATGGAAAATGGGCCGATTGTGGAAATAAAGGGCAATTTGCCCAAACGTCTGCCACGATCCTCCCAAAACACGGGGCGCCTTTGATGTTACAAACCCTCGATAATGCCTGCCACCATTCCTTCATCCGACGAAACTTCTCTGAAGATTTCCTTTATTAAGGAGACATCCAGTCTCGTAAAATTTTTTTCAAGAGGCGTAATTACGAGGCCGGCCATGTCTATGGCGCCCGGGCTGATCAGCATCTTTTCGGCATCTGTACGGAAATAAACATCCGGACGGTGTTTGCGGCGGGGGAAAAGCATGACATGCCATATATCTTCGTGAAATGTACAAAGTAAATTCATCATAGGCTCGTCGGATACATTCAAAGAACGTTTGATGGCATTTATAATCCTTGACAAATAAGCTTCAACCTGCCTCCAGTCATTTCCTTCCAACAGCAGTACGGCGCGTCCCACTCCTTCCATTTTATAAAGAAAAACACCCTTATGACTTTTCACCAAAATACGCTTCCGCTCATCCCTAATGTCATTTTCAATGGGCAGCTCTCCTGCAAGAAAAGCCTGGAAATGCAAATGATCCGGCGCCGATGCACCGCAACACGGACCATTGTATATGACGTGAAACCGCGCTCCAAAATCTTTGGCCAAGGCAAACATGGCTGCCAAGGAACCCTCTATGAATTGAGGTTCATGCCGAACAGAGGCAATCGTATAATGCTGGGGAAATATCGGGGCAGGATTGCACAAGATGAGAAATTCATTGCCATACAAAATAGCCGATTGTTCTTCCGGAAGATGTTCCACGCATAAAAAACAGGATCGCTTTTCAATAAATTTTAAATCGAGATTTGCAGCGCTGCTTAAGATACGACCATGGTTAAGTTGGAGTTTTATGGAATATCCATCGCAATGCAGATCACGCACAGAAACATTGTCCAACGCCGAATAAGATTCAGACAAATTTCGCCAGGTGTTTTTCTGTCGGCTTAACAGTTCAAGAGCCAAGCCCTCCAAAGATGCCGCCTTGCTGTTTCCATCAAAGCAAGCAAATATCTTTCGTTGTATGTCAGGTTTCATTTCTCTTATTACGGCCTCTCCCAGATGTATTTAATTGTTTGCGGGCCGTGATTTCCATGGAGCGGATACTGTCTTTAAAGGCGTTATTCCGATTTGATGCTTCAATGCTTAAGCCCGTATCTGTGTTGCCCTCCCAGCGCCGACACAGATAAAGATTTTCATATATCCTTCCGATCCGGTAGCGGCGGGATATGCTCAGAGCCATAGCGTAATCTTCACCATAGCCGACATTTAGAAATTTGCAATTCCGAAGTAGAAGCGTATTAAACGCGCGCGGAGCGCCCAGGCCATTGATGCGTAAAGCATTATTATGACCATTGGCATCCGTCCATTCCCTATGATCAATAAGGCCAGGGGGGATCTCCTCCAACCGGTCGTTGACCAGGGTGTAAGAGCCGATTACCATAGCGTACTTTCCAGTATTCAATAGATCGACCATCTTCTGCAGAGTATATGGCCCGCTGTACAAATCATCCGAGTCCAGCTGAACAGCATAACGGCCGCAGAATTCCGAAGAAACAGCCTCATTCCAACATCCGCCGATATTAAGATCAAGGCGTGATGGAATAATATGTTTTACCTGAGCATCTATTGCCGACAATGCCTTTAATATGTCCGTCGTGCCGTCGGTTGAGTGGTTATCCACAACAATAATGTTGAAGGGAAAATCGGTTTTTTGAGAGAGGGCGCTATGCACAGCGTCATTGATGGTTTTAGCCCTATTGCGAACGGGAATAATCACGGAAGCTTCTACGGGAAAATCTCCCGCAGATGGGGCTTTTTTGAAACGCGGCCGCAAATAGGCGCCTATGTTTTTTAGATGCCGGGTCAAAACCTTTTCCATCTCTTTCTGGATGAGATGATTGCGAGGATCTACATAGGCAAAGTGCGCTTCGCCTTTCTCTTCCATCTTTTGCGGGACGACACTATAGAGGTATTCCTGGAGATGAAAGAGTTTGTGCTCCACAGAAACCTTCAGGCGCAAATCATATAAGCCCGCATATTTTAACCTTGGAACGGGTCCATATTTTCCCAACGCCTTGCGAACCGCCCGCATTGAGAAAAACGACAGATATCCGAAATCGAAATCGTCGCGGACGCTGCCGAACTGATAATCGTTGAGAAAATGCGGCAGATGCCGATTACCGTTGAGGTCATAATAATCACAATATACCATCCCTGCTTTTGTTATTTCTGCAACCTTTATAAACCGCTCAAGGGCATGGCTTTCCAGATGAATCTGCGCTGCCTGCCGGAAAAGCAAGAAATACTTCGTTTTTATTTCCTTGCATATAAGATTGAGCGTATTTCCAGCATGTAGGGAGGAGGTTCTTATCCATTCGGCCTTTGGAAATGATGTTTTGCCTTCTCCGCGATGGATGATTAAAACCATCTTGACCAAAGGAGATTCAGTAAACTGCACCACAATTTGCTTAAACCACGGCTCAGTTACACAAGGAAGCGCAATGGTTATAGAAGCTGCAGGGGGATCGACAACCCCGCTCCCGTCTATTGGATGTAATTCGTTTGCCGTTTTCATTTTTCCTGCTGTTTAAAATTCATATCAAATCTGTTCATCTCAAGTAAAGTCCTGTTTTGATGAACCATGAGGATCAACTACCAAAGCTCTTGTTGATTTGAGATTGGCTTTCTGCTATGAACCTTGATGGTCTCGTAAAAAGGCGGA
>DIKH01000236.1:16570-20436 GCA_002424495.1 Desulfobacteraceae bacterium UBA5623
TTTGACTTTTTACGATTTTGTCAACCTTAAGATATAAGTATGTTTAGAGAAAACCGCTTACCGCATATTCTGAAATATGAAAAAGGCTTTGCATGGATGTAATTGAGGCCATAAAAACACGTAAGAGCATCCGTGGTTTCAGGCCGTCTCCCATAGACAGGTCTGTCCTGCGGACTATTCTGGAAATCTCTACACGCGCGCCCTCGATCCTGAACACGCAACCTTGGGAGTTTGCGGTCATTACGGGCAAGGCGCTGGAGAACATCAAGAGGGAAAACGTGGAGATGTTTCTGGCCGGCAAAGCTACCCCAGCGGAGCATCTTGTCAGCGCATGGCCGAAAGACAGTGTTTACCGTCGGCGTCAGGTGGAAATCGGCATGCAGCTTTTTAGCCTCATGAATATCGCCCGGGATGATACTGAAAAGAGAGCTCAGTGGGCACAGCGAGGCCTTCGCTATTTTGATGCCCCAGCGGTGATTATTCTGCTGCTGGATCGCAAGCTTACGGAATCAGGGGCGCTGTTCGACATGGGAGCCATGGCCCAGACATTGTGTCTTGCCGCCGTTTCTTTTGGATTGGGCACCTGCATAGAGGTTCAGGGTGTGTCGTACCCGACGGTGATAAGAAAATATGCGCATGTCCCTGAATCTAAGCGAATAATCGCCGCCATTGCGATCGGTTATCCCGATAAGGACTTCCCCGCCAACAAACTGGCAAGCGCCCGCGAATCCATTGATAATATAACGACGTGGTGTGGTTTTGAATAATAATGCGCCGCTTCTATGGAGGAGTGTTTTTAAAAGAAGCGGTGAAGGCGGTGTCTTTTGTGATAATAGGTGATTATAGTTCAGATAAAAATCACTCATTTGACGTTCCATGTGAAAAGCCATGAAGAAGAATTTTGATGTTCTGATTATTGGTTCCGGCCCCGCGGGTTTGTTTTCTGCTCTATGGCTCGAGAAACTCGGGGTGGACAAAATTGCTGTTTTCGACCGTCAGACCTACCCATCGGGAGGGCTCCTCAATGATGGGAAACTGAATTTTGATTACAGGATAGGGATTGACCTTGCCAAACTCAAAATAGATAGGGAGACTGCGCAGGGTCTTATCCAGGAAGTCAAGGCAGTTTTTACAGGATTTCAGCCCTGTCATCAGGTTACCTTTATTGAAAACCAGCAGGCGATCAACGCTTGGGAACGGGCAGCTCAGGAGCAGAATGTTCAATTCATCGCGCCGGAGCAATGGCATTGGGGCACAGATAACGGCAAGCCTCTCGTAAACTATCTTAGGAGCCTGCTTAAGAAAACCACCTTGCTGCTGGAAACCGAAGTTGTCTTCATGGAAAGGCGACACGATCGATGGGCTGTTTCCTGTAGGAAAAATGGAAGAACGGAACACTATACGGGAAATGTAATCCTCTCTGCGCCGGGGCGTAGCGGGGCTTACTGGTTTCGGGATATTGCTCGGAAACTGGGCATTTCCCATCACTTTGGCCCCATTGATGTCGGCATTCGGGTGGAATTGAACAGGAAATTCTATGACCTACTGACACAGACTGTTTATGATCCCAAATTTATCTTTATCACCTGCAGGCATGGCGATAGGGTCCGCACCTTTTGCACCAATCCAGGCGGACGCGTAACAGTAGAAAATTACGGAGATTTCAAACTTGTCAATGGAGATGCCCTGTCCTGCCGGAAAACGGGAAATACAAACTTCGCGTTGTTAAACACCGTTTCTTTAACCGAACCTTTTTCGGACAGCACTCAATTCGGACAGATGATCGCCCGGCAGTTTCATCTGTTGGGTGGAGGAAAGCCTATCGTGCAGAGGGTTGGTGATTTTCGGGCAGGAAGAAGAAGCTCAACGGAAACCTTCAACAGTGAAGCACGTCATTTCCATTACTGCAAAGCGACTTATAATGCCGTCCCGGGAGATATCACGCTGGGACTGCCGGCCCGTATCGTGGATAATCTGTGGGAGTTCATGAAAAAGTTAGACAGCATCGTCCCCGGCGTTCTTCATCCTTCCACGCTCATTTACGCCCCGGAAATCAAATTCTTCGATACCCAGTTTACCACCCAGCAGTCCCTTGAAACCAATGTGGAAGGTATTTTCGTAGCGGGCGATGGGGCGGGAAAAAGCAGAGGAATTGTTGGCGCCGCAATTTCAGGCATTATTGCAGCCGGTGGCATCGCCAAAAAATATTTTTCGAAGGGGTAGCCGACGAAATACAGGTAGCCCGTGAGAAAAGGGATAAAAAACGCGTGGTAACCTTGATGCCGACGCATCAGCCGCTTGAAGAAGCGTATGCAAAGGATTGCCGGCGCTCCAGTTCCGGCCTGCTAGCTGAGTGCGGCCTCTTTAATCCATGAAGATATCTGAGCACCTCTTTTAACTAACGGTCAAACCATGTCCGTCTTGGGTCAAATTTAGATTATTTTGCTGATTTGGAATCTATCTCCTTTCCATTCTCCCTTATATTTCTTACCGTCCGATGATGTCAGAAGGCCCTGACCAACCATGACATCTTCCTTCCATTGCCCCTCATACTTAGAGCCATCGGAAAGGAACAGGACTCCACGGCCTTCACACCTATCGTTTTTCCACTCACCTATGTATTTTTTCCCATCTGCGTAGATCATTTCTCCGTGCCCGTTTTTTAGCCCATCTTTCCACTGACCCAAGTATTGTCCTCCACCAGGACACATTTCCTTGCCTTTGCCTTCCGCGCTCCCGTTGTTCCACGAACCGTCATATATATGACCATCATGAAGGACCATCTTACCCGTCCCATGAGGCAGGTTGTTCATCCACTGGCCTTCATAACTGCTTCCATCTGGCCATGTTATCGTTCCTTTACCGTGAAAGTAACCTGCTTGAAAAAGGCCTCTGTACTTTGTCCCATCAGGGTAGATGAATGTGCTCTCTCCTTTAGGTGTCGTTTCTTCCCAACAAAAGTCCACAACCTGCTGTCCGTACAAATTCCTGAATGATTTATTTAAAAAATACCTTTGGTTGATCACTTACCTTCCTCATTTGCTGATGAATTTGCCGTTTCTGAATTCCCCCACATACCTTTTCCCATCCGCCAATACCATAATACCGTATCCGTGAGGAAGTCCATTTTCCCATTGACCACTGTATGTTCTGCCATCGAACAGGGCCAAGATGCCTTGTCCGTGATACTTGTTATTTTTAAACTCGCCCTCATAGCAATCGCCTTTGGGAAATTTCATGATTCCATGGCCGTTAGACATACCGTTTTTAAACTCGCCAACATATTTCTTGCCATCGGAAAGGATCAAGGTACCCTGTCCATGAAAAGAACCATCTTTATACTGACCTTCATATCTCATACCATCTGAAAATGTTTCTGTTCCTTTTCCGTTGTAAAGATCGTTGTTCCATTCACCGATATAGGTTCTCCCGTTTGCTAAGATCATTGTTCCACTGCCGTTTCTCTTTCCCTCTTTCCATTGGCCTAGATAGATTGAACTGTCCGGCAAAGTCAATATTCCGTAACCATCATATTTCCCTGTTTTCCATTCTCCAACGTACTGCCTCCCATCGGGGTAGTGCATAATTCCATGTCCTTGTGGCAATTTATCCTGTAATTCGCCAAGGTATTGACTACCATCAGAAAAATTTTTTGATGCATGTTCTTGAGTCAGCCTAATCGGGTACCTTGTTGTAGATGCCTTTAGTTCTTCCTCGATTCTTATTCTAATTTCTCCGGCCATTTGCTTGGCCTCTTCCTCGGCCTTGCGTCTGGCTTCTTCCTCGGCCTTGTGTCTGGCCTCTTCCTCGGCCTTGCGTCTGGCCTCTTCCTCGGCCTTGTGTCTGGCCTCTTCCTCGGCCTTGCG
>DIKH01000257.1:0-165 GCA_002424495.1 Desulfobacteraceae bacterium UBA5623
ATGTCCGAGTCATAGCCGCCTCCAACGCCGACTTCCAGAAAATGGTGAAACAAGGGAAGTTCAGGGAAGATCTTTACTATCGCCTTAAAGTCATTGAAATCAAGATTCCTCCTTTGCGAGAGAGGGTCATCAGTATCCCACTGATTGCCAACCATTTTCTGGAAC
>DIKH01000257.1:217-2747 GCA_002424495.1 Desulfobacteraceae bacterium UBA5623
TGGCCAGGGAATGTTCGAGAGTTGAGACACGTCATAGAAAGGGCCTGTGTCCTTTGTCAGGATGCGGTGCTGCAATTAAAACATCTGCCGGAAGAACTCCAGAGGCCATCTGTCAAGGAAGCTCTGTCGACATCCGTTTTCCCTTCTCCTCATGTTTCGCAGCGCACCTCAACAGGTGCGTTTTCCACAACTCCTCAGTATCAGTCAGAAGATGAGAAGATTGTTAATGCTCTCCGCCAAGCAAACGGTAACAAGGCAAAGGCTGCCAAACTCTTGGGAATGGCCCGCTCGACGCTCTATAGACAGATGCATCGCTATAATATAACTGATTAGAGTTAGGTGGGTACTTCCTCTGTTTCTTCTGTCTCCTTATCACTCTCTTCTGACCCCTCTTTTCTTTATCCAAGCTTTAAGCAAAAGAATGATACACAACCAGCCTTCAATGGGATCAATTCTCATTGTACTCATAATAAAAGTGTAGCGCTAGGACACCTTTGGTACACTGATGGGACAGTAGCGGGACACTGGTGGGACAGTGTCCGGAAAGGTCTTCATAGGGGCATACTGTTACTTGTTGTCGCAGGCGGTTCTCTTCTCGTGCTTTTATGTTCAATAAATCATACGGTTACATTATGATACGGACCGTGCTCATCGATTCAGGCATTGTTCTGGTATGCATTGTGCAATGAACATTATGCAAACAATGATGGGCGAGGTACAACCATAAAGCCAATTTATTCAACCGTACAAGGAGATGCCATGAGTGAGAGAATACTTACGAAAGAGCAGAGTCAGGGTAGAGTTCAAGATAGAAGTCAAACTACTGCTTCAGCAGAAGTTGACAAAGTCATAATCGGTAGTGTTGCAGCCTTTACAGGAATTGTTGGACTGTGGGTCGTTGCTTGTCTTGGAAGCGCCATGTACCAGGCAGGTGGGCCAATTCAGCTCGTTGGCGGCTGGTTTAAAGCTATAAGTGGCATGTAATATCAACAAGGATTAGTGCGGGAATGAAACGTGTAACATAAATAAGTGAAAGTGGATATGAGAAAAAAGCCGTGAGGAATTGTATCCTCTCGGCTTTTTTCATATACTTTCTCTGAGGAGAGATCTTGAAAGCGAAGCTCTGTAGTCGACTGACCAAAAAATGCTTTGTCTGATTTTGAAGATCTTGTGTTGTTCTCCTGGCTCTCTCTGTCACGACTGTATTATCAGTGACAGTTTTTTTTTGAAAAAACATTTTCATTCCTGGAGACTCAACTGCAATGGCCATTCTTGTCCGTAACGTACTGATCTTTTTTCTCTTTTCTGTCTTGTGCATGTTTATGGCTCTGCTCTGGTTTATGGAGCATAGACATCCAAACCAGGATTACAGCAAAGTCATTGAGCGATTAAATAACAATCAGATTGTCAAGCTTGAATTTACCGGTAACAGAGTTGTCTTCACTGATCGAGATAATCACTCCTTTGTGACAACAGTACCGGATGTCAGTAAATTTCTGGAAAGAGTTCAGGGGGAGAATATTCGTGTTGTAGTGAAGGAAGACAGATTTAACCTGATTTATATGACCGTTATTTCTGTGTTTGTGGTCATGTTGATCATGATGGTCTGGTGGTCATTACAGGCTAAAAATAAGGAAGAGAGCAAATTTGCCAGTGACAAACTGGTCAGGCTGAGTGGGAAAGAAATTGGGCTTACTTTCAACGATATTGCAGGAATCCCTGAGGCCAAAGAGGAATTGGAGGAGATTATATCCTTTCTTAAGCATCCGGCCAATTTTAAGAAGATTGGTGCGACCATCCCCAGGGGCATCCTCCTGCAGGGCCCACCTGGAACCGGTAAAACCATGCTGGCAAAGGCTGTGGCCGGTGAGGCTGGCGTTCCTTTTTACAGCTTCAGTGGTTCCGACTTTGTTGAAATGTTTGTCGGCGTTGGGGCCTCAAGGGTCAGGGATCTTTTCAGAGAGGCAAAAAAAAATGCCCCCTGCATTGTTTTTATAGATGAAATAGACGCGGTTGGTGCGAGTAGAACAAGTGGTGCCTCTGCCGGAGGGCAGGAAGAAAGGGGGCAGACGCTTAATGCCCTGCTGGTTGAGATGGATGGTTTTGATACAGAAGATACCGTTGTCGTACTGGCTGCCACAAACAGACCGGATATCCTGGATTCAGCCCTGAAACGGCCAGGTCGGTTTGACCGACAGATTAACCTGCTCGCACCTGATCTGAAAGGAAGAATGAAAATTCTGGAAGTACATGGTCGCAAGGTTGCTCTGCATCCTGAAGTCGTGTTTGAGGACTTGGCCAAGGCGACTCCGGGTTTTACAGGTGCAGAGCTTGCAAACCTTGTCAATGAGGCCGCTTTGATGGCAGCCAGAAGAGGAAGAGATCAGATTCTCAATGAAGATTTTGAAAAGGCCCGTGATCGTATCCTCATGGGGATAGAACGGAAAGGAATGGTAATGGGTGACAAAGATCGAGAGATCCTTGCCTACCATGAGGCAGGCCATGGAATTCTGGCCAACAAACTTCCAAA
>DIKH01000372.1 GCA_002424495.1 Desulfobacteraceae bacterium UBA5623
TTTTCCACCGGCTGGGTTGCCGGCAGGGCGGGGGCACAATCAACGACATAACGTTTGTTGTAACAGTTCGTTTTATTTTGTGAGGAGACTCGATGAGGATACTAGTAACCGGTGGGGCGGGCTACATCGGAAGCCATACATGTCTTGAACTCTTAAACGATGGGCATGATATAATAGTTGTAGACAACCTCTCCAACAGCAAGAAGGAATCCTTGAAAAGGGTTCAGGGACTGGCCGGAAAGGCCCTGACCTTTCATAAAGCCGATCTTTTGGACCGGGCGTCATTGGATCAAGTCTTTGACAGCTCGGCAGTGGATGCGGTCATCCACTTTGCAGGGTTTAAGGCAGTTGGGGAATCAGTGACCATTCCACTCAAATATTATTACAACAATATCACCGGAACCCTGATCCTTTGCGAGGTCATGGCAAGGCACAATGTCAAAAATATCGTCTTCAGTTCTTCGGCCACGGTCTACGGCGATCCGCACCGTGTACCAATAACAGAGGATTTTCCCCTGTCCGCGACAAATCCTTACGGCCGCACAAAACTGATGATCGAAGAAATCCTTCGTGATCTTCATGTCTCTGATCCGGCCTGGAATATCGCCCTGCTGCGCTATTTCAATCCCGTGGGCGCCCACAAGAGCGGTCATATAGGAGAAGACCCAAACGGCGTCCCCAATAACCTTCTGCCTTATATATCACAGGTTGCGGTTGGGAAGCTGGCCTTTTTGTCGGTCTTCGGTAATGACTATCCCACCCCTGACGGTACGGGTGTGAGAGACTATATCCATGTTGTGGATCTGGCCATTGGACACTTGAGGGCCATTGAAAGACTTAAAACCAATCCAGGCGTTGTTACATACAATCTCGGCACCGGCAAGGGCTACAGCGTGCTTGATATGGTCAGGGCCTTTGAAAAGGCATCGGGCAGGGATATCTCTTGCAGGATTGTGGAACGGCGTCCGGGAGATGTGGCGGCATGTTATGCTGACCCGTCTTTGGCGGGAAGGGAACTCAACTGGTCTGCCCAAATGGGCATTGATGACATGTGCGCGGATGCATGGAGATGGCAGTATAATAATCCGAACGGGTATGAATAGATGATAAGAATAAATCTTTATCCATAGTACAAATTCAATTGCTTGTTTTTTGCCAATTCAATTCTTTTCTGGCGGCATGATAGGCAGAAACCAAATTATTGCGGCAAGTTAACATGTTTTGACTTTTATGAGACCATCAAGTTTGATGTTGACAAAAGCTGTGCCATTAATCTAATTATATTTCCGTTCTATGAGATTATCCTAATTTTTATCTTCTGTATCCCTGCTTTCATATTTACTCACCTTTTCAAGAGAGGAAAGTTCAATGACAATTAATGAGATCCTGGATATGTTGTCTGGTACACTTAACACGACAGGAATATACCATTTCCAGTGGAATATCATTGTCATGTGGGGAATAGGCGGCCTTTTCATATACTTGGCTATTGTAAAAAAATATGAATCTCTTCTTTTGCTTCCCATAGGCTTTGGAATATTTATCGTTAATTTTCCGCTTGTCCCGCTTATGGGATACTCCCACGGCCATGCCCAGCTCCTGCAGATTTTTTATCACTATGGCCTGGAATGGGAAGTTATTCCTTGTGTTATTTTTTTGGGGCTTGGCGCCATGACCGATTTCGGACCTCTCATTGCAAACCCAAAGACACTCCTCATCGGTGCTGGCGCCCAGCTTGGGGTTTTTGTCACATTCACCGGCACGGTGTTAGCCGGTTTTACGCTCAAAGAGGCCGCTTCTGTGGGGATCATCGGCGGCGCTGATGGTCCTACTACCATCTATCTCACCCAGCACTTGGCGCCTCAACTGCTCGGTCCAAACGCACTGGCAGCCTATTCCTACATGGCCATGGTGCCTCTTATTCAGCCTCCTATCGTCAGAATGCTGACCAGTAAAAAGGAAAGAAAGATCCGTATGCGCCAGCTCAGGCCTGTCTCCCGGACAGAAAAGATACTTTTTCCACTTGTTACGGCAGGCATCATTGCATTGCTGGTACCTTCTGTGATCCCTCTGATGGGGATGTTTATGCTTGGCAACCTTATGAAGGAAAGCGAGGTGGTGGGAAGATTGACTGAGACTGCTCAGGGGGCGCTCATGAACATCGCAACTATTTTTCTGGGTCTTTCAGTGGGCGCAACGATGCATGCAGACAACTTCCTGAGCTGGAAGCCTTTATTGATTTTCAGCCTGGGGCTAATTGATTTTGCGGTTTGCACCATGGGCGGTATTATTATGGTCAAGGTCATGAACCTTTTCATAAAGGAAAAAATCAACCCTATTATTGGTGCTGCAGGGGTTTCTGCAGTACCCATGGCGGCAAGGGTCTCTCAAATGGAAGGAATGAGGGCGGACAAGACGAACCATCTTTTGATGCACGCGATGGGGCCGAATTTGGCAGGCGTTATAGGTTCTGCTGCTGCAGCCGGGATGTTTATTGCCATGTTTGATTAGTTATGACGGAAAATGTGGTACAAATAAATACCGGAACTGAATTCCCATGAAATGACAGAGGTTGAAAAATGAAAAAATATCTATATCTGTTTTGGATATTGTTTTTGATCTTTCCCACTTATTCAAGTGCTGATGATTTTTTTGGGGTGCCTGTCATCACTGAAGGCAAAGCCGCGCAGAAAACCGATGCCAGGTTGGAATTGAAAACCGGAATGTCTCACGACGAGGTCGTCGCATTTTATAAGGAGGCATTAAAGGAGTTGCCGGACATTAAATTTCGGGAGTGGAAAAATGCCACCTATATTGAAGATGACGGAAAACTCCCCTGGCATTCCATTACAGTCTCAAAAGGGGACAATGAGGGGACCACTGTCGTGATCATGAAGGATAACTGGACATGGCTTATCGGAACTCTTACTCTTAGATTTATTGGTGTCTTTATTGTCCTGATTATTCTGCTCATTGGCATGTTAATCTCAGGGAACATAATATCCAGATTAGCCGAAAAAGTTGAGGTGAAAAAAATTGCAGGGTAAAGTAATGATACGCCAATCCCCTGAAAAGACCTCGTCTTCTTTTAAGGAGTGGCCTTTTTTTACTCTGGCGCCACGTAACATCTGTGAAAGCATGGGAAAGGAATTGATCTCCCCGAGGAAGGTGTTGGAGCGCTTTGCCGTGGCTTATCTCTCCTTGCCGGCAGCAATTTTGTCTCTACGTTCAGCCGTCTGGCCGAAGCAGGATTGGAAACGCGGAGGATGATGATAGCCTGGGAAGAGGGGATCAACGAGTTGGTTGGCTAAGTGTTCAGGTGGATTGGTGATATACTATCTTGCTGTTAATGTCTTTTCCCCGAACAGGCTGAATTTCAGCCAATCAAGGGCGAAATCCATCAGCGCCTCATCGTCTTTTTTTATCGCCCGCTTTGTG
>DIKH01000263.1:0-1984 GCA_002424495.1 Desulfobacteraceae bacterium UBA5623
TTGTTTAAAATGATTTTCATTTTCTTTTTTCTCTATGTTCGACCAGTTTTTTCGAGCGGTCGGATCAAGCCGTTAGTTGGAAATTTCAGGTAATTGTTCAATTGCCTTTCCTATAAGATTTTGGACAGCAGGGGCAAACGCTAAGGCAGCCTGAACGCATTCCCCACCAGGAGCGGCAAAAACCGATCCTTTATAATCATAGTTTTCTGTGACGGTTACAGATTTTCCATTTGAAGAGTTTAACGTAAGCGTTAAATCCCATTTACTTGCAAAAGCAGTTGAATAATCAATATGATCTAATCTGCCGGTAATTGTTACTGGTGCTGTCTTCAAATAAATACCTGACATCTTTAGTTCATCTGTGAAAGCCTTCTGAATATAACTAGCAAACGTTTCTCCATCCAAAGTCGTAACAGGGCCGTGAGAGTGGCAAGAGATTTCCGAAATATTATCTTTATCTGTAAAATTTCCGACATTTAGCTGTATTCCACTCAAGGAACGAAGAGCAACGGCATTGTCAGTCGATATTGAGTAGCGACCTGTTGCGAAATTACCACAACCAGTAAGGGAAAAAGCTATTGCCAAAGTAAATAGTATTTTCATAGTTGCTAGCCATTTCAAATGTAAATTTTCCAAAAACATCCTCCTTGTCCTTTGTTTTGACCAATGATTATCAGACATTTAAACCAGCTATCGGATATCAAAGGCAGTTTTTACTACTCAAGATAGGTGATAAGTAATCGCTTTATCGGGCGAACCTGCAGGAAAACAAAAATTTATCCTCACCTATTCCGCACCAGAATCAAGCCCGGTCAGTTCTCTTTGCTATTCCTCCTGAAAAAACAGTGCCGCCAGAGATGGTAATGACAGCCCACTCCAATTCCATCCATAAATCTTTGAAAATACTCTATAATAATCCCACCCAAACAGCAACATCAAAGCAGAAATATCAGAAGGGAGCCAGTGGCAAGGTTAAGCAATGATAGGTAAGTAGAAAGAAGAGCTTATTCCTGATTCTCCTCGTCACAAACAGTTTTTTTTATTCAATCACAATTGAGATATTTTTAACAGAAATTTGGGAGAAGAAATCTGATGGGAACCAGTGGCAAGGTTAAGAATTTAAGCAAAATTGCGAGTTGAGCTTCTTCCTGAGTTTCTCCCTATCCAAAGTCAATATTTTTCCGAAAATCATATCCGATAAAGCAAATATCAGATAAAATATTTTTAAGATTATCTCAAAGATGACAGGCTTGCCAAGAACCCAACCAACATCATAGATGGCCAGACTATGATTGGCTTAATTGACAGGCGTGTTTTTTTGTTGAAAAATTATGAGACGCGCATTGGTAAGCGATAATAATACCAGGATCTGACCGGGTTTGGGCCTTTTTGGGAATGCTTGGAAACTGACCATGTAGAAGAAATGGGATCGTATAACTAAATATGCTTAGTGAATGCCATGCACATCACCGCATCGGTCTTTATCAATGATGATGAATCCGGCCTGCACCACGATTATGAGGTCTGGCTCGAAAAGCTGGCTCCCCACGAGCCTGTCGGTCAGTATCGTCATAACAGCGGTGAAGATAATGCCGACGCCCATTTGAAACGTCAGGTCATGGGACGAGAGGTGGTTGTAGCGGTAACCGATGGTCAGCTTGATTTCGGCACCTGGGAACAGATATTCTATGGTGAGTTTGATGGTGGCCGCAGGAAAAGGGTGTTGGTGAAGATAATCGGTGACGAATAAATGCGTCGTAACAGGGGAGTGTGGTTATTCCCGCTCCTTATGAAACAACGATGGATTTTTTTGAATAAATGTTCGAATCCAGTCTCGTACAAAAAAGATCTGTTTACGTTTCAGGTACCGCCATCCCAAAAAACTGATGATAAATGCGCCAATAGCATTGACTGTCATGTCCCACATGGTGTCGGTCAGGCCGGAAGGATCACCCAGCATCGGTTTTTGCATGTTAAAGCCAAA
>DIKH01000263.1:2100-3740 GCA_002424495.1 Desulfobacteraceae bacterium UBA5623
TATCCCCATCAGCAAGCCGGCCGATGCGTGAAGGACAATATCCCACCACCAGAATCGTTCATAGAAACGTTGGACCTCTCCGAGGTAGAGAGAGGCCGTCATAAAGACGACGGCCGTGAAGTGGAATTCGACAGGTATATCAACGTCGAGCTTTTTGCGGAAGAGCGTGGGAGCAATAAGGGCCGCAATAATCATGGTGACCAGAAACATGGATAACCAGCGGGAATCGAGCAGCAGAAAGACCCATTCAACAGCCATAATGAGTAACAGTGTCCGGCCGACCCATTTGTGTATCCAGCTTTCATCCCGGGCAACGCTTTTTAAGTGTTCTGCTTCCGGTGTTGTTTTATTGTCCATCCTGGTTCCGTTCACGAGTAAATATTTTCCGCCGATGGTGGGGGCTTTTAAAAGCGCAGACCGCTCCAGCCCGGCTTCTTTAAAAGGATATCTGACCACCGCTCTACTGTCTGCTTTGTCATTAATTTTTATGCAATGTTCATCGATCAACTGCCTTCCTGTCAGTCTGGGCTTTTTTATGGCCCGGCAGACATTCACCCCTCCTTCCTCCGGGATCAAAACGAGGGGGTTTCTTAGTACAGCCTTCGCTCAGCCACGACATGCTCAACCCTTGAGCCCTAATCGATAACCGGATTCATGCTTATTGTCACGATGCTTTTCATGGAGAACCCTCCCTTCAGCGGCCCATGGACTAAGGCCGCTGTTTGTTTGCCGGATATCATAGTTGCTGGTTGACCCCCTGGCTCGCTGAGCCGGAGGTCAGGCAAGGTCTATTTTTTGAACTTCGCTATGGTGTCACTTACTCCAGACTTCAGTGATTTCCAGCCGGATTCCACCCTGTCCTTCATCGACTCCCAGGCGTCCTCTTTAGCGGCAGCAATTTCCGCCAGTTTGGCCTTGCCCTCTTCAATCTTGTGTTCCAGGGTCTTGATCTGTTCCTTCAGCTTAAGCTGTGCCTCGGCAGTGGCTCCAGACACCTTGGCCTTGAATTTGTCGACCTCAGCCTTCCATTCGTCCAGCTGGGCCTGTTTCTTCTGTTGGGAAAGCTTTTTGTCACTCATTGTCTTCTCCTTGTCATGGTGTTGATGTTGCACCGCCCTTTTACCGGAAGAGCGGCAGGTAAGCCGATGAACAGTTCGCACCAGCGCATGGCGGCCTGCGGCGCGCCAATGTTTGAGCATGATCTCTATTTTTGTCTTTGGCATCTCTTCCTGCTGGAACAGATCCAGGATGGACTGGCCGGTCTCTTGCTGCTGATAGTCAATGTTGGCGGATGGTTACGGGATCAAAGGCATATCCCATCTGGGCGAAGAGCGACTGCATTTCCTCGGCCGAGAAAAGGTAGAAGAGCATGAGCACATCTGCCTGTTTCGAAACCTTAGCGGTTGGGGCTGTCCTCTTCCGCCTCAAGAGTCCGGTCCAGCCGCTGGATATCCCCATATTTTTTCTGGTACCCCTCCCAGTCAAACTCCATCAGCTGATCGTATCCCTCGAACTGGCTGATACTGTTGTCACCATGGAAGAGGACGCGCATGTTAGCGATGATATCCTGCCGGCGCTATGCAGTCGCGGGAACAGACGTTAGGGTTCAAGCTCGACCTTCAGTTCAAAGAACTTCATCA
>DIKH01000126.1 GCA_002424495.1 Desulfobacteraceae bacterium UBA5623
CAAGGCTATTCCGAGCGATCTGGCGGTAAGGGCATGATGATGGCCGATGTCGCCGGTTATCATAATATCGGCCTGCCTTTTGGCTGCGAGGGGAATCAGCCCTCCCCCTGATCCTCCTACGATAGCGATGCGATGGATAGAGATATCTGAATTTGAAGAGACCAAGCGCGGTCTTTCACAGCCAAATGTTTGCCTTGCTTGCTCAAGGAAAGCCGAAATCCCAATGGGCTCAGGCAAGTAGCCCAATCTTCCAAGCCCGGCGCCATCCATCAGGGAATTTTCTTCCAGGACCTCCACGTGTCTCAAACACAGCATGTCAGCCAAAACGTCATTGATTCCCTCCGGGGCAACATCCAGATTTGTGTGCGCCGCAACTATTGAAATTCCGTTTTTTATGGCCTCTGTGACCACATCGCCCGGATATAGGTCTGTAACAACTTGGGAAAGGGGGCTAAAAATCAATGGATGATGGGTGAATAAAAGATCGACTCGCTGCCTGACGGCAGAGCTTATGACCTCCATGGTGGGGTCAAGAGCCATTATGATTTTTTTAATTTCCTGATTGAGTGACCCAACCTGCAGGCCAGGATTGTCCCATGTCTCTGCAAGCCTTTTTGGGGCAATATTTTCTACCAGATCGAGAACATCGCTTGTCTTAGGAAACATCAGGGATAGATACCTTTGATAAGATCCTGGGCACGAGGTCTCCGGCCTTGAACTGGAAAACGGCAAAAAACTAAGGGCGCACCCATAAGCGGCGCGCCCTTAGTTCGAGACCATTGAAAAACGCTCCCTTTTGCACCAACTCGGCGTCAGGCTCAAATTTTAATCCTCGAAATACTCAATGTATTCCTGTGGTTAAAATTTTCGTCTTTCTTGATTTGGCACAAAGTTGAGCATTTTTCAAAGGTCTCAGCTCAGCGCTTTTATTTCTATTGTTATAGCTTGGTGGGCCCACCTGGGTTCGAACCAGGGACCTACCGGTTATGAGCCGGTGGCTCTNNTCTTCCAGCTGAGCTATGGGCCCGAATCAACCCTTTTTATTTCGGGTTAACAATGCTCACTCGACCGGGAATTGTCAAGAGAAAATCTTCTCAACTTAGGGCCGCAGCCCTTAGCCCGGACCTAATTGTTTTCAACGAAACTCTTCAATTTTCTGCTTCTGCTGGGATGCCTTAGTTTCCTCAATGCCTTGGCTTCAATCTGTCTGATACGTTCCCTTGTAACAGAAAAATCACGCCCCACCTCTTCGAGGGTGTGATCCGCCTTCTCGCCGATTCCAAACCTCATCCTCAATACCTTCTCTTCTCTGGGTGTCAGAGTCCTCAGCACCTTCCTGGTCTGCTCAGCCAGGTTGAAATTGACAATGGCGTCACCTGGGGAGACCACCTTTTTATCTTCTATAAAATCGCCCAGATGACTGTCTTCCTCCTCGCCTATGGGCGTTTCCAGAGAAATCGGTTCTTTTGCGATCTTCAACACCTTTCTGACCTTTTCAAGCGGAAATTCCATCTTTTCCGCAATCTCTTCAGGGGTCGGCTCACGGCCATGTTCCTGGACGAGATATCTGGATGTTCTTATCAGTTTATTGATCGTCTCTATCATGTGCACCGGTATACGTATGGTCCTTGCCTGATCTGCAATGGCCCTGGTAATGGCCTGTCTTATCCACCAGGTGGCGTATGTGCTGAACTTATACCCTCTCTGGTATTCAAACTTGTCAACGGCCTTCATCAACCCGATGTTTCCTTCCTGGATGAGATCCAGAAACATCAGACCCCGGTTAGTGTACTTTTTTGCAATGCTTACAACCAACCTTAGGTTGGCCTGTATCAGTTCACGCTTGGCCACCCTGGCCTTTCTGAGGCTGTCTTCCACCTCCTTTAACACCTTTTTTAACTGCCTGGAATTCATATCCGTACGTTCCCTGAGCTGTTGTATGACCTCCTTGGCATTATCCGCCTTTGCCTTAAGAAAAAAGACCTCTTTTTTGGTCAAACCCAGAGATCTGCTTACCGTATCATCGGTGGCTGTCTCAGGCATCCTGGCAATACATTTATTAAGGTAGGATATGGACTTCCCGCCTATCCGCAACATACACTCAGCAATATCTCTTTCTGAATCTTCAAGCTCTGCCACCTGTTCCTTAAAGCGATCAACCATCAGTTCGAGCTGTCTCTTTTCCATCCTGAATGAATCCACAGACTTGGCAATTTCCTCAAAGAGAGACTTAAGTTCCGATTGAAGTTTTTTCTTTTTGCTGTCAGAAATGGTTTTTTTCTTGAACTCCACCTTCTTGCGGGTAAGATCCTGATACAACCCCTTTATCTGATCTATCACCGTTATAAGGGAATCCCTTTTCTCGCCCAATTGCTTGTAGTAATTGTTGTAGTCGTCCTCCAGGTCATTTATCACGTCCCTCAGTTTGATCTTTCCCTGTTTGAGCTTTTCTCCCAAGTCAATGATGTACTCAATGCCTATTGAACAGTCCAAAAGTTTCTTCAATACCTCTTTTTCGCCGTCTTCGATCCTCTTGGCGATTTCAACCTCCCCCTCTCTTGTAAGAAGGGATATGGAACCCATCTCTCTTAAGTACATTTTTACCGGATCAGAGACACGGGAAGGTGTGTCCGCAAAATCCAAACGGAGGGCCTCTATGTCCAGATTTTCTTCCTGATCTTTATCTTTCGCCCGATCGCCCTTTTCCAGCTCTTTTTTTGACTCCTCATCAACAACCACAATATCGAGTTCTTCAAATATCGTCATCAGATCACTGCTGCATTCTTCAGAGGCTACGAACTCCTCCGACAGGTTGCCATTGAGATCATCATATGTTATATAGCCCTTGTCCTTACCAATATCTATCAGTCGCTTTATATTGACCATATTAGCGGTTTTAACCATCGTATTCCCTCCTGGGCCTCGATGTCGCCCTTTGCTTTTTTTGTTTTAAGAGTTGATTCTGGGCCTCGANNTCGCCCTTTTCTTTTTTTAAGGATGCTGAGATCCTTCTCTGATGTATATCTTCTTCAAATTCTGTTACAGCCTGTTCAACATCCTGATCCGAATATACAACAAATGGTTTATGAAGGGCCTCTCTGAGCTGCTCGCGGCAGAGGTCACTGGTAAGACCTTCCAACAGATTCTCAGGAGAGACAGGCCCATCAAGAAGATATTTTTCAAATATAAAATCTACAATCTCCATTATCCCTGAATCGGAGATTAAGGCCCTGCAATCACATTCCATCAGCCTGGGTATTGTATCAGGGTAATGCACCAGCAGATCAAGCAACTGAAAGTCGCGATGAAGGGGTTTTTTACCAGAAGGTCTTTTCAACTCTCCCTCTGCGACCCCTTTAGGAATATCCGCATCGGGATTCCTAGTTTGCCTTTCCAGTTCGGCCATTANNATTACCGCTTCTTCCCTGATTCCGACCCTCTCTGATACTCGTCGCACATATAAAGATCTCAGGGTAAAATCTTTGATCTCAATTAGCGCAGGCAATACCTCCTTCAGGGTATGGGCCTTTTCCTCGTCAGAGTCTGCTTCCTGCATCTTCTGTTCGAGA
>DIKH01000124.1 GCA_002424495.1 Desulfobacteraceae bacterium UBA5623
AGCCAAAACCACATGCCCGCCTTTATGTATACTTCAAGGATTGGCTCTCCTGCCATGCCGGAAGCCAGCATCACGGCTACCGCACCTGCAAGGAGAAAGAGGGCCGGAAAGCGAGGCAGCAGACCCTGTGAACTCATAATGGTCAACATCCTGGACACGGTCAACAAGAGGACATTTACCACGGCGGAAGCGCCCGCCAGGATGGTTATTCCCATCCAAACCCTTCCTGTTTCGCCTGCCACTGCGAGAGCTGCCCTTATGTGCGGGATGCTTGTATGGGTCAGCCTTCCCGAAGGCACATAGGATGCCGAGACCCATCCCCAGAAAGCAAAGACCAGTCCTGCCGCGAGGATAGCAGCAATCATGGCTCGATCAGAGTTTTTCTGATCCTCTCCGGCAAATACGGCCAGATCAAAGCCCACGAAAAGAAGGATGCAGGCAAGGCCTGCCTTGGGAAAATGCATTAAGACAGCGGGTTCATCCTGCATTGCAGGAGGTGCGTTTCCCCACGGAAGAAATCCTATGACAGACAAAAAAAGAAGCCCAACAAAGGCCAGCCCAACAAAGATGAACTGTCCAGTGGCCGCGACCCTCCTTCCTAAAAGATTCAGGGCCAGGAGGGTGCCGAGGAGACAGAAAGAGAACCCCATGTTCGGAAACCAATACAAAAAGATTTCGTTAAAGACATACCCAGCCGTGGCCAGCACCGCAGTGGATGTGCAAACCGCTACTGTCACCCTGGCGCACACCAGGGTAAACACAGACGGAATGGCGCCAAAAGCTGCCCTCAACAGGCAGATCTCTCCTCCTGGGCCAGGATAGTGAATATAAACCTTTCCATAGGACAAAACGGTAAGGATGTGAATGAGCCCTGCCAGGATGACGAAGCCAAAAAGCCCGTGACCGGCCAGTCCTGCGGAGTTTCCCAGGACAGTCAGCGCCTCGGGAGAAACCAACAGGCCCATGGCTACAGTTATGGACAACACGTATTTGAGCAACGGAACCTCTCTATCGGTCTGTAGGATTTGATTGTCTCACTATAGTGGCGGCAAGAAAAGATGGAAATAGGGTAAAAACGGTATTTATAGCCTGAAAGGACGGCATTTCAGAAAAGACCCACACACCAAGGTTGCATGGGGGATTGAAAGAGAAGGGATCAAATCTGTTGAACTGCGGAGGCTATACCGTTTTTATTTTCTACAGGATATATAAAGCGAAAATACAGCATTCACCGTATTCTTAGCTGCGGTAATTTATTGATAAAATAAATTTAGGTCGAAATGGTTTTTTGACACGTATTTTTGTACTCCTCCTGAGAAAAGATGCAAAAGGAGAAATGATATGACGAACCGATATGACCTTGCCAGAAAAAGCATGATCGAAACCCAGCTTGTTCCCAGAGGAATCCATGATCCACGGGTGATTCAGGCAATGGCAAATATTCCTCGAGAACGCTTTGTCGATGCGCACCTTAGGAGTCATGCTTATGACGATTGTCCTCTGCCGATCAAAGAGGATCAGACCATATCCCAGCCCTATATTGTAGCCTTGATGACGCAGGCACTGGAACTGACAGGTCATGAAAAGACACTCGAAATCGGTACCGGAAGCGGCTATCAGACGGCCATTCTCGCAGAGTTGTGCGAGAGCGTTTACACTATCGAGAGAATTGGTCCCCTTCTTGAGAAGGCAAAAAAGACTTTGAACGAACTGGGTTATATTAATATTTACTACAAGATCTTTAACGGCACTCTTGGCTGGAGCGAGCACGCCTCTTACGATGCGATCATCGTCACGGCTGCCGCTCCCCGAATCCCAAAACCTTTGGTTAAACAGCTCAAGGAAAAGGGTCGCCTTGTGGTTCCTGTGGGAGACAGGATCAGCCAGGAACTGATAGAGGTCATAAAAAGGGATGGTGCCTTTTTTACAAAGAGTCTTGGCGGTGTCCGCTTCGTAAGTCTTGTAGGTGAGCATGGGTGGTCCGAACAGGGAACAATATAAGGCGAAGGGTATCTGCTGTTATTATTTCTGTTAACATTTTTGCAGAGAGGAAATAAGGTGCAAGAACTTACTGATATTTTAATACAAAAACTCTCTAAGAAAGGCATGACATCCACTGAGATTCTCCGGATCATCAAAGACGTAATATATATTGTTCGTGATGACGGTGAATACACTCTGAAGGGCGTCAGCCAAAAGCTTGGTGCACTGGGCTGGCAAAAACATATTATTGACGGAGCGACTTTGGACCTGATCGTATGGATTGCAGAAAATAACAATCAATGTAATGTTCAACAATACACACTGCATTAGAATCGTCTCATTCATCAGTTTTACAGATCCCGGATACGGATGGGGCGAGAAGGAACCATCAACCGAAATTAGGATCATTTGAGCGGAGGATCCGGTGAGTATGAGGGAAGCAATCGAAAAGGCTATAAGACTCGGGGGTGAGTCGGGGCGCGTTTTTGTGGCTACGGCAGATGCCGATGGCCTCCCCCACATGGCTGTTTCAGGAAAAATAAGTATCGAGGAAGAGGGCCTCATTAGTGTTTCCGAGTGGTTTTGTCCGGGTACGCTATCCAATCTCATCATCAATCCGAGGATAGCCCTTGTGGTTTGGTATCCCGTGACTGATATGGGGTTCCAAATACTCGGCAATTCCGAAAAGGTGGAGGAGATTTCCATGTTGGACGGCTTTTTGTCAGACGCCTATAGGGAAAAGCCTCTCCCCCAGGTAGAAAGAAGGATTTTCATACGGGTGGAAAAAGTTATGAATTTCAGCCATGCACCGCACAGTGATGTGGAAGAGTAACAGAGGGCGTCAAACGAAATAAAAGATAAGCCGGTATACCCCGAGCGTAACGGGGTAAGCCATGAACCTTTAAGCCCTTGAACCCGTGACGAATGTTACATGAAGGTGTGAGGCATGAGGGGAAATTCTACAATCAATGAAACAAACCCTTTTACTATGCACCTTGTACCTTAAACCTCAAATATTTATAAACATAACTCTACCAGATTGTTATACCTTGGCAATGGACGTCTCTGTGATGGGATGGTTACCGTATGACAAATACAGCCTTTTTTCAATAAGGATACATGATTCCTGGTATTCCTTAAAGATCTGACCTTTCCTATGGTACTTACAGGATCCGACAGGCCATGTTGGGGACTTTTTTCGTCGGAAGTGTAACTTTATAGATACGATTAACCTCAGAGGCAGTACAAAAATCATCGTAATAGATTTGAATGCCGGTAAAGGAAGGTCACATAATGAAAATTCTGGTCGTTTATTATTCCATGTATGGTCACATCCACCGTATGGCAGAGGCTGTTTGCGAGGGAGCAAGAGAAGTCAGCGGTGCTAATGTGGAAATGCGGCGCGTTCCTGAAACCCTGCCGCAGGATGTATTGGTTAAAATGGGCGCAGTTGATGTGCAGAATACGTTTTCCCATATTCCCACTTGCAAGGTGGATGAGCTTCCAGATGCCGATGCCATCATATTCGGTACACCGACACGATTCGGAAATATGTGTGGCCAGATGCGCCAGTTTCTTGACGCCACCGGGCAACTCTGGGCAAAGGGGGCATTGGTCGGAAAAATCGGGAGCGTCTTTGCGAGTTCGGCGACCCAGCACGGGGGACAGGAGTCCACAATTCTCAGTTTTCATATCACGCTCCTTCATCAAGGCTTTATTATCGTTGGGCTTCCCTATACCTTTCAGGGGCAGATGCGAATAGACGAGATTAGCGGAGGATCACCCTACGGAGCCTCGACTATTGCCGGCGGCCAGGGCGAGCGGATGCCGAGTGAGAATGAATTGGCTGCAGCGCGGTTCCAGGGTAAACACGTGGCAACCATTACATCCAGACTTGCAAAATAAGGAAGAGCTTTTTTTCAGCGGCCCCTTCCCTAATAGTAAAATTAAGTGAGCTTTCATCATAAACCAAAAACAAAAGGAGGGTAAAAATTATGGCCTATACATGTAAAAATTGCGGAGCAGTAGCAAATGAGCCGGGGCATCTATGCAATCCCTGCGGAGATGAAACAAAATGTACATTTTGCGGTGCTCCGAAGGTTGATACCACCCATATGTGCAAGGATAAGCTGGCAAATATGAAATATGTCTGTGCCGGATGCGGGAGATTGGCCATGGAGGAAGAACACCTGTGTAAGCCCTCCCCTATTCATTGATGGTAGAATTCCGGCACATCGGCAGCCAGGATTACTGATGCCTTTTGTCTGCACTCACCAAGGCCTTACATGTAAAAACCGAGATGAGTGGTTTGAGCCCGTGCACGGACGATAAGGTCAGTCGCGTGCACAGGTTTTAACCCATCCTGAGGGTATTTATCTATCGGGTGGCGCTTTTGTATTTGGCGTAAAGATCGTGAAGCCTTCGTCTGAGTTGTTTAATCTTCCTACTGTCGTCGTCAGACGCCCAGCGGGGTTCACTAATGGAAAATATGCTGTTGCTGAGTTCGTCAATGACATGCTCTGTCGCCTCACACCACTCGGATGTACATATACTGCTCATCTCGGCGGCTTCATCAATTCCCTTAGCCAGCATGTCCAGAGACTCCTCCATTCTGTCTATGAACTGTTTCCATGTTGTTATAAGATTATCTTGAATAGCCGATTGGAAGGAATCTTTTGGTAACGACATGTCCTACCTCCATTTTGTGCTTTAAATTTCGCATTAATTTCCTGCCATCACAAATTTCATTATTCGGGAAATTTCAGGGTTATTGATTCATTGTCATTCTCCCTTTTCAAAATTACTGTAATCTCCAAACTGTCATCACGAATCCCTAGCGCCAAATGTGTCTTCCCCTTTTTTCCTTCCAGATGGGTAATTGTGCGAACAGCATCGATGATTTTATCACCAATTATTATCCCCGGAGACGGAAGTTTGGCAGCCCGGTATTCGGCGATGGCACTAATATCTTCACCTTTAGATTTGTTGATTGTAATTTTTTTAGCGTTTGAATTAATTCCATGAAGCGTAGCCAAAGCCAACCATTTTAATGCCGCCTCATCTCTGTCCTCATCTTTTTTCAATGCGGACATTTCTTTGAGCGGATCGGTGGTCGCATAACAATCACAAAGTTCCTGTATCTTAATGTGCAAATTACGTTTGTCTTTCATAATAACGCTCTCCATTTCATTGAATCAATTCATGATGTGGATGTCATTGATGTACGGAACAACTTTTTCTTTATCACCGCTGGACGCCTTATCGGATTTTCTGACAACATCATATACTTTTGCTTTCCATACGGTTAATTCAGTTTGTAATTTTGAGCAATAATCCTTAATGTCCATGATCGAACTCCCTGTATATTCTTATTCGGGTTAGATTCTCTCTTAATCCTAAATTTTAAATCCTGACTTATTTTGATTCCGAAAGGTTGAAAAATAAATAGGGTGAATACCGTATCTTATTACTAAAATGTATTCATTTTTAAAAACCCGTCCTGAGGGCCAACAGGTTTTTTACCCAAAGCACTTACTACTTAAACAGTTGCACTAAAATACTGTCTTTACCTTATTGTTTTTGACCTAACATTCTAAGAATATTCAAAATTCAAGAGGATTTTTTTGCAATCAAATGAACAGACCCTGAGGCTAAATTTAAATGCGACTTGGTATAAGCAGATCTTTGAAGGAGGAACCTATGAATCCAGAATGTAAACCAATCAGGAAAAAAGGGGATAGAAATGTTTTTTGTCCCTACTATAGAGATTGTCTCGATTTTGTGATCGAAAAAACTTGGCAGGACTGGGATTGTCGTGACTGCCGTCATCATTCAAACTGGGGTGCTGCACCGGAAATCAGCCTGAGCATTAATCATTCAATCGCATATTACGAAATAATAATATAATGTCAAGTTGCCTTTAAAAAGACTACAAGGCGACAAGGAGGTTTTTCTTTATGCGTGTAAGTAATACGGCCGAGGACAGAACCTACGAAGCCGACACAGTGGGAATTTGAATGCGACTTGATATCACTTGAGGATTAGTGCAGTCAAAATACATGATAGACCCCATATTATTAATCTATATATTAAGTTATAATTTTTTGACAAAGTCGTGCAAAGTTATTCAGCTTTATTTTCGACTTGTGGAATAAATCAAAAATTAGGATAATATAAATATGGATAGAAATAAAATAGAAAATAATAATCAAATAAATACAGAAGAAGATTTACCGTTTTGCACTACTGC
>DIKH01000259.1:0-14066 GCA_002424495.1 Desulfobacteraceae bacterium UBA5623
CAACTGCCGTTTTTAGGTTTATTGGAGAAAGGCTCGGCCTGGGTCTGCCTGCCATTTCACCCTCAAAATTGGTGTCCCGGCACGAACTGCGGGAGAGAGGCATCAGGTATCATTATTTCCAAAAACCAAACGAACACCAGACTATATTGGATGAGCCTGGGCCGGTCCTGATCTGGCACCGGTTTCCGGACCTGCGCTTTATGGATAGCACGGCTTCCGGGGCACAGTTGTATGACGGCATTTGGGACAGCCTGGAGCTGGTCTGGCAGAGGACCGTCCAAAATCTGCCCTCTTCCCGGCATGTGCTGGTGACGAGCGATCACGGTTATGTATTCCTGGGACCGGGACTCAGCGACAGAAACTTGGATGGGAAAGACCGGCCGCTCAAAGGCAAACGCTTCAGGCAGTTTTTAGAGGATGAACCTCTGCCTGAATATGATACTGATCTCTTTGTTGACCAGGAACGCAGGCTTGCGGTGATAAAGGGCCGATGTCACAACCGGCCCCAGGCACCATCGTCAAATCAATCCCTTTACCGCCATGAGGGGATCAGCCTGATGGAGGTGCTGACCCCATGGCTGGTTCTGGGGCCAGTGGAGTAAGACCATGAAACAGAAAGTCGGAACCCTTATTGAGGAAGAGGTTATCAGGTTGGCGAAACGGCGGGCGCTAGAAGAAAGCAGGCCCTTAAGCGACCTGATCCAGGACGCCCTGGTTGCATACCTGAGCAAAAAGGCGCCTGATCCAAAAAGGCGAGAGGCAGCCTATCGCCTGTTTTGCGAGCAGCCCATCCGCATAACAAAGGATCAGCTCAATCAAATCCTTGATGAGGATGCCTGGGACCTATGAACCCCGACGATATTCAAAGCGGCAGCCTTTGTATAATAGACACCAATGTCCTACTCTATGCGGAGCAGGGTCTTTCACAGCAGTCCCAAAGGCTGATCAGGCGATGCTCAACCGGGGATCTGATCGGCCTGCTCCCCCAGACCGTATGGCAGGAATTGGCACATAAACTCATGCTGGCCGAGGCCGCTATGGCAGGAAAAATTATTGGTGCCAATCCGGCAAAAAAACTGGCAAGACAGCCAGAGGCGGTGAAACAACTGGGTCTTTACAAGGAAAAAATCCTGGCACTGCTGGAACTGGGTCTTAGGTTTGAACCTTGCACCAGAGAAGATCTGTTTAATGCCGCCTTTCGCTTTCAGGAAAAATACGGCCTTCTTACCAACGATTCGGTAGTGCTTGCAACGGCAGTGAGGCTTAAGGCGGATGTGCTGGTTACTGCCGATACGGGTTTTAGGAATGTAAAAGAGCTCCGCGTGGCCGTACCTTCGGATATTTAATAATGGAATCGCCGGAAAATATACCCCGCGCCATTGAAAAAGGCTTTCCTATCGTTGAGATCAACCGGCTGGCGGTCCCGGAGAGAAACGCCTTTAAGCCCGTCTACCAGATGCACAAATGGTTTGCCCGCCGCGCCTCCTGCGTGTTCAGGGCAATTCTTCTTGGGGCCTTAAAGCCTGCCATTAAGCCCGACGGGACACCAACCGACCTGATGGAGGAATTTTACCTCGATCACACTAATGACCCCGATACCCTGGGAAAGACTATCCTGGACCCCTTCATGGGGGGTGGAACCACGGTGGTGGAGGCCCTTCGGCTGGGTTGCAGGGTTGTGGGGATTGATCTTAACCCTGTAGCATGGTTTATCGTCAAGACCGAGGTGGAGCCTGTTGACCTGGACCAACTCCGATCGGCCTTCAAAAGGCTTGCCGGACGCCCCGTGGACTGGAACCAGGGAAAACCGCTCAGGGAGACTCTGCTGGATCTTTACAAAACAGAGGTAAAACCCGATATCCATGCGGACGTAATCTACACCTTCTGGGTCAAGCACGCGGTATGCACCGACCCTACATGCAGGAAGGAAGTCCCGCTATTTAAAGACTATATCATCGCACAAAAATCCCCATCTGTTCGTTACAGCCCGGATGTAACATGCCCCAACTGCAAAAAGAATTTTGACTGGGAGCTAGAGGCGGCCACCCTAATTGCAGAGCCTGCCATGATGGTTTCCGCACCCAGGGGAAGCGCAGGAGAAGGAAGGCCCACCCAGGCATGGGCCTATGCGCCCCACCCGGAAGAGGGTCTGCCAGCCCGCGTCATCTGCCCCCATTGCAGTGTAACCGGACAGCCGAAACGAAAGATAAAACGGCCCATAAAGAAACGTGTGCCCCTGACCGTGCTCCTGTGTCCCGAGTGCGAGGCTGTCTGGCAGTGGAGGGGCGCATTGCCTGATGAAAGGCTTAGATGTCCTGCCTGCGGACATACATATGACCCCAGAAAGGGCAATGTCCCGGACAAGGGAAAGTTTGTTTGCAGGTGCG
Organism: Desulfobacteraceae bacterium UBA5623; assembly: GCA_002424495.1. Taxonomy (GTDB): domain Bacteria; phylum Desulfobacterota; class DSM-4660; order Desulfatiglandales; family Desulfatiglandaceae; genus UBA5623. The sequence goes on from DIKH01000259.1 coordinate 2,388, forward strand.
GTCAGAAGGATGCGATTATCGAGAGCATACGAAGCCTTACCGACGAGCAGCGTCTGCCCGTAAGACCTTATGCTGTCCAGGCATACCTTGATCCTGACCTTTATCGGACAGTAGAGGGTCTGAACGTTCAGACATCCCTGTTTGAAGATCTTGGTCGCTCATCCCAATTAAGCGCACAACAACGGGAAGGATTAAAGGAACTGCTCCTCCCGAAAAACGGAAAATTCTTTAGACGCTTTTCAGGCGCGGATGTGGCAATGCTTAAAAAGGCCGAGGCGGTGTGGGATGAGGTTAAGGGAGGCCTGCCTTACCCGAGGAGCAGGATACCGGTGGGAGAGAAAACCAAATCCGGCTTAATAGCCCATCATTACAACCACTGGCACGAGATGTTCTTCCCGCGGCAGCTCCTGGCCCTTGCAACATTGCTTAAGGAGATCATGGCTGAAGCGGATGACAAGGTGCGGGAGATGTTGCTTTGTGCGTTTTCAGGAGGGCTGGAATGGAACAATCAATTTTGCCGCTATATGGCCGTACGAAATAGCGCCGGAGGGCAAACGGTTCAAGGGGTTTTCGCCAGACACGACTTTCAACCAAAACAGACGATCACTGAAAATAATGCCTTTGGTATTCCTGGCATTGCCATGGGGTCTTTCGAATCTAAATTTCGCCTATTACAGGAAGGCATTGAATATAGCCATCAATGTTGGGACTTCAAAGAAGATCTTTCGGAAGGAAAACGTTCAAAAGTTGTTGTTGATAAGTTAAGATATTCAGATACATCCCTCAACTGCCACAGCTCAGCGGAACTTCCGAGCCATGAAGAACCATTTGTTTGCGTTACCGACCCACCTTACGTAGGCAACGTCAACTACTCCGAACTTTCAGATTTTTTCTATGTCTGGCTGCGCCTGGCCCTAAAAGATCGCTACCCCCATTTCGCACCGGAATATACGCCAAAGGTCGAAGAAATCGTTGAAAACAAGACCAGGGGAAAGACCAGAGAAAACTTTTATGAAGACCTTTCCGCATCCTTTTCCAGAATCAAAGGATCTCTCCCTGACGATGGGCTTCTTGTTTTCACCTTTCACCACACGGACCAAGAGGGCATGGTCTGGGAGGGACTGCTAAGGGCCTTATGCGACACCGGCTTTGAGATAGCGGCGGTTTATCCTGTTCATGGTGAGTCGGAATCCTCCCTCCACCTGATGGACAAGGAAAACATCTCCTATGACCTCATCCATGTGTGCAGAAAACGCACCTCTTCCCCCGAGGCCCGTTCATGGGCAGGTATAAGACAGAATGTGCGTAAACAGGCGCGAGAGGAACTGGCGGCCATTGAGGCGGGCCGCTACGGCGGGGAGCCTTTGAATCCCAATGATGTGAGACTGATCTGCATCGGAAAATGCCTTGAACTCTACAGCAGACACTATGGGAAGGTGGTGGATCATGAGGGGAAACCATATCAGCTACACGAGGCCTTGCAGGACATCCGGATCATCGTGGATCAACTGGTCGCCAGGGAGAGGCCCCTGCCGGCTGAACTTGAAGAAGACATTGACGCCATATCCTATGTGTGGTTCCGGGTGTTGCTGGATGTAAAGGCGGAGATTAATGTCAATGACCTGACCAAGGCGCTCAGGGGCGTTCAGGTCAGTGTGGAGGACCTCAAAAAGGCGGGGCTTGTTATAAAGGGAAGGACCGGCCGCGGCAGATACTTTAAGGTTAAGCAACCTCAGGAGAGACTGAACTTTTTAAAAGAAGCGATGGAGCCTGCGCTTGCACCGGAAAGGGAGCAGATGGTCCTGTTTGACGAAATGTATAGACCGGTCATCCGCGCTGTAAGATTGGTGGACCTGGTGCATCTGCTCATAGGTCTTGCCTGGGCCGGTGAATCCGTGGCCCCTTGGCTTGAAAGATATTCCGACCTCAGGCCAAAGCTGAGGGCCGCACTTCATTATGTGCGTGACCACCGTAAGGACTGGCGGGAATATACTGACAGGGTCCTATCCCTGATAGAAGGCATGCCGCTTTTTCAGTCCGCCGGGGACGCGGTCCCAGTGCCGGATACTGTTAAAAAAGGATAAACCCATGCCAGGATACCTGCTCATTGAAGAAAAGATGCTCAAGCCATACCGCATAAACGGGTTTGATCCGAACCCTGTCCGCATGGGCATCCTTGACTACATGAGAGAGTTGAGGCAAGAGGTCTTTCCCTTCAATAATCGCGAACAGAGACTGCGGATCGTGGGGCTTGAAGATGTGCTGCTTGCGGCAGATCGCAATATAATGGAGGTTTCACTTTTTATTCGAAAGATTCTGACATCACGGGCCAATGAGCTGGAGGCAAACCTTGGTTGGGTTCAAGTGATATTTCGCAGGTCCTTAAAAAGGGGGGACGACTTTTGGTTTGAACCTGGCGGCAACCGTCGGGTCAGCCTTCGGCCCATATTCGGCTCTCCGATCAAGGAATCGGACAGGGATGGAAACGAATATTACAGGATAGGATTTAACCTTACATGAGTGAAACGCTCCGGAAATACGGTGAGACGACGGAAATCAAGGTCAGCGACAGGGTGATTGTCCCCTCAAGGCCTGAACTGGGGGTGGGTGAAGTCCTCAGGGTTGCGGAATTTGCAGGGGTCTATCGGGCGGATGTGGTCTTTGATCTCCCCACCGGCAGGCAGCTTGAGACCCTTTCCGTGGAGCTGCTTGAGCTTACCGGAGACATGTGGGATCGTCTGTCTGCCTGCGATTTTGATGATCCTGATGACTATGAACTCAAACAGATCGCCTTTGAACTGATCCATTCCAATAACGGCGGAGAGTTGTCCGCAAGCCGCGTAAGCCTTCTCCCCCATCAGATCCTGCTCGTTCATGAACTGGTTGGAAGACAGGAACGGTCCCTTCTGATTGCCGATGAAGTGGGTCTTGGAAAGACCATAGAGACCGGGATGTTTCTGAGGGAACTGATGGCCAGGAAGGAGGCGGAACGGATACTGATCGTGACCCCCGCAGGATTGACACGGAACTGGAAGACTGAGATGGAGGAATGCTTTCATCTTCATTTTGAGATCCTGAATCATGATTTTTCAGACCACGGTTCTGCCACATGGGAAAGACACAACTTGGTCATTGCATCTATTGACACCCTAAAACAGCCCAGACGGGTGCAGAGACTGCTTTCAGCCCCGCCGTGGGATCTGGTAATCTTTGACGAAGCTCATCATCTTTCCAGGACCAGGACCGGAAAAAAGACAAACATAACCCAGAATTATAAGCTGGCGGAGGGATTGCGCGGACATACCAGGGACCTTATTTTTCTGAGTGCCACCCCGCACCAGGGAAATGCCTATCAGTTCTGGTCCCTGATTCAGCTTTTGGATGACCGGCTCTTTGCCTCTCCGGAGCATATTGCAAGTCACAGGGATCTCTTATCACGGGTCATCGTAAGAAGGACCAAACGGCAAGTCACTGATGCAAAGGGTGAGCCCATTTTCTGCCGCAGACAGGTCTTTACCGAGACATTCGCCCTGGCGCCCAAAGAGCGAAACTTCTATGAAATGCTGAGCGAGTATCTCCGCGAAGGATACGACGCCGCAGGTGTTGACCAGGCCCGTACGACCAACCGGCAACGGGCCATCGGCTTTGTCATGGTGACGTTCCAGAAGATTATGTCATCGAGCCCCAGGGCAATTGCCCAGGCCCTGCGCAGAAGGCTTCTTGTCCTGCTTACAAGAAAACAGATACAGCTTGAGGCGAAAAGACGGGCAGGGAGCCAGGTTGCCGAAGAAATCATGCGGATACAGGATGAGATGATAGGCCTTGCCGCTGAAATCCTTGGCCTGGAAAGGGGCCTGGATAGCGATGCAGAGGCCTATGTGGCGCGCGTGAGAAGGCGTATATTAAAAAAGATCGGGGAAAATTACGAAACCACCAGTTGGTCCCTTGACCCGGATGAAGAGGCCGAAGACGGCGTCTTTGCTGAGGCGGACATTCCCAACGAAATCGAAAAGGTTCGGGGACTGATCCGCCTGGCTCCTGAAGGAAGGGACAGGCGTTTTGATACGCTGATACGGGCTATAAGCGACCTTTCCCGTCAAGGTCCAGGCGAAAAATTTATTATTTTTACCCAGTACCGGGATACCCTTGAATTCCTGAGAGAAGAGACCGGGAGCATATTCGGCCAGGATCGAATCGCGGTCATTAAAGGCGGCCCCATAGAAAACAAGATCGCTGCCATGGAGGCCTTCTGGAAAGATGACGGCGCCCGTTTTCTGATCAGCACCTCAGCAGGCGGAGAGGGGATCAACCTTCAGGTGGGGCATATCCTTTTCAATTACGATCTGCCCTGGAACCCCATGGCAGTGGAGCAGCGCATAGGCCGTGTCCATCGTTACGGTCAGAAGGATACGGTTCAGGTCTATAATCTTCTGGCTGAAGATACGGTAGAGGAACGTATCTATGGTATCCTGGAAAAAAAACTTCAGGAAATCGCACGTTCCATGGGCGGCATAAACCAATCTGAAAGTGGAAAAGAGGACTTCCGATGGGATATCTTGGGTTATTTGGGAAGCCGTCCCGACTACCAGGATCTTTACAAGAGGGCCTTAATTGACAGGGATTATCAGCGCACAGAAAAGGAAATGCAGAGAATGATAGAAGAGGCTGTGCGCGCACACGAGGCATTAAATGCCCTCACCCAGGACCTGACCGGTTTTAACTTAGAACACTACAAGAAACTTGAGGGACGGTACACCCTGGATGAATTAGGCCGATGGGTGCGGGATGTAATCCTTAAATTCGGAGGCGCCGCCATTCCAGATAATGACTTATGGATCCTCATCACGCCTGAATCCATCAAACAGTCATACCATCTAGCCCCTCGTTATGACCGTGTATGCTTTGATCGGGAGCTTTCCATGAGGACACGCGGCAGTGAACTCGGCGGACTGGGCCACCCCTTGGTCAATGCCCTGATAGATGAGGTCATAAGCCCTGAATTCAAAGGGGGTATTTCCGGCAACAGGCAGGGCCACTACGTTTATGCCCACTACCTTATCTCATACAAAAGCCGTAAAGAACACCTACAAGGGAAAGTTTTTGGGTTTTCTTATGATTCAAAGGCCGGAGAGGTTTTCACGCTAAGTCGCTTTAGTCCTATAAAACCGAACAGCGAGCCGATTAACGGGCTAAATATAGAAGAGGCGAGGGAAAGGATAGAGTCCGCCCTCCAACAGACCTTGATTGAATGGTTGCCGGACCGCCAATCCAGGGCCGGTTTACAGATAAGCCTTATCGGGCTTCATCTGGAATAGGCCGGGGTTAGGAAATAGAGGGTTAAAGCCGGAAGCAAAGATTTACTGATAGAAACGGCGAACATATCAAGCAAACCATATGGAAAGGAAAAATATTTATAATTCTATCTAACATTTTAATAAAATAGGGGAAAGCTCAAATTGCGCACGCTACCAAATGTAACGCCAACACCCGAACAACTTGCAATTATATCTAGAAATAGGCCCGGCACTGAAGTCATACGCGGGGCTGCCGGCAGTGGAAAAACAACTACCGCCCTTTTGCGACTTCGCTCTTTGATTGGCATGTTTTTAAGCCGGAAGAGGCGGCAACAAAGAAGTGATCCCGTGCGGGTTCTAGTTCTTACCTATAACAGGACATTGCGAGGTTACATCAAGGCGCTTGCAGACCGGCAAGTTGATGAAGCTAATGAGATTGCTTTAGAAATCTCTACCTTTGGCCGTTGGGCAATGACTGCTCTTGGCAACCCCACAATTCTTGATGACAAAGTACGGGAGGCAATAATTCTCCATTTCAGCACGGGTATAAGCATGACGGACAAGTTTCTTCTAGAAGAAGTTGAATACGCCATGGGCCGTTTCATGCCGGAAAAACTTGAAAATTATCTGAGTGTTAAGCGTGAAGGACGCGGCCTGACTCCTCGTGTTGATAGACCTTTGCGCGAGTCAATTCTGAATAATGTAATAAGACCTTACCAACAATGGAAAATTAATAATGGAACATCTGACTGGAACGACTTGGCGGTAAATCTTGCTGTACTTAAGATGCCCCATTTGTACGAAATTGTCATTGCAGATGAAACTCAGGATTTTTCAGCAAATCAGATCCGTGCCATCAAAAATCAGCTCGCCCCAGAACACGCACTCACATTAGTGATTGACACGGCACAAAGAATTTATCCTCGCGGATTCACCTGGCAGGAGGCGGGAATCACCGTACGTCCTGAAAACAGTAGGAGGCTTGAACGCAATTACCGTAATACAATTGAGATCGCGCGATTTGCATTGTCATTGATTGATGGCATACCCGTGGATGAGGATTCAACAATGCCGGACTTTTCCAAATGTGAAAACCATGGTCCATTGCCTATTGTGCTTAAGGGGCGATTTTCAGAGCAGGTTAGGTATGTCATAGGATACATAAGAAAAGAAATCGATCTGGAAAAAGAGTCTGTTGCAGTATTGCACCCTCTTGGTGGGGGCTGGTTTAAATATATAAAGGACGCTTTCGAGAGTGCAGGTTTTGATTATGTTGAGATCACAAGGCAATCGGAGTGGCCGGAAGGGAAAGAAAATATCGCCTTTAGCACCTTGCATTCTGCTAAGGGGCTTGAATTTGATCACGTTGTGATCATTGGTATTGATGCTGAAGTCACTCCGAACGGTACGGACCAAGGCGATGACCGTTTCACGAAGTTGCGACGTTTATTGGCCATGGGAATAGGCCGGGCTCGGTTTTCAGTAGTTTTAGGATCCAAGCCGGAAGATGAATCCCGATTAATCCACTATCTTGATGAGTCAACGTACCGTGAGGTGATTTTGTGAACATTTCAGAAATTATTGATCGTTTTGAGATTAAAGAAGCCCTGCATTTCACTACCAATCTTGGCCTTCTTGGGATACTTGACTCTGGAAAGGTAAGATCACGAAAGAGATTGAAAAATGATAATAGACTAGATTTTATTCTGAAACTAAACACGCCCATAGTGAGGGACCCCGCTTGGGTGGACTATGTTAATTTGTCATTAACGCGAATAAACAGCAATTTATTTGAGATTTCTTCAGAAAAGTGGCATTCTGGCAATCGTGAATTGTGGTGGTGTGTTTTGTCTTTTGATACCTGCATATTGGCCCATGAAGGTGTTTTTTTCACAACAACAAATAATATTTATCCAAGCGCAAAGCGTAGGCAAGGCCCGGAGGGGTTAGAATCCCTCTTTGCACCGGTGGTTTTGGGAAAATACGGCGCTGAAATTAGACGCACGAATGAAATAACTTGCGCTTGTCCTACCTGTGAGCAGGCCGAGGTACTGTATCCGGGTGAGCTGTCCACACGGTTTTTAAAAAAGATATATGTAGCCACAGATGAAGATCAGGACGATGTTTACGGACAACTTTCAGGCGTAAGGCATCCAAATATTCCAGTAATAATTAATCCTGGAATTTTTCGAGGCAGCAGTGCTTGACTTAACGGAGGAAAATGAATTGAAAAGTATTAAGAACTCCGCGCTTTGGGCTGCGTATGGGGACGCCCTCGGCTTCATCACCGAGCTTGTGGATAGCAAAGGGCTTAAAAGACGCATTAACAATTCTCGCGTTACTAATACTGTTTCCTGGCGACGTCAATTAGGTGGACGTTTCGGTGCGGAGGTAGAGCTGCCAGCAGGATGCTATTCAGATGATACGCAATTAAGGCTTGCTACCTCCCGTGCTATTCGTGGAGATGGTGAATTTGATGTGGAGACCTTTGCAAAGGTAGAACTTCCGGTTTGGCTTTCTTATTCTCTGGGTGCTGGCAGAGGCAGCAAAATAGCTGCTGCATCACTGGTACGCCAAAATATAAATTGGTTCAGCAACTTTTTTGACCAGCAAAATAGTCGTTACATTGAAGGGGGTGGTAATGGTGCCGCAATGAGAATACAGCCAATTGTCTGGGCAGCGCCAGATAAATCAAAAGCCGAGCTGTTTATTAATAATGTGGTAAGGAATGCGATTTGTACTCACGGGCACCCTCGTGGGATTCTTGGAGCAGTATTTCATGCCTTATGCCTTGCCTATGCCCTTGAAAAAAATTTAATACCCGGCCCTGATGATTGGAAACGGGCAATAGATTTTTTCCCAAAAGTCGCCGAGCTAGTTCACAAAGACCATGAACTTTCCTCATTTTGGTTGCCGGTTTGGGAGGAACGTATAAACCTTTCCATTGAGCATGCATTTGAAAAAGTAGAAGAAGAATGTCTTGCAGATTTTGATGTTGTGCAAAAATGTATTCTAAAGAAATCTCAAACCGCGTATCCGGACCTTGTTGAAGCAATTGGGGGATTTGATAATTCTATGCGCGGTTCAGGAACAAAAACAGCAATGATCGCTTCTGCTTTATGCTGGATGTATCAGGATAAAGGTCCTGCCCATGCACTCGAAATAGCGGCAAATTTGCTTTTTAGTGACACAGATACCATTGCTACAATGGCTGGAGCAATTCTTGGTGTTGTTGCTGATAATCCTCCGGAAGGGAGATTGCTTGATCTCAACTATATTGAAAAAGAGGCGATACGCCTTTATAGAATCAGCATAGGGGAATCAACGGAAAGTTTCAGTTATCCTGATTTGTTGAAGTGGCAGCCGCCGAATACACAACAGGATGCTGTTGGTTTGATTAATGATAGCCTCGCATTGGCTGGTTTGGGGGTGGTGCAAAAGAAGGGAAAGGCGTTTGAAAGCCGAGGTAAAGATGATGCGGTCTGGCAATGGCTTGAGCTTGATTTTGGGCAATCCGTAATATGCAAACGACGCTTACACCCTATGCCAATGCAGGTAAGCAATTATCCTCAGAAACCCATGCCGCCCAAGACAATGCCATCAATAGTGAAAGGTTCTGAATCTAAATCCCATACGCCGGAACAACCCTTTTTGTTTAAATCAGATGTTGGGGAGAAAAAGCAAAACGAAAAAGGAAAATCTAATAATAGTACCGTCAATGAAATGACGAAAGAGGCCATTAATTCCGGATTTGATGAAACGACAATAGGTCGCCATTTTCTACAGCTTGCAGAACAACCTGATGGAATTGAGAAAGCCATTGTATATGCTGGTATTGTCATAAAAGCTAAGATGGCAAGGCTGCAATCTCGCGCTGGTGCAAAATAATCTGCAATAGCCTGATTACTCTCTCTGTTGGAAGACAAGTAGAATATCATTCAGCTAAATAGAGAGCATGTGTCAGATGTCAAAAGCTGCGCCTGCCCAAAAGCGATCCGTGTGGACTTTTTTCTCTATTCCTTAACTGCGTTATAGGTTTGATTCACACTACGTTTTTCCCCTCAAATCCAGCCAGTTCAACATCGTCAACACATAATCCATATCAGTGGGAATGGGTGATTCATACTCAACAAAACGTCCTTGGTCCGGGTGGGTAAAGCCAAGGCGCCTTGCATGGAGCAATTGCCTGTTTATTGAAACGAGCATGTGGTCTTCAAAAAGCGGGTGCCTTTTCCACCACTTTTGTCCGTATCCATAAACAGGGTCTCCAACGACAGGGTGTCCTATGTGTGAGAGGTGCACCCTTATCTGGTGGGTACGTCCTGTCTTGATTGATACTGAAAGAAGAGAAAATCCGCTCTTAAATTCTTCTATCTTTTTCCAGTGGGTGAGGGCGCGTTTCCCGCCTGACAAAGAGACTGCCATCTCTTTGCGCTTCTGTGGGTGGCGCGAAATAGGCAGGTCAATTACCTGTTCATCTCCAATAACCAGGCCATGAACGAGCGCCACATATTCCTTTTGCACCTTGCCGGATTTAAATTGCCTGGAAAGAAGTGTATGAGCCCTGTCATTTTTTGCCACCACCATGAGGCCTGATGTATCCTTGTCAAGCCTGTGGACGATCCCCGGCCTCAAGACGCCGCCAATGCCTGAAAGATCCTTGCAGTGTCTGAGGAGACCATGAACCAAAGTGCCAGTGGCATGACCCGGGGCAGGATGAACAACAACGCCTGGAGGTTTATTTACAACAATGAGCGATTCGTCTTCGTAAAGGATTCCAAACTCAACCGCCTCTGGTTCAAGCGGCAAGGTCTCAGCCGGTGGAATCGTAAGCGAGATATGATCCCCCGCCTTTAACCTGTAACCCGGCTTTGAAGGCAGATTGTTTACCTCAACAAAACCCTTTTTTATTAAAGACTGTATCCGCGAGCGAGACAGATCATTTGAACTGGCAGCCAGAAAGACGTCTAACCGGATGTTTTGACTTTGGCGTGTGATCTCGTATGAGGGCGCCCTGTCTGATTCATGATCCACTTCTATGTCAAAACCGGTCAGGAAAATATCCTGTCAAGGTCCTGTCTTACCTGTTCTTCCTCGATTTCTCTGGCAAGAGATATCTCTTTTACCAAGAGGTTTCTGGCAGTATCCAGCATCTTTCTCTCGCCAAAGGATAGCTCTTTTTCGAGCTTGAGTATCAGAAGATCCCGATATACCTCTGCAACCTCAAAGGCGGAACCGCTCTTGATTTTATCCATGTATTCCCTGTAACGGCGGTTCCATGTTTGACTGTCAAGGGTCACATCCCTGTCTTCCAATATAGAATAAAGCTTTGTCACCTCTGTTTGGCCAATTATGTCTCTTAGCCCTACGTTATCCACGTTTTTTGTAGGTATCATTATGATCATGTTGTTATCGAGAATTCTCATCACATAAAAATCCTGCTGATGACCTGAGATCTTATGAGTTTCGATCTTTTCAATGACACCGACTCCGTGGGCTGGATACACGGCCATATCACCTACTTTAAACATCAAGACCCCCTATATAAAACGTCAACAACCAGGAGGTTGCCGACGGTAGTGCCTGATTAATAAATTGCAAAACCAGTTGCTCCCTGAACTTGCTTCATCATTAGTTTTCCTCTCTTCTAACTCTCCTCCTTGTTTGCCCGGTTCAGGCAATTGATTTTGTTCATTGCCGGTTCAATCCCCTCCAAGACAAACAACTCGCATGCCTGTAATGCCACATGGAGCACATCAGCGATAATGGCCCTTTCATCCTTATAAAATGGGGAGAGGACATAGTCTTCAACCGCCTCACCATAACGAGGCCGCCCTATGCCGATTTTGACCCGGCAAAAACGTTTACTACCAAGATGATCAATGATGGATTGTACACCCTTGTGCCCTCCTGAGCCGGAATCCTGTGAGACCCTGACCCTTCCGACCATAAGATCAACGTCGTCATGGATCACCAGGATATTCTTCGGTTCAAGATCATAATATTCAGCACAGGCCTTTACAGCAGCTCCACTACGGTTCATGAAGGTCAAAGGGCAGAGGACCATCACTTTCTTGTCCTGAATTCTTGCATGAGCGCTGTTTGACTGAAAGCTTCGGCCGGAAAGTCGTATGCCATGCACATCACACAAAAGGCCGATTGCCTTAAAGCCTATGTTGTGCCTTGTGTTTTCGTATTCTGAGCCGGGGTTGCCGAGGCCTGCAATCAGACATAGCTTAGTCGTCTGGCATTCACCCCCTTTCATTAATGGTCTTTTTAGTCATAGCCTTATGTTTAAACCCCCACGACTGCTTTGCCAAAACCATTACTCGCCTGCTTCCGCCTCAGGCGTTGCCACCTCTTCTTCACCTTCCTCTCCTTTGGC
>DIKH01000259.1:14087-15589 GCA_002424495.1 Desulfobacteraceae bacterium UBA5623
TCTACGGATATTACTCCCTCCGGAAGGGTTATATCATCTATGTGCAAGGCCTCTCCGATCTTGAGGGCGGATACATCAACCTCAATTGAATCTATCAACTTATCAGGCAGACACGATATCGTCAGTTCCCTTCTGACATGTTGAAGTATTCCTCCCATTGTAACCCCCCCCGGCGTGCCGGTAAATCGTATGGGGATATCAACGGTAATCTCTTTATCCATTGATATTTCATAGAAATCTGCATGAAGAAAGGCATCCTTGACCGGGTCTGTCATAAGCTCTTTTAACATCACCTTTCTGGTCTCGGTGCCCTGATCCGATTGAACCTCCAGATTGAGGATCATGGTATCACTTGCGCTTTTCATTATTATGCGCTTGAGTTCCGGGTAGTCTACCGCCAACATAATCGGCTCGGTCTTTGGTCCATAGAATATAGCAGGTATTTGATTGTTCCTCCTGAGCCTTCTGGCTGCCCCTTTTCCCTTGGTCTTTCTTACCTGAGCGGCAAGTACTGCTTGATCCATTTGTCACCTCCAGTTAGATGAGGCATTGGGTATCTTGAGATTGCCTCTAATTAATAATTTTTTTCACAAAGTCTTTGAAACCACAACGCACTCGGCACATTTTTAGACCTAGACAAATAAAGTGCTGACAGAATGAGAATTGTGGATTCTTCTGATTGTCTCCCCCAGAAGTTCGGCTATTGACAAAACAACGATCTTGTTGCAGTGCTTGGCCTTGTCGTTTAAGGGAATGGTATTGGCTACCACCAGGCTGTCTAATGGCGAATCTTCTATCCTTTGGATTGCCGGGCCGGAGAGGACCGGGTGCGTGCAGCATGCATGGATCGTGGTTGCACCCCTTGCCTTCAATGCCCGGGCGGCCTGGGTTAAAGTCCCTGCCGTATCAACCATGTCATCAAGGATAATCGCGGTCATACCCTCCACCTCTCCGATGATGTTCATCGCCTGAGAGACGTTGGGAGCCTCGCGCCTTTTATCAATGATGGCCAGGGATGCATCAAGACGCTTGGCAAAAGCGCGCGCCCTTTCCACACCGCCTGCATCAGGTGATACAATAACAAGATGGTTCTGCAGGTTGGCCTTTATGTATTTCAATATAATTGGGACGGCATAGATATTGTCCACCGGTATGTTGAAATAACCCTGGATCTGTCCCGCATGCAGGTCCATGGATACAACCCTGCTTGCCCCTGCAGTGGTTATCAGGTCTGCGACAAGCTTGGCGCTGATCGGTGCCCGCGGCTTTACCTTGCGGTCCTGCCGTGCATAGCCGTAATACGGAACTACCACGGTAATCCTCTTTGTGGATGCCCTTCTCAAGGCATCCATAATGATCAATAGCTCCATCAGGTTGTCATTGACCGGCGGGCAAGTAGATTGAAGGACAAATACCTCCTGGCCCCTCGTGTTTTCTCCGATCTCGATCTGGATCTCTCCGTCGCTGAAGCGTGAGGCGATGATCTTGCCGGGCTCAATTCC
>DIKH01000187.1 GCA_002424495.1 Desulfobacteraceae bacterium UBA5623
CTACTTATCAACCTGCCGAAAACAAGGAGTCAAGGCAACTCATGCTTTAAATCTCCTGTTTAACGGAAAATTACCGGATTTTCTTACGTAGTTCTTTGATGCTTTTAAAATTACGCTGAATAATTACAAATTGACAAGAAAATAACCTGAAATCTACTCAGCGGATTGATAATAGAATTTATGGACACGAAATAAAATATGTAAGCATTTTTTTGTCTCTTAAGCAAAAAAAATTTTGTCCAAGGTCAAAGGAGGGTATCCCGTTTTTATCGGGATTAAAACTGATGCAGAGATCAGGAAAAAACAGCCTTTCCCGGACAGCCTCCTAGACCTTGAAAACTACCAGTAGGTTGCCTATTTCCACGGCCTGACCGTTTTTCACCATTACGTCTTCAATCTCACCGTCGCGTGGCGATGCGACTGCGCTTTCCATCTTCATGGCCTCAATAATGACCAGTTCCTGGCCCTTGTATACCCGGTCTCCTTTTTGGACCCTGATGTCCACTATCAGGCCGGGCATGGGGCATTCAAGTAAATTTGCCCTTAAGGGCTTCTCCAACGTTGGCATATATCGGGCAAGCGCCCACTCCCTGGGGCTGTATATTTCGAAGATGCGGGCGGTCCCGCAGAAGGCGGCCGATATAAAATTGCCGTGATACTGCAGGCGGAACATATGTGGTTCTCCATTGATTCGTAGCTTGAGTCGCCGCCTGTAAAATTCAAAGTCCGGCGTGACTACATTGTAGGCTGTATCATTAACCCACACGGTCCACACATTGGCATCGTGGTCACCCTGGAGCCTGAGTTCCAGGATATCGTTTTCCCCCTTTACCACGTAAGGAGTGTATTCCTTTGGGGCGAAGACTCCTCCAACATGCGCCGCCATGGGCCTTAGGGATTCCCTGATCTGGTTTTGCCGGTTATGATAGACAAGGGTTGCGGCGATGGACATCAGATGTATCCTCTCTGGCGGAGGCTCCAGTTTGACCCTGCCATTTTCGAAGTGTGCCTCGATAAAATCGGTGGATAGTTCACCATTGACAAAAGCCGGATGATTAAGGATGGCATTTACAAAATCCGCATTGGTGGCAAGGCCTTCAATATGATAGCCGTTCAGGCCATACACCAAGGCCTTTCTAGCATCCTCCCTGGTCTCGCCCCAGGCCGCCACCTTAGCGAGCAAAGAGTCATAGTATATGCTTACCACGCTTCCGGCCTCAATGCCCGTGTCAATACGGATGTTCCTGCCGCGAGGTGAAGTGTAGCGGGTGATAATGCCGGTTGAGGGGTAAAAATCCCGTCTCGGGTCCTCGGCGCATATCCTTGCCTCTATGGACCAACCTCGAAAGGTTATGTCTCGCTGGCCAAAGGCAAGGGCCTCGCCTTCTGCTATCCGAAGCTGAAGCTCGACGAGATCCAGCCCGGTCACCATTTCAGTGACCGGGTGCTCCACCTGCAGCCTGGTATTCATTTCAATAAAATAAAAATTTCCTTCCTGATCCAGGATAAATTCAACAGTGCCGGCATTGGCATAGCCGGCCTTCAGGGCCAAATCACAGGCCGTCTTTCCCATGCGCTCTCGCATGGCTCCATCCACGGCCATAGAAGGGGTTTCCTCTATGATCTTCTGGTAGCGGCGCTGGATAGAGCATTCCCTATAGCCGGCCACTATCTGCCGGTCAAAAAAGGCTGTTTAACACAGATGGTTTTGAGACTGCCTCAATCGCGCCGGAATTCAGCCGACACTGAGCTTAACATCCTTTTTGACCACTGACCGGCACAGCAGATCAACGACCTGATCCCACTGGAACATCATCTCCCTTGCAGTTGCTGTTTCCAGAATAAACCATCTTGTAGTTAATTGAGTGAAAGATCCCACTAACAGATTCCTGAAAATCCTGTTATTGACTTTCTCCCGGATTAGGCCCTTTTCCTTACCCGCATCAAGAATGGATTCGACGGCTGAAATATAGTACAAATAAGGCGCATAGGCCTTGGATTCATAGAATTTTCTGTTCAATTTGATGTCCAATAAAAACACCTTCAAAAAATCCGGCTGCGACAAAAAAGTCCTGAAAAATAGTCTGATAAACCAGTAAAGCTTGCTCAACGGATCATTGATATTAAAGGCCTCATCCATATTACATCTGAGCCACTCAATCCGCTTTTGCGGCAGGGAAAACAGCAGATCCTGTTTGTTTTCAAAATAGCTGTAAATCGTTCCTTCAGCAACTCCTGCCTCACTTGCTATCTCTGCCATTGTTGCCGCCCTATAGCCCTTTTTTGCAAAGATAAGTTCCGCGGCAGCAAGAACCCTTTCCATTTTATCATCCTCACTTGCGGCATTATCCGAACCATTATTTTCATCTCTCAAAATCATAGCCAAAACCAGGTCCATAATACCATCGAAATCCACCAGAATCCCTTCAACCTCATGAGAGAGAAAATTCAGCGATTCCTCGTCAAGCAATCCGAAAATCATGGTCCTGACAAGAGAGGGACTAAAGTCATTACGGAAAACCCTGGAATCCACACCTTCTTTCAATATCCTGTTCATTATTTTCATATAATTTTGCAATGGCTTGTATCCGCTGTGGGAATAAAAGGCCTTATTGGCCCTGCATTCAAACAGCAGATTCTTTATAACCTTTAACTCTGTAGGGCTGACATCGTTTAAGTAAAGATGAAACCATATCATCTTTCCCAACCTTGAAACCGGATCAATTATGCCCTCAAGAAGAAAATTAAGTTCTTTACCGGCTTGAGTCGCTTTTTCTGACAATGAATAAAACAGCAGTTCTTCCTTATTTTTAAAATAGTGATAGATAATGGAATCTACCACGCCGGCCTTTTTGGCAATGTCGGACATCTTCGCATCTGCCAGCCCATACTCAGAAAACACTTCCTGAGCAGCCCTGATAATCTCTTTTTTCCGGTCATTTCCCACGGTTCCCAAAACTATTCTCCTCTTGAGCGCGGTTTCTTTCTTCATCACCTTTGAGCGTAATTCAACCAAATCTAAAAACAAATTACAAGCAAAAAATTTCGAATCAGGTAAAGTTCAGGTAAAGTTCAAGATGGGCTTATTTTAAGGAAAGAAAAGGCAGTCAACTTTAACAATAGGAATATATTGATAAATTTAAGGATTAAACTCTTCGTCTGTCATGGAGACTGAAAAAAGTCATCCCCTGAAAGCCACTTAACTGTTTTCAAAAATCTCGGGATAAAGCCTCCTTGCACATTCAGGGCACACACCTTGACTGAATTCCGCCTCTGAATGCTCTCTGATATATGCCTCAATCTGGTTCCAGTACCATAACACCCCGTTTCAACCTCTATTTGAAAAATACCGCCAAAGTCAATACAAAACAAACTCGCCAGGCATCAAGGGTTTTTTCGCAATGGATTCTTGGCAGAGAAAAAAAACCATACCCAACTTACCCTTAATGATGTACAACAAAAAAACTGCACGCAGGTCTAAATGAGCCTAATATTGCATCTGACAGAAATTGATACTGGAGGACACAATGCTCGAAGAAACAACTGTTGATAATAACTTAGAAATTATGGAAAAGTATTCTCTGCCAACACCAATATTTGACTCTGACAATGCCGACATAAAGGAGAAGGCGCTGAAACTGACTCAGGGACTTGACGACCCGACAGATAAAGCCAAAGCCCTCTTCTACTTTGTGAGAGACGAAATACCGTACAACCTTCATGTGGAAAAGCATATGCCTGAACATTTCCGTGCAAGCAACACCCTGAAAAGAGGAAAGGGTTACTGCGTTCAGAAGGCAGTGCTCCTTGTCACATTAACCCGCTCAGCAGGAATTCCCGCACGTCTGGGCCTTGCCAAGATCAGGAACAATCTTGTGCCACAGAAAGTGCTTGATATCCTCAAAACCAATATATTCCCCTGGCATGGTTATGCAGGGCTTTATTTGGATGGTAAATGGGTTAAGGCGACACCAGCCTTCGACCTGCAGACCTGTGAAACAAACGGCTTTATTCCGGTTGAATTTGATGGGCGCAATAACGCTATGCTTCCTTCCCACGACAAACAGGGGAATCCGCATGTCGAGTATCTGCTGGATCGTGGTCCTTTTGACACCGTGCCCCTGGAGGATATCCGTAAGGCCTTGATAGAACGAAACATGCTGGACCCCAAGGATATAGTATCACCATCATAAAAAGAGCGAAGAAAGTTATGAAAACATCCGTATCTTTTCCTGTCAGGTCAATCAAGGAATCAAAAGAATTAATGAAGGTGGCAACCGGAGAGGAAAAAGCTGATATGGCCATAATAAACGCCAGACTCCTTAATGTATACTCGGGGGAGATCCTGGATGGCTATTCTGTCGGCATAAAGGGAAAATGGATAGCCTATGTGGGAAATGACCCGAAAAATATTATTGGTGCGAACACGGAAGTTCTGGATGCCGATGGGAGAACCATCATTCCCGGCCTAATTGACGGTCATACCCACCTTGCTTTTTTTGTAAATGCCTATGAGTTTCTCAAATTTGCCATGAAAGGAGGAACAACGACTATTATAACGGAAACCCTGGAGGCCCTTCCAGTAGGAGGGTATGAAGGGCTTATGGATTTTATTTCCTCTCTAACTGATCAGCCGATCAAGATTTTTGCCACTGCCACAGTTATGGCCTCCATTAGTGAAACGGCACGGGGCATTTCAATAGAGACCATCAAAAAGCTCCTAACTCGAAGCGATATCTTAGGAATTGGCGAATCCTACTGGCAGTCGGTTCTTCATGAACCGGACCGGATTCTTCCACTCTTTAATGAGACACTTCTTGCCGGAAAGGTCCTGGAAGGTCATTCTGCCGGGGCCAAAGGAAATAAACTGATGGCCTATATCGCCGCAGGCATTTCATCCTGCCACGAACCGATAAATGCTGAAGAGGCATTAGAGAGATTAAGGCTGGGACTTCATGTGATGATACGGGAAGGCAGTGTCAGAAGAGATCTTGAGGCAATCTCCAAGATAAAAGATTCCGGCGTGGATTTGCGACGACTTATTTTGGTTTCAGACGGACTGGAGCCAAAAGATCTGATTGAAAAAGGAGGCATGGAATTTATCGTCCAAAAGGCAATAAACTGCGGTTTTGATCCGGTCACAGCCATTCAAATGGCTACTCTGAATGTGGCGGAGCACTTTTCATTGGACAATTTAATAGGCGGAATCGCCCCCGGCAGATATGCCGACTTGGTGATGATCCCCGATCCAAATACAATTGAAGCGCAATATGTTATCAGCAACGGCAGGATAATAGCCCAGGAAGGGAGACTCTTAATTTCTCCCATACAACATACCTTTTCCAAAAAAAGTTTAAACAGTATCAATCTCCCGAGAAAATTTTACCCATCGGATTTTAAAATAACTATTAAGGGCGACTCTAAAAAGGTTGAAATCAGGATAATTGAACAGGTAACGGATCTTGTCACCAAAGAGGTAAAAAGACTTCTCCCTGTATTTGATGGTGAGATCAAATCGGATCTTGATCAGGATATACTGAAAGTCGCTGCTATTGACAGAACCCATCTTCCGGGCAAGATATTTGTTGGACTGGTTAAGGGATTTTGCATGAAAAATGGCGCCATTGCAACCAGTGGAGCATGGGATACAACGGATATTATTGTTATTGGTGCAAACGATGATGATATGGCCCTTGCCGTCAACAGGATTTACGATATGCAGGGTGGGGCTGTTGTCTGTGCTGCAGGAAAAATCATGGCGGAACTTCCCCTGCCGATCCTGGGCATTATGTCAGATATCCCTTTAGTAAGGCTGACACAAGAATTAGAGAAAATAAAAACAGCCGCCACAGGTCTTGGCATCCCCTTTCAAGACCCTTTAACTACTCTGGCCGTACTGACAACCGCAGCGATCCCTTACCTGAGGATCTGTGAAGAGGGCCTAGTGAATCTAAAGGATGGTAAATCCCTTGGCCTCCTCGTAAGTTAATTTTGTGAAACAAGCCCCAGCAAACGGACCACGGTCCCTTTGCCCGATTGGATGCTCCTCTTTATCCGATGATCAGCAAAGCCACATAGGGAACAACATTGAAAACAAGAAAGACAATTTTGAACAACCCGAGGAACGAGTAAATGACCACGTTGAAGGTTTCTCGGGGAATGGGAAACCATTTGCTCTGTATGCGATAGACTAAATCCGGGGAGAACATGGTGAACACTGCCCACAGAATCAAGACTCCGCCATTGATGATTGTGCACCACATGAAAAACCTTATGAGCGTCTGAATATTCATGATGTTCCTCCTTATCTTTCTGAATCCAACGACCTGAATTTTACTGGGATAGCTATTTCACCTGACTTGACCCAGGCAATACTCACTACCAATTAGATATCTTAGATAATGTTGGTTCAATCCCTTTTTGGCACGAAGACGCGCCACACGCTGTACGAGTAAGGCTATGGGTTCATGCGGTTTAATATAAGACCATTTGAGGCCTGCTGTAACCCAGGGTCGGTCCATTGCAACAACTATGTCAAATCTATTAAGCCAATATCTGTTATATCTATGACTATCGGGTGATGGCCAGCGTTTTGCCGACTTCCAATCAATGTAACCTTGCTGGAGGTTTTCACCTTTAACCAAAGGGAGATCTTCTGGGTTGTCTGTAAATTTCTCGCTCTTAAACGCGAAACCTGGTTCGATTGATGAGTATTTGTTTAATTTTTGCAATGGATATTTGGATACCTGCATAAAATAAACTAATCCTACGGCTCTTTCGATTTCCAGGCAGCCAGCTCTGACTGACCCAGCCAATAGCAGGCAAGTGGAGCTGGAATCTTCAGCAGCAATGTGTCTTGAATGGAATTATCCAAAGGCAATATACCAAAATCATCCATTTCGCGTGTTATCACATATCCACGTGGAATTTTTTTTTGAGTGCAGAAATTTGATATCCCCTTGAGTTCTCCGAGGCCAGTGTGCTGGCGGCGATACTTCACTTCAAAGGGTATGGTCTGTCCCTGCACCTCCGCAACAATATCCACTTCTTCGTTTTTCTTGCCCCGCCAATACGCAAACCCAATACTGACACTGTAATATCGTGTAAAAACGTGCTTGAAAAATGCCGTTTCCACAGCCCTTCCAAGCGCTGCATCATCTTGAAGCATGGCCTTGCCTTTTAGTAAAACACTTGGTGCAATGGCGGCATCTGAAAGATAGACCTTGTAACGAGCACGCAGAATCTCCTTGCCGTATCCGTACGGTGGGAGACGATGAATCAAATGTGTAGCCTCCAACAAGCTGATAAAATTATTTGCGGTTGGTTTTTTGACCTCCAGATTTTTGCATAGATCCACCATCTCCAGCAGCCCACCGTCATGCAGACAAATATATAGAAACGTTTGTTCCAGTTCCAGCACCCTCCGCACGCCAAATAATGCCGTCATATCCCTTTTCAAAACCTTGTCTACAATGTCTTCACGCAGAAGCTTCTGAGCCATGTCAACCGTTGGCACTAGGGCACATTGTGGAAAACCGCCCCTTAAGAGATAGTCATGAAAATGACCCACAAGTGGCCTTGCCTCTTCACCCACTCGATTAAATTGGCCTGGCGTCCATGCAAACAGCCTTGCGAGAGAACTCATTTCTGGTATTGATGGTATAGGAATTTGTTTGATTTGGAGATATTCAAAAAATGATAAAGTAGCCAAACTGATGGTATGCCACCGGCCAACACCGGATTCCTGACCTTCTACTACTAATGGTGTTGCTGAACCGGTGACCACAATTCGACGCCTTTTCTCAAAATCCACCTGGTGCTTTAACCAAGTCTGCCAGTCTCGTATAAACTGGATTTCGTCTAAAAACAGATACTCCGGACCTTCAGCAGCAGGTTCAAATTCACGCCATAGTTTCAGCACCTCATCAAGGCCAGCCAATTTGAGCAGTGGGTGATCAAATGTCGCGTAAAATACATTTTGAGGTGGCACACTGGAAGTTGTCAGCAATTCACAGGCTTGGAGCAAAAGCGTGGTTTTACCCACCTGCCGCGCACCGCTTACCAGGAGCGCACGATGCGTTGGAGGAGTTAGAAGCCAATACTCAATTTCATGGAAAGCGGCCCTATGCCAGTGCGGAAGATCCGGCACCCTGGCATTCGACCACCACGGATTATATTGTCGGAGAACCGACATGATTTCTTGATGGGAAATGTTCATGCCTTGATTTTCCAAAAAGTTAAAAATAAGTCAAGTATATTTTACTTGTTTCAGGTTTCTAAGCTGTTTTCATGGAAATTAGGGCGCGGGTATTGAGGGGTCTCTGTTTGACTTATCCACCACTACCCCCCACTTCTATCTCAAGAGAACCGGCAATCCCGTAAGGCTTAAAACAGGAACCCAGCACGCAACCAAGCAAGCTACTAGGTGGGCCTATCGGTTCCGTGGAAACAGCACCGACATCTTTCTGTAATCTCGTCCCATATACGTTCCTACGCTGGAGCATGGGAACGAGAGGAAAAACCTGACCCTCACCCGCTACGCCTTGCTCAGTGAAAACCCGAGGCAATACGGTGGAATGCTTAAGTTTTTGGAACCGGTCACAATTTGTGACCAGTTCATCTTTCTCTTCTTTGGTTATTTGGAACATAAAATCAGGAGGAAATCTTTTTTCATTGCGTTTGACCGCTTGATTCAAGACCTTGGTTCGCACACCGTAAAGGACAGCCAAGCCCCTGTCCAGCATAACTTTTTGGCCTCGGATCACAAAAATTAGCTGTTCAATGCTCTCCGGATCTATTATCTCCATGCCTTTGTCCATGATTCCTCCCATTGTACAGATCAGCTTGGAGCAAAATCGGTCACGCCATACGGGGCCAATCCAGGGTTTACTGGCTCGAAATATCCGGGACACTCTGCCGGAGCCGGGGTGAAGCGTTTGAAAAGAATTCTTACTCCTCCCCTGTGAGTTTCAGGATATTGTGATCAATAATCGCTTCCAGTTCCCGGGCTTCCTTGTTGAGACCGTTCAACTCCCGGTTCATGGCGAGCATCTCTTCAATAAACTCCTCTTCGGTCTTGCCGTCTTCCTCGATGACCACCCCCACGTATCTGCCGGGGTTCAGGGAATAGTCCTGCTCTTTAACCTCATCAGGGGTGGCAAGCTTGCACAGGCTGGTCACGTCTTCATATTCCGCATTGGGGAACCGCTCCTGAAGCCACTCAATGTGGGTAAAGTAATATTCCGCGTTTTTGATCTCCTGGTGGAGGATGTCCAGCTCGGTCTTAACCGCCTTAACCTCCTTTTTGTCCTTGTGGTCCTTTTCAAGGTTTCGGACCTTCTTGTCGACGACCTTCAGCATATCATGGAGATCGGCAAATAATGGCGCAAAGTCATCTGCAAGGATTTTTTGGAGTTTATTGGTTTGATCCACCTTATTTGCACCGAATTTTGACTGGTAGGCCTTGTAATTCTTCTCAAGCGAGCGGATAGCGTCCAGTCTGCCGGCAACGTCTGGGAAATCATTTTCTTTAAATGCCTTTAAGAAGTTGACAAGGGTGACGGACACATCCTTCAGCTTCTGTTTATTGCAGTTCAGTTTTTCCATCCCCTTTTGGAAATATCCGTCAATCAGTTTCACAAATGACTGACGGTTACCCTTGTGGAGGCGGCTGATCACCGCAATATTTTGAATCTGTTCTTCTGAAAATTCACGGTGGGCCCGGTCGATCTGGGTAAAGATATTCCGGGCATCAATAAACAGGATGCGATCGTCTTTTTTTGCCTTATCAAAAAACCATAGGGTTGCGGGAAGCGTTACTGTATAGAACATATTGGACGGCAACGTGAGCATGCCATAGATCAGGTTGTTTTCAATAAGAGTTTTTCGAATATCCGCTTCACTGTGCCGGGCATCTGAGGCAGAGTTTGCCATGACCAGGGCGGCCCGGCCGGTGTGTTTCAAGGAAGTGGCGAAGATATTGATCCACAAGTAATTGGCATTGGGAACGGTTTCCGTACCCTTGTCCTTCGGCCAAAGCAAATTTTCCGAGAAAATACTCATAAATCTGGCCGAACATATCGCCGTCCGCATCCCGGGGGATATTGGAAAAATTTTTCAACAGCTTCTTTGGGATGGTTTTATCCGTGCGGGTGAGACGAAAATATTCCTCCTGTGGAAGCACGCCTTTTAGTTCGGGCTTGTACTCTTCAATTGCCTCCATGGCCTTCTTGATCTTCTGATCAATGGCCTCTTCTTCAGGAAGACTCAAAAGATAGTCGTAACGCGCATGATCAGGCAGGTAGAATCCGCATCTTTCCACGGCGATTTCACTGATAGGTTTTGCCCTGCGGGTCTTTTTGAGGCTTTCATATTCCTTGAGGATCTCTCTTTCGTGAGTGCATATTTGTTGTCTGCGAATTTGAGGAAGATAAGTCCCAGGACTGGTGTGGAATATTCCGTGGATTTTAAATCAGAATTGGCCCTTAGCGTATCCGCGCTATGCCAGAGGGTTGCTTCAAGGCTTTTTAAATCTTCTTTTTTCATAACCGCGAATAAAAACTTCTAAAAAATAGGGGCTTGAAAATCTGGTTGCTTTTTCAACCGGGTTCTTCTGCCCCTTGGCCTTCAGCTTTTTTAATGCTTCGAAGATTTAAATCCAAATCTTCGAACTAATGTTGGATAGGTTTTCCGTGGTAAGTAACGGTATAATTAAAGAAATTTCTTAAGGAAATCTAGTAAAATCTCGAAAGCTTGTCAAAGCAGTGCTCTTTTTCACTCATGAGCTTCTTATCGCCCTCTTTTAGAAAATTCAGTGTAGAACTCTGAAGTAGTTAAAATCAAAAGGTGGGATGGATGAGAAAAAGTTAGAGGATAAGACAAGAGCATGCAGATATCCTCCCGAACCCTCAGGATATCAGCCACCTCAAGAACCTGGGATATGTTTGTATTCTCATAGGGATTCTATTTAAGACTTTCTTGGATAAACCGTGAATCATTGTCAGTCAGTTAATTAGTGTCCATCCAGAAAGGC
>DIKH01000405.1 GCA_002424495.1 Desulfobacteraceae bacterium UBA5623
GCCTTTCTGGATGGACACTACTTATCAACCTGCCGAAAACAAGGAGTCAAGGCAACTCATGCTTTAAATCTCCTGTTTAACGGAAAATTACCGGATTTTCTTACGTAGTTCTTTGATGCTTTTAAAATTACGCTGAATAATTACAAAAAGTCAAAAAAATTATAAATATTCAAACGCTAACATCTGTGCTTTTAATTCAAAGATCTCAATCATAGGATGACAAATTAACCGGTATTGATTCCATCGAATCAAAAATATGATTAGTTAATAAAATTAATAAATTAGGAGATTTATTCTGATGTCTATAACTTTTTTCCCTTGACATATTATAGCTTGTCTGCTAACTGTCTGCTAACGAATGTTCGCATGTAAACAAATGACGGTGGCGAAAAACATTTATTTGGTGAAGAGATGAAAATTAAATGTTTTCTACACTTCATCTGTAGTTTGAAAATGAATATAAACTTTAAGGAGGTACATCACTGTGAAGCGCTTGATTCATCTAAAGGTTAATGGCGAACCTTATGAGGTAGCCATTCATCCTTACCGGACTCTTGCAGAAGTGTTGCGTGAAGAGCTTGACCTGATCGGGACCAAGGAGGCATGTAAGCAAGGAGATTGCGGTAGTTGCACGGTTATCATGGATGGAAAGACTGTGACTTCCTGCCTTACCTTGGCTGTAGAAGCCGAAGGGAAGGATATTCGCACCATTGAAGGAGAGGCTAAAAATGGCAAGCTGAGCCCTGTTCAACAGGCTTTTGTGGATCATGGAGCCATTCAGTGCGGGTTTTGCACTCCAGGAATGGTTATGTCTGCCACTGCATTGCTGGAACAAAATCCCAATCCTACTGAGGATGATGTGAGAATGGGCATTGCCGGCAATATTTGTCGCTGTACTGGTTATACAAAGATTGTCGAGGCCATATTGGCTGTCTCGGAAGGAGGAAAAAAATGAGGCTTCCAAAATTTGAATATCTGGGTCCGAAGACGGTTCAAGAGGCTTGTTCACTGTTATCTCAACATGGAGATAAGGCCAAAGTAATGGCTGGAGGAACTGATGTCCTCAATGTGATGAAGGAAAGAAAAATAACGCCTCAATACGTTGTTGGTATAAGCGGAATCAATGAGTTAGACTATATCAAAGCCGATGCCGATGGAATTAAAATCGGGGCCTTGGCTACGCTTACCTCTATGGCTAATTCCTCGGCCATCAGGGAAAAATGCCCATGTCTGGCAGAAGTTCCCCTTAAGATGGCCACTGTCCAGATTCGCAATATGGGGACTTTGGGTGGAAACCTCTGTAATGCCGCTCCCTCCGCAGATACTGCCCCCATTCTGATTTGCCTTGGGGCCAAGGCCAAAATTGCCGGCCCCAATGGAGAGAGAGTCGTTGCACTTGAGGATTTTTTTACGGGACCTGGAAAGACTGTTCTGGGCAGTGGTGAACTCCTGGTCGAAATCCAGGTGCCTAATCAGCCAGCGAGTACCGCGGGCGCCTATCTAAAGATGTCCCGTGTTTCTGTTGACCTGGCTATCGTGGGAGTAGGCGTAGTGCTCACCAGGGACGGCGATTCGTGCAAGGATATTAAGATAACGCTTGGCGCCGTTGCCCCTACACCTATCCGGGCTAAGAAGGCTGAGGCTGTGGTCAAGGGCAAAAAAATTGATGATGCCCTGTTGGAACAAGCAGGAAAGATTGCCTCAGAGGAAGCAAAGCCCATTGATGATGTCAGAGGCTCGGCTTTCTACCGGACAGAGATAGTGAAGGTTTATACTAAGCGAGCAATAAAACAAGCAATGGAACAAGCTAACTAGCCTGTATTGCACGAATGGAGGATAAAATGACTCAAGCACAACAAGCAGATAGAAAGTTATCTCCTGCAGCGGGTTTCTGGTTAAGAAACAGGGAGGTTCTAAAAAAAGAATTTTCCGTCATTGGCACACGCATCCCAAGGATAGAAAGCAGTGTTAAGGTTACAGGTGAGGCAAGGTACGCTGCTGATGTTAAGTTTCCAGGAATGCTATATGGAAAAATTTTAAGAAGCCCCTATGCCCATGCAAAAATTATAAGCATTGATACCAGCAAGGCTGTAAAATTGCCAGGAGTAAAGGCAGTAGTCACCGGCAAGGACACTATTGGCGCCAGATATGGCCTGTGGCGTCTTCGGGAAGAGACAATGGATGAGCAAGGACTGGCCCTGGACAAGGTCCGCTATGTCGGTGACGAGGTCGCAGCAGTCGCTGCTGTGGATGAGGATACCGCAATAGAGGCACTTAAACTTATTGATGTAAAATATGAAGTTCTTCCCGCACTGCTGACTCCAGAAGAGGCATGCAAGGACGGGGCGCCTGAGATTCATGAGGGCATCAAGAATAATATCAGCGTTAATCGCCGCATTGAAGTGGGTAATGTTGATACTGCCTGGGGCGAATGCGATACCATAATGGAAGATACCTTCAAGACACAGGCTGTGCAGCATGTGCCCATGGAGAACTGCGGCAGCGTTTCCATCTTCGACTCAACGGGCAAACTAACCGTTTATACTTGCACTCAGTCCGCTTATTTTGTCCAGTGCCTTCTTGCCATGGCCCTTGGCATGAAGGAGGGTGACATCAGGGTAATCAGGACTTTTACCGGCGGAGGTTTTGGATGCAAACTCGAGTTGATTGGAGATCAGTTCTGTTCAGCCCTTCTTTCCAAGGTAACCGGCAAGCCGGTAAGGATTATATACACCAGGAAAGAGACATTTGTAAGCAGCCGTCAAAAGACATCCATGTCCATGAACGTGAAGCTCGGTGTCAAAAATGACGGTAAGATACATGCGGTAGAGTTCAGGACCACTCTTGATGGCGGGGCTCACCACAGCTATAATGTGACGACAACCATGATTACAGGCATTTTGGGCACACTGCCTTACAGGATACCTAACTACAGGTATAATGGCCGTCATATCTATACCAACCTGCCTGTTACAGGGGCGATGCGCGGGCATGGCGCCATGCAGCCGGTATATGCGCTTGATCACATGATTGATCTCATTGCCAAAAAGATCGGCGTTGATCCTGCAGCGATGCGGATTATGAATGCTACTCAGCCCGGCGATGTAAAGATCCCCAATATCTGTCATGTCTCCAGTTGCGGTCTGCAGGAAGCCATAGCCGGGTCTGCCGAGAGAATGAACTGGAAGGAAAAATATGGCAAGTTGCCAGACGGTCACGGCTTAGGTATTGGATCTTATGGCTTTTTCTGCGGTGCCCTTTATAACTACTTCAATACCAAGCGGCCATATGCCGAGTGTTGGGTGAGAGTCAACCAGGACGGTACGGTTCATATCTTCACCCTTATGGCTGAAATAGGGCAGGGCTGTGATACAGTCATCTCTATGATCGTTGCAGAAGTTCTGGGTGTGAAGCTTGATGCTGTCACAATAAAATCTGATGACACGGGCATCGTTACCGGCGACACTGGTGCTTTCAGCAGCCGGACGACCATGATGGCCGGAAACGCTGCAAAGGCTGCCGCTGAAGACGCCAGGCGTCAGCTATTTGCCGCTGCTGCCGCTAAATTGGGGCTGAAGGTTCAGGATGCCTTGGATGTCAAAGATGGAAATATCTTTATAGTTAGAACCGGTGAAAGTATGACAGTTGCCGAGGCGGCAATGGTTCACCAGAATGCCAATAAAGGCGCTCCTGTTCTTGGCAGAGGTGTTTTTACTCCTTCTTCACACCTGCAGGAAGGCACTGTTGTGTCGCCAACCTGGAGCTTTGGCTCCCAGGTTTTGGAGGTCAAAGTGGACAAGGAAACTGGGCAGGTGAAAGTACTCAATTCCGCTACTGCCCATGACTGCGGTATAGCATTGAACCCCCTGGCTGTCGAAGGTCAGCTCGAGGGCTCCATCCATATGGCCTTGGGTTATGCTCTTACCGAGGAATGTAAGTTTAATGATAAGGGCGAGATGCTGAACCCCAACTTTCAGGACTACAAGATCCTTTCCGCCTTGGATATGCCGCCAGTGGATTCCATCGTGATAGATACAGATGATATCCATGGCCCGTTTGGAGGAAAGGAAGCCGGCGAGGGGCTTACCATACCAACGGCTCCGGCTATTGCCAATGCAATTTATGACGCAATCGGTGTGTCCATTAAGAGCCTTCCCATTACCCCTGAGAAGATATTGAGGGCGTTAAAGGAAAAAGAAGGTAATTAAAGTCGCTTTTAAAATGGGGGCCTTTGGCAGCAAAAAACACTGAAAAGCGCCCCCAAAAATCTAAAGTTACACCTCTCATCACTAACCTGCATAGACATCATTTTTATGACGGTTTCAGGTTTTGATGAAGGACCTAATATCATGAGAAAGACGATAAAGCTCAAAGACGCC
>DIKH01000008.1:0-2490 GCA_002424495.1 Desulfobacteraceae bacterium UBA5623
CATCCCGGCAAAGTGCCGTGATCCCCCCGACCACCTTGGAAATATCACCGGTCGTAAAGCATTTGTTGCCGGGGTCCACCCTTTCCGGAGAAAAAGATAAAAAGAAATCCTTTCCCACAACGAGACCGCCGGATTCCAGTATCGGCAGAATGACTTCCTGTGTCGTCCCTGGGAAAGTAGTGCTTTCAAGACTGATTAACTGACCAACTTGCAGTTGGCCGGCTACTTCACGGGTGGCTGAGATAACGAAAGACAGATCCGGCTGCTTCATGGTTTTCAAGGGTGTAGGAACGCATATAACGATGATATCCGCCTCTTTAAGCGGTGCAGGTTGATGGTGAACGCGCAGTTTTCCGCTTTCCACAAGGGCACGCACGTCGTCTCCAGGAACGTCCCGGATATAACTTTTTCCGCTGTTGATCTGTTCTAATTTCCTGATGTCCTTATCGATCCCCGCTACCGCAAATCCTGTTTTAGCCTGCTCCACCGCCAGCGGCAGGCCCACGTATCCGAGACCGATGACTGCAATTGCTGCCGAGCGGAGATGGATTTTTTCAATTAAAACACTCGACAGATTCTCCCCATAACCTTTTGATACTACCATCCTAAAAGACACCATCCTAAAATCCGGTTATTTTTTAAAATTCGGCAGCACGCTTTGCAACAACCCGATGACTTCTTGCTCTTCCAGATTAAAATTGGTTCTTTCCAGTGTTTCCAGTATAGATTTCAACATGGAGAGGTTGCCTCCGGGTTCAGATACGGCAAAAATTCGTTCATGATTGGTTGGAATAATTTGTTCACCCTCGCCGACGAGTTGTTCAACCAGCTTTTCACCTTGCCTGATGCCGGTGAACCGAATTGGGATATCGCTTTCCGGTTCAAGACCGGAAAGCTGGATCAAATTTTTTGCCAGGTCAACAATTTTTACAGGCTTTCCCATATCAAGAATAAATATCTCACCGCCCTGAGCCTGTGCTCCTGCCTGGATAACCAACTGGGCTGCCTCGGCTGTGGTCATGAAGTAGCGAACCATATCCGGATGGGTGATGGTCAGAGGCCCGCCCCGGGCGATTTGCCTTTTAAATAAAGGGATTACGCTGCCCCGGCTGCCCAGGACATTGCCGAAGCGGACGGCGGTAAAACGCGTACTCCCCTTGGTCTGCATATATTGGATGGCCATTTCCGCCACCCGCTTCGTGGCGCCCATGACGCTGGCCGGCTTAACAGCTTTATCTGAAGAGATTAGGACAAAGGTACCCGTTCCCGATCGGCACGCCGACTCTGCCAACCGCAAACTCCCAAAGACGTTGTTTTTCAGCGCCTCCCCCGGACACCGTTCCATAAAAGGAACATGCTTATGAGCGGCGGCGTGAAATACCACATTGGGCTTGTACCTGGAGAAAATTTGGTTCATCCGTGCCTGATCTTTAATGTCACCAATTTCTGAGTCAAATTTCAATTCTGGATGTTTTTCCTTCAGTTCCAGATCCATCTCATAAATGCTGTTTTCTCCCCGCCCCAGTAAGATTAGCTTTTTTGGATAAAAATTCGCTACCTGGCGGCAGAGTTCAGAACCAATGGACCCCCCGGCACCGGTAACCAGCACCACCTGGTTCGTCAGGTATCCTGCTATCTTCTTCAAATCAAGGGATACAGGATCCCGTCCGAGCAGGTCATCAACCTCGATATCCCTGATGTTGCTGGTTTTGATCTTTCCCGTGATCAGGTCGTAGAATCCCGGAAGGATTTTTAAACGAGCCCTACTCTGATGGCAGATTTGAACAATTTCTGCTACAACCTTCCCAGAAGCAGAGGGGATTGCGATGATAATCTCTTCGATGTGATGGCGAATGACAAGAGCAGGAATGTTCTTCATGGTCCCCAAAACCGGTAAGCCATACAAAACAAGATTTAGTTTTCCGGGGTCATCGTCAACGAAACCGATTGGCAAAAAATCCTTACTTTGGCTTTTACTCAGGATCTCAGCGACAATTTCACCTGCCACCCCGGCCCCAATGATTAAAACCGGCTTAGTTTTACTTGGCACTGCTTTATCCTCTCTTCAAGCGTGAATTGATGAATCATTTTTATGTCAGCCAATATTACATTTATTGTATGATATGAACAATCATTGAAAAGGTTCCTTCGGCAGAGTCGTTGGAGCCGTCAATTGACCCCCTCTCCCAGTTCAGGTAAATAATTCTCCTCGAGTCCGCAATAGCATTACAAATACAGGGAATAATCAAGGATTACAGACCCCCGGCCCTCCCGGATGCCTCAATTACGGGGGGAGGAAATATCGGCAATCCAGAGGTGGATAATTTTTTTCGAATGAGAGGTATGATTGATTTTTTGGCGAATTAATCAATATCTCGGCTCATTTTGCCGGGATGTTAAGTTTTTTGCCTCATTCTTTCCAACAGGAGGTAACACGATGATTCAAGAGGTGCGGGTGATGGCCAAGCCGGACATCCCCGACAGCAGGGG
>DIKH01000008.1:2540-2729 GCA_002424495.1 Desulfobacteraceae bacterium UBA5623
ACCGCTTTGAGGGAATATCGGAGGCGGACGCCCGACTTCTGGCCGAAAAACTCCTGGCCGAGGGAGTGTTCCAGGTTTTTACGATGAACCGGCCAATCATCATCGATGCCCCCGTCGTCCTGGAAGTCGCTTACAAGCCAGGTGTTATGAACCCGGAGGCAGCATCCCTGTTAAAGTCAGCCTCCGACC
>DIKH01000208.1 GCA_002424495.1 Desulfobacteraceae bacterium UBA5623
ATCCTGACTTTCTCCACCTGTCCAGCTAGATGGATGGTGGTCGGTCCTCCTCGGGCAATTTTTTTCGCAATCGGCCGGATGGCTGGCTGGCGTTAATTCCCGCCGTAAGACTGGGCCACTGCCCTGGCTTCGGAAACATAAACTGCGCCGGAAAAAATGAAACCCAGGTTTACGTGCCATGTGATGATGAGCATCAGCCAAACGCCCTTTTGTCAAGCATGCCCCCGGTACTTGGTTCCCGCCTTCTTGACAACATCAGGCATTTGTCATAATCTTTCTTGAAAAGATTAATTTATTTTTGAGGTTGCCATGCCCACCATCAGTATGTTTTACGGTATCCTGATTTTGATGTTCTTTCGGGACAATCGTCGCCATCATCTTCCTCATATCCATGTACGATATCAAGGGGAAGAAGCTACTATCTCGATTGAAGACGGTTCTATTCTTGATGGAGCATTGCCACCCAAACAACTCAAGATGGTTCAGGCATGGATCGAAATTCACAAGGAAGAGTTGTTTGTCGATTGGGAACTGGCCATCAGCGGTGAAGACCCGTTTCGCATTGCTCCCCTTCAATGAGGTTATTCTATGTTGCTTGATATCATCACAGTTCACCCACGGCCGAATTTTCAGCTCGATCTTGAATTCCAGAACGGAGAACGTCGTCGTTTTGACGCGCGCCCCCTCCTTGCGATGAAGCCATGGACTCGCATTGCTTCACCCGCCGTATTCAACCTTGTGCGCGTAGAATATGGCACAGTGGTGTGGCCAGGTGAGGTCGATATCGCCCCGGAAACACTTTACGACGATTCGGTTCCCCTTGTCAGCTTGTCAGAAAAAAACAGGTAAAAAGAGGGATAGATTTGTACGCGGATTCAAATTGTAAGGTACAACAGGGGGCAATAAAAATAGGGGACAGACCCCATTTGATTGATATCTAAATCCTGCAATCACTTGGCATTCGCCTGTCAAAGCTGAAGCTGGTGAAGCTGGNNGTCAGGCTTGACTTATTGACATTCTATAACAAAAAAAATGGCAACAGGTCGCCTGGATGTAAGGCTATGGAATCCGGGGCAGGGCGTGCCATAAACCCCAACCGGTCCCGGATTCCGCTGCCGCTCCATCCAAGGGAAATCCGGGGACACGCCCTAATTTCTTAAAATCAAGAGCAACCACCCCAACCCCTCCTTGAAAATAAGGAGGGGCTTATAAGGAATTGGAGCTGGGGTCAGGCTTGACTTATTGACATTCTATAACAAGAAAAAAGGCAACAGGTAGCCCGGATGCAAGGCAATGGAATCCGGGGCAGGGCGTGCCATAAACCCCNNGATTCCGCTGCCGCTCCATCCAGTGCCAAAAGCTCCCACCGAAAAGAGGATCATTTCCTGTTTTTCTAAAAATCAAGAGCAACCACCCCCAACCCCTCCTTGAAAATAAGGAGGGGCTTAAAAAGGAAATCAGGGTCACTTCCCATTTCTTTCCATTGAGGAGAGGAACGGCCAAGCATAACCTTTGAAACGTGAAATTTTTCATTCCTTGCCCTCTTCAAGCTTTCTTCCCAGTCTGGTTCAATTCTTACATTGTTTGATTGTGCAGATCGTCGGAATTATCTGGTGTTCTTTGGGGTGGAAGAAAATCTTGCAATTTTTTGTCAAAATAGCCATATTGTAATTACAGTAATCACGTTGTGGTGTAATCTCAATTCCGGAGGTGGCGATATGGAAAAGCATATACGCGTTAGAGATATTAAAATAGTACCCATTGGGAACTCATTAGGTGTCCGACTACCAAAAAATCTTTTACAAAAATATGGTTTAACTGATTCGTTAGTCCTTGAAGAGACCGATCAAGGTCTTCTCCTCCGAAAAAAACATGACGAGAAGCTTTCCTGGGGCGATACCTATAAAGCCATGGCTTGTGAGGATGAAGACTGGAGCGATTATGACTCTACTCTTATAGACGGCCTGGAGGATGACGAAATTGACAAGCCCTGAACGTTACGAGATTTATTTTGCAGATTTGAACCCAACCATTGGCAGTGAAATTAATAAAATTCGGCCGGTTATTATCATCAGCGTAGATGAAATGAACACGAATCTGGAAACCGTCGTTGTTTGTCCTTTGACTTCAAATATCCACCCGAAATGGAGAACACGGCTGCAGATTGATTGCGCAGGTAAACAAGCTGAAATTGCTGTTGATCAGATACGAGCAATCAGCAAAAAACGTCTGAGGCAAAAAATTGATCAATTATCTGTTTCTCAAGCCTCTCAGTTACGAAGAATAATCACCGAGATGTATGGGGAATAAAAGTCGGAGGCTGTGGATCACGGAGTCTGGGGTCGTCATGGCGGGGGCTGGGGTCAGGCTTGACTTATTGATATTCTATAACAAGAAAAAAAGCCAACAGGTCGCCCGGATGCAAGGCAATGGAAATCGGGGCAGGGCGTGTCACAAACTCCCACCGGATCCGGATTCCGCTGCCGCTCCATCCAGGCTACTTTTGGGGCTGGGGTCATGGTTGACAACTGGGCTTTACGCTCAATTTCATCCTGACGTTAGCCAGTTTTCAACGGCCAAATCAGGAATGCGGGAAAATTCTTTAACATTCCCCGTGATGATCGTAAGACCCAAGGCGCTTGCTTGCGATGCAATAAGTAAATCATTACTGCCGATGGGAGTGCCAGCGCGCTCCAAAGCAACCCTGAGCCTGGCGTAATGCATCTCTACATTCTGTCCCAAAGGCAAAATTTCTATTGTCTCGAGTAGTTGGTTGACCTTAGCTGTCAGAGCATGCGAGCCTTTTTTGAGAGCGCCATAGCGTAATTCACAGGCAACTATTACGCTTGTACAACACAAATCAGCATTTTTAAGGGATGCAATTTTCTGTGCCGCATATCCTTGCGGTTGTTTGATCAGTTCCGACAGGATGTTGGTGTCTAAAAGGTATTTGGGTTTGACCATATCAGAAAATATCCTCTGCCTCAATTTGGGTGTCGGGAATTTCTGGAATATCATCTTCAAAGGGTTCCCAACTGGCTAATAGTCCAAGTAGGCTTGTCTTCTTTACCGGTTCGATAATGAGCCGGTTGCCGTCTTTGTGAATAATGGCTTCATTCCCTTCTAATTCAAATTCTTTTGGAATTCTTAACGCTTGATTTCGTCCATTGCGGAATAGGCGGACATGTCGTTCTGGTTGCATAGGTGGCACCTCCTTTGACTATAAGACATTGGCATATGTTTGAGTATATGCTGAAAGGACTGTTTTGTAAAGACGAAAGAAAATAGAAGAATTGGGCTATGCACTTGACTCA
>DIKH01000358.1 GCA_002424495.1 Desulfobacteraceae bacterium UBA5623
TTTCTAACCGGAAATTACTGAAACGAAGCCGATCTTCATTACCATCTCGGTAATGATAAATAAGCCAAACCTGACGATGGAGGCGGTCAATTCCTTGACTTGCTGGTGGAAGTTCCGCCTCTAGGCGAAAGGCACCAAGCGGCTTTTCCACCCAAAAGGCTGTCTCGATGGGCGTGCGTGGAGATATACGTAGTGGTGTAACACCCTTACGGTCAAGCGCCTGGGGTGGAAGGTCTTCCAGCCGCGAAATGCCAAGGCAAAGACGCGCACAGACATCCGCACTTTTTTGTACAGTGTTTTCAACTGCATCTAAGGCAAGCTCGCGGAAGAGACGCAAATTCCTCCCGCGGGCCAGACCCAGTGCCCCGGCATCGCGCGCCACCTCGCTAATATGCTTATCTGTCCACTCGAAAAAGGCGCGACGGCGAGCACTGGACAAGGTCATACCCGGCCCCCCGTAGCGTGGTGCGGTCCTGCCACTGTCAAAGCCTGATTCACTCAAAAGATACCTGTCAATCTGGGGATGCGCCTCAAGAGCGGGGTCAAAATGTACTAACTCGTGCAGAACCTCGCCCTGACGGCAAGGCGCGGTCGGATCGAAAGCCCGATCCCAATAGGGGAGATACTTCTCTTCAAGTGCGCTGTGGTAGTCTTCGCATGAATGCACTCCAAATAGGATATAGACCAGTGCTGCACGCAATTCCCGTGCGGTAATGTGCACCTCGCTCCGCATATGCACAGCCTGCAGCGCCTCAATGAGTCGTTCACGGGCGTGGCCGCGAATCTCCTCCTGTTGTTTTGAAGGTATGTTCCCCGGCCCGAAGATCTTTAGTGCACGAAAGACTTCGCAGCGCGACTGTGCGGAGCAGGCGAGACAGGGCTTCCATATCTCTATCGCCTGCTCACCGCCATATAACCGTTCAATAAGTTGCTCGACAAAAGATGCCTGGATGGCAGTCCTGGCAAGGTTTACGCCGCCGACGAGCGAGCGATGATTAAGGCTGATAAAACGGATGTATGAGTCCGCCGAAACTTCATCCTCCTGGAGAAGGCGATAGAGTTCATCTGTTAGAGGTGTTTCTCCGTTTGATTGCCCTTCAAAAAGCTCTATCCACTCAAGCAGACGTCCATCATTTACGGCGAGCAAATGGGCGATATCATTTGCTGGGGTGCCTTGTTGAAAGGGCTCCAGAAATTCATTGAGGAGTTCATCCGCCGGCCGCCCTTTCCACGACGCCGATCCGTCGAGATTAATGCGAATTATCAAACCATCCGGGCGGCGATGCTTGATGATACGTTCGGAGGAAAGATGCTTTCCAAAACCCAGTTTTTCGGCTAGATGCTGCAAAAGCGCTGTCTTACCATCCCCCGCATTGCCGCAAAGGATGACAAGCCGCGCGCGGCGTTTACATATGTCCTCGAACAGCACATCCTCTAGGCCGGTTTCGACATAGGTCTGAGCCGCGAAGGGGGTATCAAGGCCACGAGTCTCTTGATTACCCCAGCGTGAGCCCGGATAAGATTGCAGCAGGAAGGAAAGCCAATCCACATGCTCTTCGCGAAGTCCTGCGGCAGGAATTGTTGGCTCCGTATTTTGTGGCATTGTTGAAATAGGACGTGGGTCTAAAGCCGCCTGTTGGTGAGCCTGGAGTGCCACCAGTGCTTCAATGGTGGTTTGAAATCGACAATTCGGCTCGGGAAATGTGGCGCAATCAAGAAACGCCGAAAGAACAGGATACTCCTCTCGCTTAATGCCCTCCCAGTTTATCCCTCGTTCTTTAACCCTATCTCCACCGTACTGAAACGGATGCCTGTCAAAAATAACATGAAAAAAGCTGGCTGCCAGCGCATAAAGGTCATCAGAGGCGGAGGCAGGGCGTTTTTCCTGACACGAAGGAGAGCAATATGCGATAGTGCCTGGCCTTGATATATGTTCATTGATCTTTCTCACAAAATCGTAGTCGGTCAAAACGACACTGCTATCTGAAACAATAATATTGCGTGGACTCACGTCACCATGTATGAGCCCGTTTTTGTGGAGCGTTTTGAGTGCACTTAAGAGTTCTCCGAGCCAGCGCAACGCCAGAGCCTCGGATCCTGTTTCCTGCAAATCGTCGGCAAGAAGAGGAAAGACACCAGCAAAATCGGATAATGGCACTCCTTCTATCCACGTCATAAGCGACAAGAAATTATCTTCTTTCCATTCTTTTGCAACTTCATAGATCGCCGATAATCCCGAGTTACGCGTCAAATGTGACCGAGCCAGATTGTATGATCTTAGAACGCTATCTCCCCTCTCTTTATCATGTGCTACCTTTGCGACATAGGTCCCGAGTTCCTCTTTGGTTATACGATCCAATTCGATGACCTTAAACGTAGTTCCCACTCCGCCCGAGCCTAGCCTTGCCACAATGCGATAGTCATGATCCCGAAATCGGATGACTTGATCTTCGGACCAGAATCGTGCTGGGGGAGGGGGCGGGACAGGGACGGATTTTCCTAAAAGTTGTCCTAAAGATGATGCCAGCTCGCTCAGCAGTTTGCGCTCGGAGGGAAATTCCGCTGTACCGCCTTCCAGTATTTTAACTGCATCTGCAGCCATTGGAATCGTTTGTTCATGAAACAAACAACGCAGAGAGGCACAGAGAGAATAGATGTCTGAACGCTGATCAGCGGCGGCCAATCCACCGGCTTGTACCTCAGGCGCTGCAGTTTCTTTCCAATCCTCGGATGGGGTAGCCATTGATGCTACGCTGACATCAGAAGGAATTCTAGCCAGATGAAATTCGGTAAATACCGGGGTGCCATCATGACGGACACGGATGTTCCTTTTTGTCAGATTGCGGTGAACAATACGTGTATTTTCATTGCCGTTTCTGTCCACTTCTGCTGTATGCATTTCTTCGAGGGCTGCAACGGCCCTGCGGGCAAATTCCACACGCTGAAGGATGTCCCATGACTGATCTTTCGCTCGTGCAACAACAGTCGGTGCAGCGGGGTCCACAATTGAAAAGAAATACATTTCGCCCAGATATCCGGGAGCGTCTTGAAATGAGTCGAGAATTCGTGGTGCCCAAGGGTATTGCTGAAGGATATGAAGCACCTCAAATTCACGCCTTGCTTTTCGCTCGGCATTTTTTTCTTGTGTCGCCGAAAGGTCGTATAGGTGCAAAACGATTCGGTCCTGCTGAACGGAACGGCTACCGTAAAAAATTCGGTGAAAGCGCTCATCTTTGGCTGTTTGAAGTTCAAGATTTATAAAGCCGCCAAAGCGGCGGAGCGAACCATCTATATTTACCCCCGCACGTGGTTCCAGGATTTTGCTGATGCGCTGCATCTCATCGTTTGAAAGCGGAGCTGAGATAGGTGATGATCCTTCCAAACCCACAGCGGATTTCCAGTCATCAAGTGAGTATAAAGAAACCCCGCGAACCTTGTTGTTCTGATAAAAACGAATCTCAGAGGGCTTCCATGTCAACAGGATGACAGCATCCACACGCGGTAACCGGGGAATATGTTTGCGAAGTGTCGTTCCTATTTTGCGGGCTTTGAAAGTGGTCCGATCTGCCTCCTGACAAATGAAAGGCGAATCATCCAAACGTCCGTTGGCGGAATTTGCCTTGAGCCATTGTGGACTCCAGTGCTTAACCTCAATGATTCTGACTCCCCCAGGACCAAT
This sequence comes from Desulfobacteraceae bacterium UBA5623, assembly GCA_002424495.1. Lineage (GTDB taxonomy): Bacteria > Desulfobacterota > DSM-4660 > Desulfatiglandales > Desulfatiglandaceae > UBA5623. The sequence goes on from DIKH01000358.1 coordinate 3,680, forward strand.
CGCAACAATATCTATTTCATCGGATTGAACCTGATGATTGACTGAAAAAATGAGGTTACTAAGCAGTATCCATTCGCTTTCCCCTGGTGACGATTGTACACGTGTTTTTAGATGCTCAACGGCTTTTTGCTCGCTTTCGTTGGCAAATGGGCCACAAGGAATGTGCGTAACTCGCATAAGGCGGAGATCCTCGCTCAGATTCTTTTTACCTGTTTTTTTACTATAACGGACAACTTCTCCGAAAGGAGATTTTCACGGCATCTAGCTGTATTTTATAGCTATACGAAATGATAGGGACTTATTTTTTCAGGAAAAATATATACGGTGATCAGGTTTGGATGTCAAGTTTAAAGACACACCCTTCGGATATCAATCTTCTTGTAACTGTTTAACAATTCGAAAACAGTTCTGCAAAAACGGCGGGAGGCCTTTTTCATAAACTGTATTTAAGACAGAGCTTGGGAATTTAATCTTGACACACAAGACCAAGTTCCCTAAACTCCATCTCAGAATAAGCGAGTCTCTATCATCCAAAATTACCTCACCTCATGGAAAATGTAAAAATGCAGATCCCCAAAAAAATTTATCCCTGCCCAATAGCCGAAGCCATATTTGAGATAAGATTTGAGTCCAGCCTGCCCGATGATGCGATATTCGGGGTGATTTATAATGGCTTTAAGGATGACTATCAGGAGTTCAGCAAACTTCCTATTTTGCAACTTCCCGAAATTATACGTACAAAAGACGCAGCGCTTTTTCATAAACCACATTATAAATTGCAGAAGGGCAATTTCCTAATACAAATCGGGCCAAAGGTTCTTTCTTTGGTAAACCTGAAAGAGTATAGCGGATGGGCAGCATTGGCGCCAAAAATCAGCGAGGTATTTGCAAAACTGTCAGTAACAGAGGCTGTAAAATCCGTCACAAGAATTGGTCTGAGATACATCAACGTATTTGAAGGCCTGGACATTTATAAAAACACCAGTTTAAGGTTGTTCTTGCGCGAAAAGGACTTGGGTGCGCATCAAACAGATTTAACTTTTGAATTTGTAAAAGAAAATTGCTCGATCAGGGTAAGGATTGCAAACGCCGCAATGATTGAAGTACAAGGGGCCGTAACCCAGGGATCAGTCATTGACATAGACGTTGTTTACAACAAAACCTGCGAGGAATTTTTTAAAAACATCAGTAAGCTCGCCTCCATCCTGCATGACGAGGAAAAATGGATGTTTTTCAATCTCCTTGACGATGCATTCTTAGAAACGCTGAACCCTGATTACTAAAGCAAAAGGAGGATTTCGTGATCGAGGAAATCAAGTATACCCTTGCAGGAGGATTAGTGACAACAGCAGTCCTATGGTACACCTCAATAAGCAACCCACCTTGCGATTTTGACCTTGAAAAAGAGCTGCCAATAATGTCTGATGCCATCGCAGTATCATCTGTATATGACCCTAATCCATATTATGAGATTTCTTCTCAGAAAAGCCCTATCAACAGCCAGATAGAAATCATTTACAATTTCGTATCAGCCCTTGTTGAGAACTCCAAGGACCTCGACCCTGATTTTTCGAAAGCAGTAGACAAACATTTCTGGGAATTGGCATGATTTCGATAGAAGAGATACAAAAATACCTTCCACAATATCTTTCTGCGCCTTCACAGCACCAGCTATTTGATGAGCTAAGAAACTTTCCGGAAAATATTGACAAGAGGTTATACTCGGAAAGTCTTCTTGAAAAAGAAAATATCTTCCAGGGCGATGGCATTGCAAGGATGCTTGTATCAAATCTGCCGAGCAAGGAATTTCGGGAGATGCCTGCCATCGTGCTGTCCAATACTTGCGACATTGATATCGAAAACAAACGACTTTTCCCATCAAGGATAGTTTACGCACCAATATTCCTCCTCGTAAAATACCGCAACATGCTTATCGAAGAATTCGTGAAAACCGGTAAAAACTCGATAAATTCGATAAATGCGCACATCAGTGCAATCAAGAGACAAGAAATAACCCAAATATTGTATCTCCCCCAAGGAGGAAGGCTCAGCGATGACTCGATAGTGTTCCTTGACAGGCTCAACAACTATCCGGCGGATGAGATCGAAGCCGGCTTTGTAAAATATAATAAACTCTTTACCCTAAGCAATTACGGTTTTTATCTTTTTATCATAAAGCTTTCAATACACTTCACGAGAATCCAAGAAAGAGTAGACCGTATGCCAAGCTAAAGCGCTCCTCAAACAACCTTGTATATTCAGTTGGAAATTTTCTTAGTATCCCAAGATGAACGAATCGCGCATAAATAACAGATGGCCTGTGGCCAGAGAAGGTCTTCCTTTTATAACTTTGGGTTGCGGCCTAGCTGTTCTCTTCTACTTTTTAGGGGTGCTCTCTTTGGCAATCCTTACCGGGATCTTTGGCCTTTTCAGCATCTTTTTTTTCAGGGACCCGGACCGTAAAACCCCTGTCCCGGACAAGGCGGTGTTGTCGCCTGCGGACGGCACGATAATTAGAATAAGCAATATAGAAGATAAGGGTAACCCATTAGGAGAACCGGCCTGCAAGATCAGCATCTTTATGTCAATCTTCAGTGTCCATGTAAACAGGAGCCCGATTGGTGGGACAGTAAAAACGATTTCATATAACAAGGGAAAATTCGTTTCCGCCAACCTCGACAAGGCCTCGGACAAAAATGAGAGGAACAGCATCACCCTGGAAACCTCTGGTAGCCGAAAAATCGTTTTTGTCCAGATTGCAGGCCTGGTGGCAAGGCGGATCGTATGCTGGTTGTCAGAAGGGGACCGTGTACAGCCAGGTCAGCGCATTGGACTGATACGTTTTGGCTCAAGACTGGATGTCTATCTGCCCCGTGACAGCAAGGTTACCGCCAGTCTGAGGCAAAAGGTCACAGCAGGAAAGACTATCCTCGGGTATCTGTAATGCTGAGCTGGAATTATTTCCATATTTCAAAAAGCCATAAACTATTCGGCAATTACAGGTTGACATCTAAATCCCAGGTTGATATTTAGTCCACCATAGGCACGTAGCTCAGGGGGAGAGCACTACCCTGACACGGTAGGGGTCCGGGGTTCAAATCCCCGCGTGCCTACCATATAATTGCAGATAATCACAATGCACCTTTATAACTTAGGGTAGTTCTTAAAAATCCACTGCTTAGTTTTTCCTTTCTTTCATTAATCTTTCACGCACGCTAGTAGCAGCACCATTTTATTCCAAGCCATATTGACTTGACAATAACATATATTGTCTTTTATATTTCTTACTACTAATCTAAATTATGCTTAAAATTATTGATATTTGATCCATTTCAAAAATGTCAAATTTTGTCCAATATCAAGCCTGCTGCCCATTGGGCTTGACACCCCGGTGGAGAACAGGAGTACATTGAGCGGCAAATATTTTATAAGTACCAGTTGGAAATTGCAGGTTCTGGTTTTTTCTATATGTATTTTTTGTTGCCTGCCTTCAAAAACCCGCGCTTCAGGATTTGGGCTGTTTACGAATGGGGCCGCAGAGCTTGGGATGATGAATGCGGTGATTTCTAATACTCTGGGACCGGCATCAAACTTTTTTAACCCAGCCTTAATTACAGCTCTTGAAGGGACACAGGTTGTGATTAGTTCAACGATGATAGCGCATTCAACAGAATTCCGTAGCAATTCACCAGGACAAAATATTGATTCAGACAGTGAGGTCAATTACCCATCCGCATTGTTCTTGACACACAAAATAGATGACAAATTCACACTTGGCTTTGGAGTCAATAATACATTCGGCCTTTCAACGGAATGGCCCGAGGATTGGGAGGGAAGATATATCACTACAAAATGCGAAATGAAAACATTTAACATCAACCCTAACCTGGCATGGGATGTGACAGATTACCTGTCCATGGCCGCAGGTGTTGATATTCTCATGGGAGATGCAACCATGAAACAGAACCTCAATCTGTCTCTTTATGGACTTCCAGACGGCAGACAGAGATTTAGAGGAGATGGTGAAGGGTATGGGTATAATCTCGGTGTATTGTACAAGATTGTTGATGATGTTTCATTGGGGATTTCATACAGGAGCGGGATAAAGCTAAAGATTAATGGAAATGTCAAATTTGACCTCCCTCAAGGTCTGCCGCCAATGCTTGCTGAGGCCTTTCCCAATGCTGAAGGAGGGTCAACCATAGAGCTTCCATCCCAATTACATTGCGGCCTTTCATATAAGCCATTAGACAACATACTGTTTGAAATCGGCGGGAGATGGGAAGGCTGGTCATCCTATGATAAATTAAAGATTAAATTTAATAGGCTGGTTGCAGGAAGCAGTTCATGCATTACTTTAAAAAATTGGGGGGATACCTATTTGTTTGTCCTCGGGGTCAAGTATAATCCAGACCCAACTCTGGCCCTTTTTGCAGGGTATGCCCGTGGAGAGGATCCGGTACCAGATGACACCTTTGATCCGGCGATTCCGGTTTCCAATTCCAATGATTTCAGTCTCGGGGTTCAAAAGACATGGGGAAACTTTTCATATGCCATTTGTTATCTGTATCATATCTATCGCAGCAGGGAAAAAGACAATGATATCGGCGCCTCGTCAGGTTTGACTGCAAATGGAAGATACAAGACTGATGCCCATCTGGTCGGGGCTTCAGTAGCATATAGATTTTAAGCAACAGTTTTAAAAAATGGCGATCAGGACGTCTGGAAATTATCTCTTGACCAATTTGAACATAATATTTCTAACTGTCTAATATTCATAAGGCTTAGCTATTGCGGCCTTAAATCCGTATTGCTTGGAATTGGTCATTGCAGTATTATCAGAATAGCAGCTTGATACAACTGCCTTGACCCAAGGGCAATTTTCAATTACGTCTTTTCTCCTGTCTACTGACTTTTTTCTCCTTCCACCCATCCCCTGTGCCGTTCCTAAAAGTTTATCAATATATTGTATTTTTTATTGACTTCTACCGCAATAATTTGTATACAGGGCCAATTTTCATTTCATTAGAAAAAGTTCAATCCATTGTCTCAAGTTTTCCTGGCATGGCAGTGCCTTTAGTGTCTGCCGCCCCAAATTTATGCTATTGAAAAAATTTCATAATTTCATTTCTCCACAGAGGAAAACCACATGGACAGAAGGGAATTCCTGGCAAGAAGTGCCTGCCTTGCGGCCGGAAGTCTTTTTGGGTTGAGTGGTCTTTCAAAGGCCTTTGCCTTTGAGGAAAATCATGCCCTCCCTGCCTTTCCGGTTCCTAAGGTCGCCCTGATAATTGATGACATAGGGTTCAGCGAGGCACATGCAAGGCAGTTTTTGGGACTCCAAATTCCAGTCACCTTCTCTATCCTGCCACGCCTTGACAGGTCACGCGATCTCGCCTTTGAAATCCATGAAAGCGGCCATGAAATTATGCTCCATCAGCCCATGGAACCCTACAATCCTGACATTGATCCTGGTCCCGGCGCCCTCTATTCCGGGTTTTCAGGGGACAAAATAGTCGGGATTATGGAAGAAAACATCGAATCCATTCCTTTTGCTGTTGGGGTAAATAACCACATGGGATCAAAATTCACCGAGTGCAAAGAGGAAGTTGGTGATGCACTTGGAGTGATCAACAGGGTAGGGTTCTTTTTTGTTGACAGCTTGACAACAAGTCATTCCATGGCCTATAGGACTGCTAGGGAACTGCGTATGCCCGCCGCATACAGGGACAGCTTTTTGGACAACATTCCCAAGGAAAGGGCCATTCATTCTCAGCTTCACAATTTAATTAGATATGCTGTAAGATATGGGCATGCGATCGGAATTGGTCATCCCTATCCGGCGACAGCAAGGGCCATTAAGAGGTCTTTAGGGGCGTTTGACAAATTCGGGGTCTCTCTGGTGCATGTATCACAGGTCTTGGCCTTGAGAAGTCCGTTGGGTGACAAGGGCATAGCGCCATATGACGTTGGTGATTATACATAACCCAATACACAAGAGCTTTGATTCCTAACCCTTCGCTATTTTGGAAAACGTTGCCGTGGCGACAAAAGATTGTCCGGGATCTGAACCAGTGCGCCGATTCTGACAACTTATTTTTTTGCACATGACTTAGGGGATTGAATATGTCGAAAGATTTTACGGAAAGGCGGGGTGGTCCCAGGAGGGTTATTGATAAATATTACAGTGTGGAGCTTTCAATTGGTGAATTTTGTATAGGTTACCAGTTCAGGATATGGAATATGTCAAAAGAGGGGATGTGCTTGCTTGTAAAAGAGGATTCTGATGTGCTCAGCTTTATCAAGGCCGGTGATATCCTGAGCATGAAATACCATGGATCAGAATCAAGAAAGCGCGGCGAATATTTAAAGACGAAGATAGAGCATATAACAAAAAGTGAGGAAGGTCGCTTTATAGGCCACTGTCTGGTTGGGATTTCAATTGTGGACAACCCTGATATTGGTGGATGAGAAAAGAAAAGGGTCGGTATGATCACTCGATCCTGCCGACCCTCCGGATTCGTGAATAAAACATGACTTAAGTCTTAAATTTTGTGTTGGAATTAAACTTTTTTTCTACGTATAAACCATCCAAAACCTACTAGCCCAGAACCAAAGAGCATCAAGGTGGTGGGCTCAGGGACGGGAGTGGTTACAGTTCCAAAATATGTTATATGGCTTAGCCCTGTTGTAGACAGGCCGAGATCAGCAAAATCCACAATGTGATTGGAATTGTCGTCAATGATTGCCCAATGGTCGTCCGGAGTGTTTCCCCGGCCATATTTTAATATAGCGTATACCCAGTTTGATAAAGGATCGCCCTCTTCACTCCAATTGCCATCATTCCACACACTTTCATCCTTACCAAGGTAAGTAACATCAAGACCAAGTAGACCCTCCAGCCAAGCCTCTTCACTTGCCCAATTGGAAGGATGCACCCACTGGGGATTTTCATCGAAGGTGTCATCCGGGTTAGGTGATAAGTCAGGTGGATCCACGTCAATTACCATCGTGTCCGACCAGGCCGGACCTGCCAGTGCCAATCCAATAATGATAAAAAAGCCGCCTAATAAAAATAAATATTTCTTCATACCCCCCCTCCTAAGTTTTAGTGTGTGCCTATAAAATATCTTTAACAAAATTAACGAGTTCATATATAGTCTTAAAATGATAGCAATAATGATGCCAACACACATAAATTTTTGGCTGGTATTTTTCTGTTATAATTCAATAAGTTAAATTTGACAACCAGAAACCAAAAGGCAGTATGTAAAAAAGTTCCAATATTTTTATATAATTTTATTCCATTTGTTGGCAACTAATTACATAGTATAAAAAAATTAGGTTTGTTGCATGTGCAGTGAACGGAAATTTTCCGGACAGCACAGGGTATACCCGGATATATTATTCGTTTTCCGGCTACATTAATATCTCTGGTCACTTGCGCTTGTAAAGCGGAGGACCTAAAAAACATGAAGGCGGTATTTGCCACCCAGGGGAATCGTTGGAGGGGTATTGTAATGGTAACAGCTTCTGGTGGACTATGCTGGATTCCTGCTTGCGCCGGAATGACGTTTGAGAAAACCTATTGTCATTTCTGAAGAGGCACCAGGAATTTTCAGGGAGGGTGCCTTGCCCAAATTTTTTGAGAAATTACCTTTTTTCGGACAATTATTTTTTAGGTTACTATTTTTTTGAAAATTTGACAATCCAACTCCTTAAAGTTTATACCATAAATAAAGGAGGGCCAGATTATGAAGATCTTTTTTATATTTTTTCTGTTGTGTTTGTGCTCTTTTGATACCTGCCTGTGTAAGGCGAATCAGGGTCCCTTTACCTGGGAAAATAACTCCAGCCATGGCGCCATTACCTTTTCAGATGATAGCAGTTATGTTGGTCAGCTTGTGGAAGATGTACCTCAGGGCAATGGGACCATTTCATTTTCCGATGGCAGTAACTATACAGGGGAATTCAGAAACGGGCAGTTAGACGGCCAGGGGAAAATGATATTCCCTGATGGAGCTGAATACACAGGTCAGTTCAAGGGTGGCTATCTCGATGGCCGGGGTGCTATCACCTTTCCGGACGGGAGCCGGTACGAAGGTGGATTTAAAAACGACAAATATCATGGAGACGGGGTATGGTCTTCGCCCTCCGGTATCCGGTATGAAGGGCAATTTAAGGATGACAAATTTGATGGGGAGGGGACATTATCATTGCCCGACGGCAGCAGGTACGTGGGTCAATTCAAGAAAGACAAGCCATACGGCCAGGGCTCATGGATTTTATACCATGGTGATCAGAACAACACTGAGCCAAAGCAATTAATTGAAA
>DIKH01000340.1:0-15573 GCA_002424495.1 Desulfobacteraceae bacterium UBA5623
AAACAATAAAGGTTACATGGTACTAATCACTCCATGTTAAATCCTGCTGATCGTAGCAGGTCCCTAACCTGACTGACTTCCTTCTTTTCGAATATGGCCCTTGTAATCTTGTCAAAACCCTTTGTCTCGCCAAGCATGATGCAGCCAACAATCTTCTCATCTTTTATGGCAACCTTCTTGTAGACCTTTTCATCTGAAATGACTTTTGATTCATGTCTTCCTTCTGCATCAATATCTCCGGCTGAGGCCAGATCAATGCCCACTACCTTTAGAGTATTGGCCATTGTTGTGCCGGCATAACTTGAATCCCCTCCTGCCATATTGATGCCGGCGATTCTTCCCTGCTCCATCGCCGCCGGCCATATACCGTAAGTGAAACCATTGAACTCAGCCACATCGCCTGCCGCAAAGACATCAGGCGTACTTGACCTGAGGCGATCATCAACCTTTATTCCCTTGTCATGGTCAATACCCAAAGATTTGGCCAGTTCAACGTTAGGGCGAACACCGGCAGACACAATTATCATTTCTGCCCGCAATTCTTCACCGCTCTCAAGAATTATGCTACTGACTTTTTCATCTCCGGTAATCTCCTTTGTTCTTGCTCCAAGCCGGAATGAAAAGCCCATTTCCTCCATAATTGTCTGAAGTCTTTTCGCTCCCTCAATATCAAGCTGCCTTGGCAAGAGCCTCGGAAAAAATTCCACCACCTTTACTTCCTTACCTATTTTTCTTAAAGCATTTCCTGCCTCAAGCCCTAATAAGCCGCCGCCAATAATAACTACATTTGTGGCGTTTTTAGCATAAGAACTGATTTCTCGGGCATCCTTTATTGAACGTACTGCAAACACACCCCTTTTATCTGAACCGGAAATTGGTGGAAAAAAAGAGCTGCTTCCGGCAGCAATCAGGAGGATGTCATATTTAAGCCTTTCGCCATTGTTAGAAATGATAAACTTCTTCCCTACATCACCATCAACTATCCGGGTATTCAACTTCACTCTGATATCCAGATCTTTATACCACTTATCATTTCTTGCAATCAGACTCTGCTCACTTATGTCCTGGGATATATATTCATTAAGTCTAATCCTGTAATAAAACGGTAAATCTTCATCGCTTACTACGGTGATACTGGCATCTTTACTGTTCCTTCGGATATGCTCGGCAGAAGTAGTTCCAGCCACACCGTTTCCGATAATAACGTAATCCGTCATTTCATAATCTCCTTTCCGCGTTGTCGGCGTTAGTGATTAATCCAGAACAATCTTTGACAGTATGTATAATATTATTACCCCAAAAAGCAGATATCCGGCATTTACAAGCCCTTTTTCTTCATGAGTTTCAGGGATCAGGTCTGAGGCCGCGATATAGAGAAAAGATCCCCCAGCCATGGCGAGTAAAATTCCCATGGTTGAATCTGATAGCCCACTGCCAAAAATAAGGGTCAAAATTGCACCGGCAGGAGTAGCAAGGGCCACGGCAATGGATAATATTACGGCTGTTTTTCTCTCCATTGAATTAATCAACAACGCTAGTGTAGTTGCGCCCTCTGGCAGTTCGTGAGCAATAACGCCCACGGAGGTCATAAGACCCAGTTTCGGATTACTCTCAAATCCCACACCAATAATCACCCCATCAATCATGGAATGTAAAAAAAGCCCTGAAAACATAACCATCCCCTTTTGGTGCATCGGGTTTGACTTTTTACTAAAGTGGATCTCAGCACCGGAATGGATCACAATAAAGCTTTCAAGTAGATAAAAAAGAAGAAACCCCCATAAAATAAAATTCAGGGCATTTTGAGTAAGGTGCAATGATTCCGGAAGCAGGTGAAAAAAGGCAATTCCCAGGATCAGGCCGGCGGCGAATGAGTTTACATAGTGCGAATATCGAAGAACTGAAGCCTCATAAAAGACAACAAATATAATACCCAGGATCGTAGAGAATCCGGCAATGGCGCTGTATAGGATAACGCATCCTTCAAGACTCAAACTCATTCCTTTTTTTACACCCTTATACCCTTGAGCAACCCGTCTCCGCAAGATTCGCATTCAAATTCAATAGTCGTATGTCCCATTCCATATCTGTTGCGAAGAATAGTTTTTATTTCTTGTAAAATTAAGGCGCTCTTGCTGGTCGGGATATCGTCAATCAGGACATGGGCGCTGATAGCATGAATTCCGGTTGTAATTGTCCACAGATGGATATGATGGACATCTTTCACCCCCTCAACGGCTTGCAAATCCTTGACCAGTTTTTCCAAGTCAATTTCTTTCGGCGTTGCCTCGAGGAATATGTCAATTGCCTCCTTAACAAGACCATAGGCGCCCCTTAAGATTAACATCCCGATCAAAAAGCCGATTATGGAGTCAATCGTATACCATTCTGTGTAAATAATAAGTACACCGCCGACAATTACGCCCACCGACGATATAGCATCTCCCACCAGATGAAAAAAGGCCGATTTTACGTTTAAATTCTTCTTTGCCGATTGACCCAGGATGGCAATGCCGGCCCCGTTTGCAATGAGCCCCACCATGGCAACGCCAAGCATATACACGCCCTTGATAGTTTCAGGGTGGACGAACCTTTCATATGCCTTCATAAAAATAACAACAGCTATTCCTATAAGCAAAATGCCGTTAAAAAATGCCGCCAGTATCTCAAGACGATAGAAACCGTATGTCTTTGAAAGCGTAGGAGGCCTTTTGGCGAATTTCATGGCGACGATGCTCAACAATAGGGCCAGTATATCTGTAAGCATATGCCCTGCATCACTCAACAGGGCAAGGCTGTTGGCAAGCAGGCCACCTATCACCTCTGCTATCATAACCACAGATGTGATCAGCAATACAATCAGCATTTTTTGCTGGCTGGAGGAAGCTTCACTATTATTGCAATTACTATGGGTATGACTTGTGTGCATCTGTTGCAGCAATTTGATTTTCATATTAAAGCATTAGCTCAGGAGGCCTCCTCTCGGGCACATAGCTGTTAACGACGCCACGTTCATTCCATTCTTTGGAAACATAAAGATTGCAATAACAGCTCCCATATTCCTTGACATCCTCTTCCCTGTAAACGCAGGGACAGATGATATCCGCATCCTTTTTACGATCACCGCTGGCCAGCCTGCAAGGGCATGACATATATCCGTATCGCCCCCTGTTGACAAGCAGGCCGTCAAGAAGTTCCATCACCTTTTCATTATCTCTGTTAAAATAGTAACCCTTTGGCTCCTGGATCTTCTTCAGCATCTCATATAACTTCTCAACCTCTTTCATAATCCAAGCGCCTCTCTGATTTCATTTTCTTTGAAACCCACAATTACCCTTTCCCCAATTATAATGGTAGGAAAAGAACACTTCGGATTCCATCTTTTAACGTCTTCAAGTATGGCCTTTCTCTCCTCTCCCTCGATCAGGTCAACATCTTCAAATTCATATTTTACCGCACAATCATTGAGTAATTGCTTGGTTGCCTTGCAATGACCACAGGTGCTGAGAGAATACAGTTTAACGGAATTTTCCATTGGACACCTCACTAAGGTAAATAACTTGATTTGACTTAATCCTGCATGAATGAAGATCCGCATGAATAATCGCTTACTGAGTTAATGGCAGTGACACGTAACACGTAACGCGTAACGCGTAGACTGTTACAGCACGTCTTTGTCGCTCGCCTCCACAGCGCGATCAATCTCTGCCTTTAACTGAGGAGGAAGCCCTGGGATATCCACACTCAAAAACCCCCTTACTATTGTTGAAGTCGCCTCATCCTCGCTAAGCCCCCTGGACATAAGATATAATATTTCATCCTGGGCGATTTTGCCTACCGCAGCCTCATGTGACATCTCAACACCATCGGCCTTTCCAGTCAGCTCCGGGATGGCGTGAATGGAGCCGCCGTTAATGATTAGGCCACGACATTCCAGATGCGCTTTTACACCATTTACCTCGCCGATCAGATCACCCCTCGCGATTATGTTTCCGCTGTTGGTTATTGCGCGGGACACTATCTCTGCCTTGGTTTCCTCTGCCTTTAGGAACACTCTGCCTCCAACATCCATTTCAGAACCAGGGCTTCCGACAAGCAGGCTGTAAAAGCGCGCCGTGGCCCCTTTCCCAACCAGATGTGTCGTTGGATACATCTGCAAAGACTTGACAGGTCTCATACAGATGTAGTTATTGAGAAAAAGACCACCCTCTTCCACTCTGCCGACGGACCTTGGTCTGACGGCCATCTCCTCAGCCCAGTTATGGATCATGGTAAAGCTGAGCTTTGCATTCTTCTTTACATAAAACTCAGAGATCCCAACATGCAAACCCCTTTTAGCATGGGGAGATGTTGCACAGCCGGTAATTATATGGAGTTCTGATCCCTCTTCGGCAATTATTATGTTATGGACATTCTGGCTCAGTCCGTCCTTATCAATATACAGACATGCCTGTACCGGATATATGGTCTTGCTCCCTGGAAGAGCCCTTATGACATAGCCGTTGTGGAGATCGAGCTCCGCCTTGGAGGTGTATTTATCTGCATCCACTGCTACCAGGTTCCAGTAATATTCGTGAATCCAGTCACATTCCTCCAGGGCCTTCCTGATAGGAATGATCTCAATGCCTTCCTGCTTGGAGCAGGAATGAATAACCGTTGTATCTTTTTGCACAAAGGTTCCGCAGCGTTCTCTTTCCTGGGCATCTACGCCTGAAATGATCATCCGCTGTTTATCCACCTCGGAAAGGCTTGTTAAGTCCTCAATATAATCATGAGGAACCGGGCTTGACTGGTAGGATGCAAGATCAATATCAGGTCCCAATGCCGCCTTCTTGTCGCTTGCCTTTGACGCCATTTCTTCTAAATTGCGCATTTTACACACTCCTCATATCCGACTTCACTTATACATCTGAAGATCTCTCTTGGGTTGCTTGCGCATGTCATCTCACCCTTAAAGAGGAGCTGACCTTTGTCCGCAGTGATATAATCCAGTATAAAGCCCGTATGGGTTATTATCAGCCCCATCCTTGTCCTCTCCTTTTTTCTCTCCTTCTGTGACCTAACAGGATCTATGTTGAAGTCCCGCTGAAGAAGTTTACCGATGGTTGTTCCGATAAGGGACATGTTTTCGAGGTCAACACCAGACTCCGGTTCATCGAAAAGTAAAATCGCCGGGTCCTGGGCCATTAACTGTAAAAGTTCAGATCGTTTTATCTCCCCACCTGAAAAACCGTCATTGATATCGCGGCCCAGAAAATCAGTAAAATTTACCTGCCCGGCAAGCCCCTCCACATCAACTTCTTTTTCCTTCCCCGCGCAGATTCTGACCATCTGGTGGGTCTTCACTCCATGAATGGTTGGAGGCCTCTGATAAGACATACCTATTCCCATCCCGGCCCGTTCATTTACCGGCAGATGGGTTATGTCCTCTCCTTTAAAGATAATTTTCCCCTGTGTTACTTTATATTGCGGGTAGCCCATGATTGTCATCAGCAGGGATGTCTTTCCCGACCCGTTTGGCCCAAACAGTATGTGGGTTTCCCCTTGACGGATCTCGAGATCAATGTGCTTTAAGATCTCATTTCCGGCAAGTTCAACCTTCAAGTCTTCAATCAATAACATGGGTTTCTCCTTCTTAGCTGTAAGGTCACATTTTAGTTATGGGTAATTATTTCAAGTGCATTTTTCGCCATATCCATTACCCGGCAGTTGATCATTTTCCGATTGATATAGATTTGTATCTCAGACGTATCATCTGCAAGATGACCCAGTATCCTTTGAGCGTCTTTCTCACAAATAAGGCCCATAATCCAGCACGCCAGTCCCCTGACTACCGCATCTTCTGATTCCATATAGGGCATGATGTAACTGGAAGAGTCCGCAATTAGCCCTGGCCGGCCCTGGGCCAGCCTGCCAATGCCCCATAGGAGCCCACGCTGCAATAGCTGATGTTCCAGATAGTTTCCATCCTTTCTGCCATAAGAAATCAAAATATGCGCATATTCCTTTGCAAGACCTTCATGACTAGCGAGGATTTCACCCATGGCCTCAGGGGAACCCCATCCTATGCCGCCTGACTCATCATTGAGATTCCACATAAGCCTCCTCATGATCACCCTGGCCGATTCCATGTCAGTATCGGCCATCCTTGCCACCACCACACCTATAGCATTAACAGCGGACCATTTGATGACCTGATCTGTGCTGAGCAAGAATGAAAGAAGGGGATTGACTACTTTTCGGCCCGGAAGATCTGACAGTATCCTGATGATTAAATCATCATCCCCTGATTGCAGAATTTGACCGACCTTCCGCTTATATCCGCGGTCGCCCCTGTCTTCAGCTTTCATTTTTTATCGCTTGAGTAGAGGATACTTTCCTTCTTCCTTTTCCATTCCAAAAATTCACCGTGGGTTATAAATGGGCCCAATTCATATAAACAATTTTTATCCGCACCTTTTTTGCACAATTGACATCGTCTTTTGCTGCACATCTGGCATTCGAGGCAATCAGGGCATTTTTCTTTTTTATCAGGCAATGACATTGGAATATGGTAATCCACATTATCAAGATTACTCTTTCACTATTTGCGATCTTCTTCAAAGTAAAGCGTCTGGAACTCTTTTAGCAAATTTCTCAAAGAAGCCACATGCGCGATATCCGTGGTTTGCTTGCACTTCATTGAATCTACAAGCATCTTGTGCAGCAGAACCAGCTTCTCCCCGTATTTTTCAGAATCGGGCTTTATCCGCTGAGTCAGAAAATATTGAGATACTATATGCTGAAGTTCATCAGCATGTTTATCCTTGTTCGCGATCCATCGGACCAGCTGATTATAATCAATGGGTTTGCTGTCTTGAAGAACAACTATTTCCTTCATGGACTTTTCAATCGTAGTAATATGCTCGGAAATCATCGTAATTCTGGCCTTGTCATCATAAATGCCGCAGGGAACCTCACAGTGGGCAAAGGCCTTAAAGGTTGCAAAGAAAATGCATAGAATCATTATCATGAACTGAAAACATCTTTTTTCCATATTCCCCTCCTCCATCTTAAGATTCTTTTCTTCCTGTAACAAATTACCGTTTAACAATTCCTGTATCATCTTACAGTCTTGGCTCTTGCTGACGGCCGAACGACTGATCTGCCGGCTTTCTGTTTTCCTTTTTCCTTCCTTCCCTCCTTAATCTCATCACTTTTGCCTTCTTCACCAAAGTCTTTGAGACCTTCGGCCAGATTTTTTAGCCTTTCATTGACAAGGCAGTTAACGGTATTCTTTGGATATGTCCCGTCCGTCCGGCAATCACCAGCCTTTCTATCAGTCAAAATTTCAATACCTTCATCAATGGTTTTGACAGCATAAATATGAAATCTTCCATCGGCTACCGCCTCTACGACATCTTTTCTCACCATGAGATCCTTTATATTGCTCTCAGGGATCAAAACCCCCTGCCTTCCTGTCAGTCCCACTTTGTTGCAGCAATCGAAAAATCCCTCTATCTTTTCGTTCACTCCTCCAATGGCCTGAACCTCGCCATTCTGGTTTACAGACCCGGTCACAGCAATATATTGTTTGAGAGGAATACCGGAAAGGCTTGACAGTAATGCATAGATCTCTGTAGATGAAGCGCTGTCGCCGTCAACTCCCCCGTAGGACTGCTCAAATGCAATACTGGCGCTCATCGTCAGGGGTTTATCCTGTGCGTATTTTTTTCGCAGATAACCGCCCAGGATCAGGACACCCTTGTTATGGGTATTGCCCGACAAATCCGCCTCTCTTTCAATATTAATAATGCCCGCACGACCCATGGATGTAGAAGCGGTAATTCTTGAGGGCTTTCCGAACACATGGTCACCCAGGCTGTATACAGCAAGTCCATTGACCTGTCCGGTTACTTCACCATCTACATCAATCTTCAATGTCCCGCGGTCAATCATTTCCTGTAAATGTTCCTCCATCAGATTGGAACGGTACGTCCTGGCCTCAATAGCCTTATCAACATGATGTTCCGAAACCATTGGACTTCCTTCCATGGCGGCCCAGTAATCTGCCTCACGTATAAGATCGGTGATTGACGGGAAATTCGTGGAAATCTTCTCCTGTCTTCCAGCCATGCGGACCGCATGTTCCACCAGACAGGCGATCGCGGTCTTGTCAAAGGGTTTGAGGTTCTCTTCATCCTTTTTCAACTTGACAAACTCTGCGAACTGGAGGACTGACTCCTCATTCTTGTCCATTGAGCTGTCAAAATCCGCCCTTACCTTGAATATCTTTGCCACATCCTCGTCATAGGAGAAAAGCAGATGAAAAATATAAGGTTCGGTAATAATCACAACCTTGACATCCACCTCGATTGGCTCGGGCTTCAGCCCCGATGTGGTAAAGAGGTAGAATGGGTCATAGGTCTGGATTTCCATCTTCTCGGTTTTCAAGGCCCTTTTGAGAGACTGCCAGACTCCAGGCTCGATTAGCAGATCGAGGAGGTTTAATACCAGAAATCCACCCTTGGCCTTAACAAAGGAGCCGGCCTTTATCTTGCTGAAATCGGTCTTCCATATACCGCTCTTGTCAACCACCCTTTCTATGCTGCCGAATAGATTTCTGTAAGTCGGGTATGATTCTATAATTACAGGGGGGCCCTTTTGGTCGCTGTTGTCCACGAGAAGGTTAACTTGATAAGACAAAAAGGGATCTCCTTGAGGAGCGGCAAATATAATTCCCTGCATTTGATGTTGAGACTGAGATGAAAATATACTAAGATCATTGCACATGTCATCGGTCATATCATTAAAGTAACTTACGATTTTCGCTGTATTATACCTTTTTTTAAGAGGCTCAATTAACTCATCCACCATTTTCATGAACATCAAACGGTCAGTATCCTCGATTCTTCGCTGCACCTCTTTTTGCAATTCCTTCAGCTCAAGAAATATCTGATCTACCTCAGCCCTTAACTGGACCTGGTTTTTTTTCATAGCCTCAAATTCATCTTTCGGATACCTTCCCTTTTCAACCATTTCCTCAACCTGATCAATATGAACAGGACTTCCATCAACCAGAGGCATAACATCAGGACGCTTTATCTCTCCCATCTGAATATCTACAAGGGCGAAGCCGTGCTCTCTTACCTTCTTATCCAGGTCCTTGAAAAATGTCTTTCCCTTTTCTTCATATTCGGTCATAATCTCTTTTTTTTTGTTAAGATAGTCCGGGCTTCCAAAGAGCTGGGGTACTTCTTTTTTTAAGACCTCGATAAATTCATGGATGTCCTTTTTGAACTGTGTCCCTGTTCCGGCTTCAAGTGTCAACAACGTTGGTTCATCTGGGTTTTTAAAATTGTTCACATAACAAAGGTCCTCGGGGGCCGCACCGTTTTTTAATGATAATTCTTCAAGCATCTTCCTGACAGTAGCAAGCCTGCCTGAGCCTGAGGCCCCGGTGACAAAGACATTGTATCCCTGCTTTGCCATTCCCATACCGAACCTGAATGCTTCAACCCCCCTTTTCTGGCCAATAATATCTTTTAATGGTTTAAGATCTTCTGTATTATTGAAGGGAAGTATGGCAGGATCAAGTCTCCACCTCAATTTTTCAACCGGAACCTGCCTTAGATCATTTTTTTTGGGCATTTAAAGGCCTCCTCGTCTTGCGCTCATCATCTACGATAGGGAGTCAATAATCTCATCCCACATACTTCTGAAACAACGTCATATTTCTATCTTCAATACCCTGCCTTTTTTCTGTTTGAGTTTCGGCATATTGATAGTTAAAACCCCTTCCTTATAAGTGGCCCTTACGTTATCAACAGTTATCCGGGAAGGAAGCTGTATTGTGCGGGTAAAAGACTTGTAGCTCTGTCGCGTCCTCACAAGGCCCTTCCCGCCCGTCACCTTCTCTACCTTGCTCTCGATTTTAATAGTAAGGTCATTTTCGGTGATATCAATATTTATATCCTCAGGATTAATCCCGGGAATATTGACCTTAACCTTAAGGCTGTCTCTGGTCTCCGTCAAATCAATATCGGAAAGCTCAGTAATGGTCTTTGTTAATTCTGTGAGACCGAAATCACCCCATACCCGGTTAAATACCCGGTCCATTTCTCTGCGGAGTTTATCAAATTGCTGATCCTTCCATACAATCAGCTCAGGCATTTTGAGGCCTCCTTTTACGAATAAATATTGACATGACCCTTAAACAGGTTCAGGGACTATTCTGGCAATGCCCTGGCAATCTTTCTTCCCAGCTCAAAACACTCATCAAGCTTTTTATCATCCGGTACGAACTGGACCGTTATTCCGGGATCTATAATATCAAATTTCATCCCTTCCAGTTGGCGGTTAATAAGCTTTACAGCCTCTCCGCTCCAGCCATAAGATCCAAATGCGGCCGCGATTTTATTCTTTGGCCTAAGCCCCTTCATATAGGTAAACAAATCACTGACTGTTGGAAACAGGCCGTTATTGAGAGTTGGTGATCCGACTACGACTGCACCGGCATCCAGAAGCTCAGTCATGATATCACTGCGATGCCACTTACGAAGGTGCATCGGAACGGCCTCGACACCGTCCTTACCCAAACCGTCCACAATGGCATGGGCCATCTTTTCTGTGCTTTCCCACATGGTATCGTAAACAACCAGGGCCTTCCTCTTTGGTTTCTGCTCACCCCATTCAACATAGGCCTTGATTATCTTGGACGGGTCTTTTCTCCAGATAATCCCATGGTCCGGGCAAATCATATCCAAGGCTAGATTCATGTCTGAGACCTTAGCGACCAAATCAAGTACAAGTTGTGAGTACAATAAAAGGATATTCGCAAAGTATTTTCTTGCGTGTGGCATAATCTTATCCCCGATCTGGTCATCAAATCTTTCAAGCCCGGCATAGTGCTGGCCAAAGGCATCGCTTGAAAACAGCAACCTGTCTTCCTTTACATAGGAAAACATACTGTCAGGCCAGTGAAGCATCCTGGTCTCAAGAAAGGTAAGGCTCCTTTTTCCAAGCCTTAACTCGCCGCCGTTTTCAACCGGTTGATAATTCCAATTATTGAGAAAATGCATTGAAAGGTTTTTGTAGCCTGCCTTGGAACAATAGAGGGGTTTATTCTCCCCAACCCTGTGCATAAGCCTGGCAAGCCCCCCTGAGTGGTCCATTTCCGTGTGATTGCTTACTACATAATCAATCTTTTTTGGATCAATAATCTGTGCAATATTTGATATCAACTGGTCTGCAAACTCCTTTTTGACCGTATCAATAAGAGTTACATGATCGTCCAGTATCAAATATGAATTATAGGTTGAACCCTGATAGGTAGAGTACCCGTGGAAGTCACGTATATTCCAGTCAATGCAGCCTACCCAAAATATATCCTTAGCAATCTCAATCGGTTTCATTTTTTTCCCCTTCATTTTGCTGGCCAGCCTGCGAAATTACGACCGGCATGATTATTTTGAAGGTGCTTCCCTTTCCCACTTCGCTCGTAAACATGAAGGAACTTCCCTCATGTGCCTCGATAATGCCTTTTGAAATACTAAGTCCCAGCCCTGTCCCGTTTTTCTTGGTTGTGAAAAACGGAGAGAGCACTCTTTCCCTGTCACATGCAGCAATACCACATCCATTATCTACAATGGATATTTCAACATATCCATTTTCTTCCGTGGACGTTACCTGTATACTGCCCCCCTTTTCCACAGCCTCAATAGCGTTTTTGATCAGATTTAATATCACCTGTTTGAGCTTATCCCTGTCCGCATTAATAATAATCGGCCTCTCGATTTTGGAGAATTCAACATTGATATCCCTTTTTACGCAATCATGCCTGACAAAAGCATTAATTTCAGAGAGTAAACCACCAACTTCAATTTTTTCACATTTCATTACACCCGGCTGATAAAAATCCTTAAGTTCACCCAAGAGTCTCTCAAGTCTCAGGACCTCCTCCGAGATAACGTTCAGCTTTGTAATCACCTTATCATCAGATGATTGGCGGAGAAGCTGGTTTGCGAACCCCCCAATCATCATCAGGGGGTTTTTTATCTCATGCGTGATCTCCGCCACTAACTGGCCCAATGCCGCCAGACGCTCTGATTCGGCTATCTTTTTCTGAAGCTCCATTTTTTCCGTAAGATCAGTTACAATAGCAGTAAAATAAAGATGTTCATCTACCTCTGAAACAGAAAAAGAAATATTTGCCGGAAATGTTTCCCCTCCCTTTCTGGCGGCAATCATTTCCGTGTCATGTCCTATGCGTCGTGCATGCCTTGTCTTCACATATTTTTCAACTGCGTTGCGGTGATCACGGCTACAGCCGGGGGCCATAATTATTCCGAGATCCCGGCCCATTACCTCTTCCCGGCTGTAACCGAATACCTTTTCAGCGGCCCTGTTAAACAAAACCACTTCGTGTTTCTCATTTATAGTGACAAAGGCCTCATTTGTATTTTCTACAGCACTTCGCAGAATAGAAAGCTCTTTATCATTCATATTGGAAGACGGTGCCTGCACTGAACTCATTGCCCTTTCAACCTGCATTCCTTGTCCCACTCAGGGCACGCTGTTTCCATGGGAGTACTATACTGCAACAGACATTCATGACATTCCATGTCCACATTGGGGACATCACCAAATTTTTCCTTTATCTCTTCAGAAGAAAGATGGTTAACGGCGCTACAACCGCATTTTGGGCATGTGGTCTCTATCCGGTATTTCTTTTTTGTCATTTTTCAACTCCTGTAACATGGTCATAAAATTGCCGCTTGATTTTTTACTCCTTATTGAATTCCTCCTTTGTCGCCCCACAGATCGGGCATGTCCAGTCATCCGGCAGGTCTTCAAAAGGCGTTCCCGGATCTATACCATTGTCCGGATCTCCCTCTTTTGGATCATACACGTAACCGCATAAACTACATACATACCTATCCATTCTTAAATCCTCCGATTTACTAGGCCTCTTTTTCAAATTGATCCTTAGACGCCCCGCAGACGGGACAAGTCCACTCATCCGGCAGGTCTTCAAATGCTGTTCCTTCAACCGCAGGGTCATATTCAAAACCGCACACTCCACAGACGTATTTATCCACTTCCATAACCTCCCAATATCATATATTTAACAATCAGTTGTATGCTCAAGCTTCGAGACTGCACATGGTAAAATCAATTTCCTTGCCGCACCCTTTACAGGTGTGGGTCTTATCAAATTCATCTGAAAATATTTCTTTATCTTTGCCGCAGTTCGGACACTTGCAGTTAAGGGTGGATAAATGCTTAAACTGCTCAAAACCAGGGCAGTGTTTTGGTGTAGTAGCCATTGTTCATTCCTCCATTATAAATTCGGGTTTTTAATAATTCGCAGTCATTTTATTTTTTTTGCAAGCTCGCGGCCATAATCCTGAGCCATTTGGACTCCACCCTGTAAATGAGCTGATTTCAGTCTTAAAGATCCCCCCACCACATCCATATTGAATATATGTTGCATTGTGTCAAAAATCCTGTCAGTGGCCTCTCCGCTCCATCCGAATGAGCCAAACGATCCTCCTGCCTTTCCCTCAAGATTCGCCTTTTCAGCCAGAAACAGCATGGTCTTCATCTTTCCCATCATCTCGCCGTGATAGGTGGCCGAGCCGAAGGCGTAGCCGTCATAGCCTTCAAGGTCCTTTTCGGTCTTAACATCCGTAACATTTTTAACAGTTGCCTCATGACCCTCAAGCCGGATTCCCTCCGCTATCAGATCTCCGATCCTCTTTGTGCCCCCGCTGTTGGTTGAATATATCACCAATACCTTTCCCATGGTCAACTCCTTTATAAATATCATCACAAATCAAAGGTCAGGTCCCGCTCTGATAAATCTCATTGAGATTAAATACAGACATCAATCAGCTAATCCCCCTGTTTGGCCATGTAATCATCATACATGGTTTCGAGTTTCAGCTTATGGCCGGCCTCTTCCTGACATAACATCTTAAGCACCTTTTTTAGATCCGCTTCATCAGCCTTTTCCAATAGTTCGTTATATAGCTTGAGGGATAACTCCTCCCGCTTCATCGCAAGCCTGAGCAGATCAGGATAGCCCATGCCTTTTTCATAGTCTAAGTCTACAATATAATTACTCCGCTTGATATCAGTTACCCATTTGAATTTGTAGTCAGCCAGCTTTGTTTTATCTTTTCCAAAATTTACAAGCATGTCATAGTGCTTTTGCTCTTCCCTGGCAAACCCCTGCAACATCTCTTTGGCACCTGTATTGGGGGCCTGCTTGGCAAGGCCGTCATAAAATTCAACAGCCTCCTTTTCCTTGTCTGCTGCAAAGGAAATTATGTCTTCAAAGGATTTAAAATTCATATCGTCTTCTCCTTTTTTCAACTCAGATCGTTATTTCATTACAGTCTCTTATCCACACCTGTGCTGCCGCAATCCGGGATATAACATGAGACATCTACAAATTCACATTTCTCCTTGCATGAAGGGCATGTGTCCGGTGGTTTATCAATCTTTAGGATGTATCCACATTTGTTGCATTTCCATTCTGTCATTTTTGTATCCTCCTTTCATGGGATAACACATTGAGATATTTATCAACTTTTTCTCAGGCCTTCCATAGGCCATGTATGTTGCAATATTCCCGTACGGTGACCTGCGCATCATCAATCTTAAATTCCGCCTCAGGCGCCTGGCCGGGGTTTAAAAACTGGCGATAGGCCTTGCCGTCCGAGATGATCTCGATCCACTCGATATAATGTTTTTCCTCCATCGGGTGGGCGACCTCACCAACCTTTACCTTGTATCCGCCCGCGGTCTTCTGGACTGCAGGGACGTGTTTTTCCTTTGCAGCATCCACGGTGTTTTCCCTGAATAGCCTCATAGGGGAACCGCAGCATTTCAGGTCCATGGCGCCGACGTGCAGCACCTCAACGATGTTTCCGCAAATTTCACATTTGTAGATCTGCAATCTTTCAGTTTTTTCACTCATGATAAATCCTCCTCTCTTGTTTGTTGATTAAAAATTAATAATTAATAATTTTCTCCAAGCAATTCGAAGTGGTCCCTTTCATGTGCGCAGGCAGGGCATTCGTCAGGTGCCTCTTTTCCCGTGTGCAGATATCCGCAGTTTCTGCATCGCCATACCGCATCCGCATCCCTTTTAAAGACCCTTCCGGCCTTAATATTCGCGGCAAGTGTGTTGTATCTCTTTTCGTGCTGTTTTTCAGCCACTGCAATGGCCAGAAAAATATCCGCGATATCACTAAAGCCCTCTTCCCTGGCGACCTTTGCAAAGCCGGGGTACATCTGGGTATGCTCGTAGTTTTCTCCTGCCGCGGCCTCTTTGAGATTTTCGAGTGTGCTGCCGATGACCCCCGCGGGAAAGCTGGCGGTGATTTCCACCTCGCCCCCTTGCAGTAACTTAAAAAGTCTTTTTGCATGTTCCTTTTCCTGGTTGGCGGTTTCCTCGAATATGGCCTGCATCTGCACATATCCGTCCTTTTTTGCCTGGCTTGCAAAATAGGTATAACGATTTCGGGCCTGTGCTTCCCCTGCAAAGGCCGTCAAAATGTTTCGCTCTGTCATGCTGCCTTTTAG
>DIKH01000340.1:15635-16325 GCA_002424495.1 Desulfobacteraceae bacterium UBA5623
CCAATGATCGAAACATCTTTTTTGAAGCACCGCATACCGGGCATTTCCAGTCATCGGGCAAATCTTCAAAACGAGTCCCCTTAGGGATCTTACCCTTCTTGTCTCCCTTGTCCGGGTTGTATATGTAGCCGCAACTTGTGGTCTGGCATTGATACATTTCCTCTGGTGTTGACATATCTAACCTCCCAAGTATCTATCTCCAGGTATTATTTCTAATGTGATTTTTCATTTCCGCCTCAGCCATCTTCTTGATCTTGTAAGCGGAATCCCTGATCACTCCATATAAGATCCCGCATCCGTCATCCTCCCTAACCGAATCTCCTTTGTCCGACAACAGCAGCATTGTCTCGGCCAGACTGATCGTCTCGGTTATGGCATCGTTACATGGCTTCATTTTCTGACCCTTCTGAAAAATTATTGTAATAACTTCCTAAAACGCTACATCAAACTCTGTGCCAAACAGCCGTTTATGCCCAGTAAACTTATTTAGATTTAAAATACAAATAGTTATCAACCAACATCCTGCCTTTTTCTCTTCTTGATTTTTTGATCCCATCAAATGTGATACACCTTTGTATCAGCCGGCATATATTAGATAGAACCTTCTGGAATTACGGCATATATTCTGGCGGGTGGTATTATTTTTAAGGGCGGATAGCCGGCCTGTTTCATTAATCAATGGTTTTTGTT
>DIKH01000339.1:0-3299 GCA_002424495.1 Desulfobacteraceae bacterium UBA5623
CTTACTGTGCATGCAATTTCTGGAATCTGGCAAGCAATGTGGACGCAATCATGAATGAGCTTGGCATTACCGTGCCTGTCGCCATCCATGCAGACCATTACGGAATCAAGGGCGAAAAAGATGTTAAAACGGGTAAGACCGAGATCCCATCAATGATTGATGCCGGTATCACGTCCATAGCCATTGACGCCTCGCACCTTCCTGACGACGAAAACCTGCTGGCAAGCATTGCGTTGAGCGCCTATGTGCCAAAATGGGCAGGCTTTGAGACAGAGGTGGGCGAGATCAAGGGAAAGGAAGGCCTTTCAACGCCTGATGAGGCACTGTTCCTTGTTCAGGGGCTGAATGCGCAGGACATCTTTCCTGACTGGATTGCCTTAAATAACGGAACCACTCATGGCATTGAGGCAAGCGACGCAGGCATTCAGGTCGAATTGACAAAGAAAATCCATGATGTAATCTCAAAATATAAGGTATCGGGGGCGCAGCACGGGACATCGGGCAACAATTCCGATCGCCTGAGACGTATTGCCCAGGAAACCAACACCACCAAGGCCAATGTGGCGACCGCCCTCCAGATGATTACATGGGGAGTCAAGGTCAATGAATTCGGCAATGCCCAACTGGATGAAAACGGGGAATTTATCAAGGTTCAGGGTGATGGCGTCAGCGAAGATCTGTGGGCTGATATGGTGGCCTATGCCAAGGAAAAAGGAATCAAGGGCGGCAACTACAAAAAACTCAATCTCCCCTTTGAGAACAAGCTCCATTCACAGCCGGCTGATATACGTGAGAGGATGATAAAAGGTGTAGAGGTCTTTGTATATGACCTCCTGACCAAGGTCTTTAATGCAAAGGACACGGCCCCTCTTGCCATTGATGCCATAATTAAGGCGGGAGGCTATGATCTGGGCCCGAAATGCGGTCGTATTGAAGACCCGGCACAATGGACCGAGGCCAAGATTCGAGAGCGGGCGACCTCTATAAATGTGGACAAAGGAAAAAAGGGAAACTTTGACGATTAGGTTCCTTCCTTAATTAAGAATTCAAAATTAAGAATTCAAAATTTTATCTGAACGGCCTTTTCGTCCAGACACAAATCAGGGGGACAAAATTGAATTCTGATACCCTTCCTCAGCACCTCTTTATTAAAGACATAAATGAGGAAACAGATATCAAGGGTTGTTATCTGGCGAAAAACAAAAGGCTGGGGACGACCAGGGTGGGGAAGCCCTTTATCAATCTTATCCTGGCCGATCGGACAGGGGAGTTGGAGGCCAAGGTTTGGGATAATGCGGACCGGCTTTCCTCCCTTTTCCGTGACGGCGATATTATTGAAGTGACAGGACGCGCCAGCGCCTATCGCGGCCACATGCAGATAACTGTCACCAACATAAAGACCCCGGCAGTGGTGGAAGCAGACCCTGCTCTATTTCTTGAATCTGCACCGGGGGATCTTTCCGAGATGATGAAATTCCTTAGGACAATCCTGAGAGGCGTCAGTGATAAACATCTAAGGGCTCTTAATGACAGGTTTATGACTGACACCCATTTTGTTTCTCAATTCAAGAAGGCTCCTGCAGCAAAGAATTTTCATCACGGATACCTGGGAGGTCTTTTGGAACATACCCTTTCAGTATGCCGGATGGCCTGTCAGGTGGCGGATCATTATCCACAACTGGACAGGGACCTTTTGATAACAGCCTCCTTTTTGCACGATATCGGTAAGGTGCGTGAGTACAGTTGGAATCTGCATATTGATTATACCGATGAGGGCAGACTCCTTGGGCACCTGATGCTGGGCGTGGCGATGGTGGATGAGAAGCTGAGAGATTTAAAGTCATTTCCACACGAACTCGCCCTCAAGCTCAGGCACATGATACTCAGCCATCACGGCGAGTATGAATTCGGATCTCCAAAAAGGCCAAAGTTTCTTGAGGCCTTTGCCCTTCATTTGCTCGATGATCTGGACGCAAAAATAAACGGCCTTGGCCGGTTTATGGAAAGGGATAGGCAGGACGGTTCATGGACAGATTATAACAGGTTGTTCGACAGATATTTCCTGAAGGGAGAGATACGTTCCATTGAAGAAGGATCAGGGAGTTCAGCCTCAGGCGATGGCGTCAACAACAGGCAGTGGACACTTTTTTCTCCTGGTCCGGACAGATAACGCCAGTACAGTATACATACAGGTGTTCTGGCTTCTGAGCAGTTACATATATGCTATGTTATACAGATTTGATGGAAAACAACCAGAGACAGGCAAAGACACATATGTGAGCGAGCTTGCCAGCGTGATCGGTGATGTCGCTATCGGCGATAATTGTTACATCGGCCACGGCGCCATCTTGAGGGGAGACTACGGCAGGATAGAGGTAGGCTCAGGCACTGCCATTGAAGAAGGGGTAATAGTCCATGCGCCGCCCGTGGACATATGCAGCATTGGAGCGAGGGTTACGATCGGTCATGGTGCAGTCATACACTGCCAGAGTATTGGTGACAATGCGGTAATCGGCATGGGGGCGGTGCTCAGCATACGTTCAATAATAGGTGAAGGCGCAATCGTTGCAGAGGGAGCAATCGTCACCATGCGGCAGGAGGTCGGTCAAAAAGTGATGGTAGCAGGTAACCCTGCAAGGTTTATCCGTGAAGTGACTGCAGAGGATAATAAAATGTGGGCGCGAGCAAAACAGATCTATATAGATCTTGCACTTAAGTATCTCAAAATTGGGATGCAGCAGGCGTAAAATCGGAATAAGCCATGAAATGTTGGACGAATTAGATGTCAAAATCCGGGGAAAATTGAAAGGCAATCTGATTATGAGGCTGGTTAATATGAACAACTTTGCTGTTAAGATAAAGGATCAGTTGCAGGAATCAATCCCCTTTCCCAATCCACCAGCCTACATACCTTAAAGAAACCTGATCATCTCCATTCAATTCAAAATCCAAAATTAAGAATTAAAAATTGTATGTGATTAGTATTCCCCTGGCATCTGCTTGAGCTTTGCCAGAGAAAAGACAGGCCCGTCCTTGCAGACATATTTGTCTCCGATATTGCACCTGCCGCAGATACCAATGCCGCATTTCATCCTCATCTCAAGAGAGAGGATGATCCTCTCGGGTGGAAACCCCAGCTTTTCAAGGACCGGCTGCGTGAATTTTATCATGATCGGCGGGCCGCATACTATGGCTATCGCATTGTCCGCACTGGTGATCTTCTTTTCAGTGATGGCTGGCACAAACCCAACATTATATTTCCAGTCAGGGTCGTCCGTACCATCCACTGTTATGTGCAT
>DIKH01000339.1:3333-7631 GCA_002424495.1 Desulfobacteraceae bacterium UBA5623
GGGTTCCTTGCGCCATATACTACTGAAATATCCTTGAACCTTGACCTGTTTTCAGGCTGTATCATGTAAACAATGCTGGATCTCAAGGTTGTAAAGGCAAAGCCGCCTCCGACAATCACAATGTTTTTACCTTCCATCTCATCCCAGGGGTACCAGTTGCCCAGTGGCCCCCTAATGCCCATTATATCTCCCTCTTTCATGTTGTGCATGTAATTGGTCACAACGCCAACCTTATTGACCGTGAAAGCGACAAAGCCTTTTTCTGTGGGAGAAGACGCGATGCCTATCGGTATCTCGCCCTTGCCGGGAACAGACAGTTCGGCAAACTGGCCCGGGGTATAGGCAAATTTCTTTTCATCTTCGGGATTAAGAAACACAAACCTGAATGTCTTCAGATTCTTGTCTGTTGTCTCTGTTGTCATCTTATCTATACGAACCGGATAGGGTAGATATGGATTTTCCAATGGAACACCCCGCATTCTTCTTAGTAATTATTCATCAACTCGGCCACTTGCCGAATGTCTATATTCACAGGACAATACCTTACACAACGGCCGCAGCCTGAACACTGCACTCCGTCTTTATACTTGTCCACGTAGTATTTCAGCTTGTGCATAAACCTCTGTCTGACACGCTGAAATTTCTGATCCCTTGGATTATGACCTGATCCGTGCAGGGTAAAAAGCGGAAACATGCACGAATCCCAGTTTCTGATACGGTCTCCCTGTTTTCCCAGCACTTCATCCTGTATATCAAAGCACCAGCAGGTAGGGCAAAGGAAGGTGCAAGTGCCGCAATTCAGGCATGCAAATGCTACATCCTGCCAGAATGGGGCGCTGAAAAGATCGTTAATCACCTTATCCTTCAATTTATCAGTAGGGACATCGGCCCTTACTTTCTTGGCGGCTTCAGTGGCCATGGCCTCTGCCTCTTTGATGACTGCACCGTCAGCCGCCTTGCCGCCTTCGGCCTTATTGAGGAATGCCTCACCCTTTTCTGTCAGACCACTTATCAGAAAATTTGCGCCAAGGTCATAGATCAGCACGTCCAGGACATCTTTATTAAAAGGTCCGCCACCCACAGATGTACAAAAGCATGTGGAACAGGGCTGATTACAGCCAAGACCTACCAGAACTGTTGACTCAAAATGCTGCACCCACCATGGATCGCGGTATTCCTGGTTGTCAAAATTGGGTCTTACAATACTGAAGCCATGAGCGTCACACGGCCTGATGCCCACAATCGCACGGGTTGAATAGTCCTTCGGTGTCTCATTGAGGATGTTGGCATCAGCGGCATTCTCATCCAACGAGTACTCAAACATCCTCTCCGATTGGGGATATATCAACGATTTGGCCGAAAGCCTGGTATTCTGAAAATCAAAATCCGGGGTCTTCCCCCCATTTATCGCCTTGAAAGTATGAAAGTCCCCGTCTTTTACCGGCGCAAATATCCCGTAACTATCACTTAGCCCCTTGAGGGCCTTTGTCCATTCATCCTTGGTGAATATCTTGTTCGTCATGTAAATCACCTTGTATTAAACAGAAAACCGGATATAAAGTTAATTCTGTCTTCTTATTTCTGACTTTAGCCTTCTACCTTCAGTCTTCAGGCTCTCTATTTAACAAAACCATTATAATCATCCGGCTTGTATACATCTAACGGAGGTCTTACATCCGGATTGAGTCCAGGCTCCCAGGAAAAATATTCAAGCGCATCCTTGTTGAGCTTCTTTGTAAACTGTCTCATCGGTATGCCGACAGGACATACGCGCTCACAGGCGCCGCAGTCAGTACAACGGCCTGCGCAGTGGTACGCCCTCATAATATGAAAGGTCATCGTATCGGTCGGGTCAACACTTTTGCCGACCCATTGAGGCCTGGATTCGTCAACAAAACAGGTTGGGCAATAACAAAGCGGGCATGAATTCCGGCATGCATAACACCTGAGACACCTTTCTACCATCTTGGTGAAAAATCCCCACTTCTTTTCCGGGTCCATCGCCTCGATCTTCTTTACATCCTCAAAGGCCTCAACGCCTTCCTGCTCCTTTACGGGGCTTCCCGCCATTTCATCAAATATCACAGGATTGCGGTGTGTGCAGACTGCGCAGTTGGTCCGCAGGAATTTGGATTTCTCAAATGTTTCGCTAAAACCGTTTCCGCTGACCGTAAAATTGTCCCCTGCCTCCTGGACATCCAGTATCTCCTTATTGCCCACAGCACGCAAGACAGCCCTGTGATCAATAACCCCGGTGCACGGGATTCCGACAATGTATAACTGCTCTCGGCCAATCTGATTCTCTGTGATATGTGTAACGATGTTTCTGGAATTACACCCATTGGCTATAATCCCTATCCTGTCTTTTCTCTTGGTCAGATAGTTACACAGGTTCAACCCGCAGAAGCTGTCCCAGTATAGAATATCCGCCTTCTCAGGATCAGATATGACAACCGGCTCGTTCATCATCGGAACGGTCCCTTTTTTGTAGCCAATAAATACATCAACCTTTCCGTCTTTAAACAGCCTTTTTGCCGTATCCCTGATGATCGCTGTATATTCGATCATTACGCTACCTCAGCTCTTTTCTTGATTAGATATCCCGCAGGGCCAAGCGCTTTTACATTCTCCGCCACACCCTGTGCGACCTCTACAAATTTGGTCGCCTCAGCCGATGATATCCATGAAAAATTAAGTCTGCCAGGCTCAATGCCTATATGCTCCAGCAGCCCTTTTAATAAAGCAAACTTCCTTCTTGCATAATAATTACCTTCCAGGTAATGACAGTCACCCGGGTGTCACCCGGATACCCATACTCCGTCAGCGCCATGCCTGAAAGCTGCCATAATAAACTTAGGGCTCACGCGGCCTGAACACGGGACCCTGATCACCCTGAAATTGTGCGGATACTGTAAGCGGCTCACACCGGCCAGGTCCGCAGCACCATAACTGCACCAGTGGCATAGAAAAGTGGTTATTTTTGGTTCCCAGTCACTCATTGCAATTCCTCTTCAGTTATATCTCATTTATCATCGCCATAATCTGGTCAGTTCCAAAACCCTTCAGATTCAATGCGCCGGACCTGCAGGAGGCAACGCACAGTCCGCAACCCTTACAGAGAGCTGGATTGACCTCGGCCCTGCCTGCAAACGGCCCAGCCTTGATAAAAGAAGGAGCTGAGTAAGGGCATATGTCAACACATATACTGCAACTGCTGCACATCACAGGGTTTGCCTGGGCCACAGTACCGCTTACCATGACCTTCTTTCTGGCAAGCAGCGTGACTGCTCTCGATACCGCCGCCTGGGCCTGTGCAATGCTCTCTTCTATGGGCTTTGGATAATGGGCCATGCCGGCAAGGAATACTCCGTCTGTTGCAAAGTCAACAGGCCTCAACTTGGCATGTGCCTCCATAAAAAAACCGTCCTCATTTACGGATAACTTGAACATCTGTGCCAGTGACTCGTTATCATGGGGGACAATACCGGAGGCCAATACCACCAGATCCGGGTTTATCTTTATGTCCTGCTGTAATATGTGATCCTTGATCGTCACGGAAATTTTGCCATCGGTCTTGTCAACCACGGGCTTTTCTTCCAGACTGTACCGGATAAAGATCACGCCCAGGTTTCGGGCCTCTTTATAGAGTTCCTCTCTTTGACCATAGGTGCGGATGTCCCTGTAAAGCACATACACATTTGTACTTGGGTCAATCTCCTTGAGTCGTATCGCAGATTTTACCGTGTGTGTACAGCAGACCCTTGAACAATACGGCCTTTCCGGGACCCTTGAGCCAACACATTGAATGAACACTGCGCTTTTTACATTTTTCAATTCCTGGTCTTCAGCAATGAACATCTTGTCCAGTTCCAGATGTGTGACGACCCCGGGATCTTTCCCATAGAGATATTCATCCGGCGCATATTCCCTGCCGCCTGTTGCAATAACAGCAATCCCGTGCTCTATCTCCTTTTGTGCCCCGTCTGCACTTAAGGTGGTCTTAAAATTGCCCACAAAGCCATCTACATTGCTCAACCTTGTGTTTTTGTGGATCTCAATATTGCCGTCCGATTCAACGGAACGGATCAGTTCGGAAAGACGGCCCTGAACATCTTCACCCTTCCAGGTCTTGGAGAGTAAAAGGGCGTTTCCCCCAAGAGAGCCGGACTGCTCAACCAAATATACTTGATAGCCCTGCGCAGAAAGGGTCTTGGCCGCCACCATTCCGGATATGCCACCCCCGACAACAAGCGCCCCCTGGTCCACTTCCAGTTCTGTCTCTTTAAGAGGCTCCATCA
>DIKH01000181.1 GCA_002424495.1 Desulfobacteraceae bacterium UBA5623
TTCCAGAAATTGCATGCACAGTAAGCGGATGTGCCTCCTTCAGACTTGGCTATTTCAATAATGATGGCGGCATTCGCCCTCTGGGCGGCCCTGATGGCCCCGTAAATCACAAAGTGATTTCTGCCGTTGGCCGCAATGGTCATGGCCTTTCCTTTTGCAATCATGGCCCTGTCAATTACCTTGCCGCTGACAATCAACGCCCTGGAATTAGGAAATAACCGGACAATGTTTGGCGGACGGCCGATCTCAAGAGCCTTTTCAAATTCTGCTGACGCTTTAGACATAGTACCCTCCTCCGTTATTGATTGAAGATTGATGATTGAAGATTGACGAATAAGGTTTGTCAAGCTTCAGTTGTTAATTGATTTGTTTTTGTGGATCTATGATCACCTTCACGCACTCATGTTCAACAGGGGAGGCGACCGCACGAAATCCATAGGGCGCCTCTTCCATGCCCAGTCTGTGGGTAATGGTCTTTTCTACCGGCACTGCCCCGGCCCTCAAGAGTTCAAGGGCGGTTTTACAGTCGTAAGGGCTTCCTGCATATGTACTTGTCAGTGTTGCCTCTGTCCTCCAGAAGATGTCATTAATAGTGGCGGGGATGATTGCACCTTCAGCCCCGCCTGCAAAGAACAGGGCCGTCCCTCCCCTTTCAACGGTCTTAAAGGCCAATGGGATAAAACCATCGAAGCAGATAATAACCAGATCGGCCAGCCTTCCTGCATTGGCCGCTCGGATTGAAGGGATAAGGTTATCATCCGCATCAAGGGCAAGATCAGCCCCCATCTGTGCGGCCTTCTTTAGCCTGAAAGCTATGGTATCGGCAGCTATGATCAAGCCAGCCCCAAGGGCCCTGGCAAGTCCAACATGAAGTAGCCCTGATATTCCGCTCCCCAGCACCAGGACAGACTGGCCGGGCTTAAGCCCTGCGTTTCTCTGTCCCCTTAAGACACAGGCAAGCGGCTCCATAAACGATGCATTCTCATAGGAGAGCCCATCCGGGATATGAAAGACCCCACGGTCAACATTAATGGCAGGTATCCTGATATACTCGGCAAACCCGCCGGGATAAAAGGATGTCCCTTTCAAGAGGGTCTCGCATACGGTATGATGGCCGCTTAAGCAGTAATGGCAGGTGTTGCAGGGCACGTGGTGGGTTGCGCAGATCCTGTCGCCGGGTCTGAACCTTTCCACGCCCTCCCCTGCCTCAATCACCTCTCCCGAAACCTCATGACCCAACACCAGGGGCACCTTGTCGCGTCTGTACCACTCCATTACGTCGCTACCGCATATGCCGCTTGCGACAACCTTCATCAGAATTTCCCCATGCCCTATTTTGGGGATCGGCATCTGTTGAACGCGTATGTCCAGGTTGCTGTAATACATCAAGACGCGCATGATCTTATTCACTGTGCTGATATGTTCAAATAAAGAAGAGTGCTGCTAAGAGACTGAGATATAATTAGCTGTCTTTCATTGTCATAAAAAGATCAAGCGCCTGTTTAGGTGTTGCATTTTCATGAATGACGGAACTTAGTGCCCTCATCATGGCAACAGGATGCTGGTGTTGCCATACGTTTCTCCCCAAATTGACACCTATGGCACCTTTTTGCATGCCGTCATGAACAAAGTTAAAGACCTCCAGCTCAGTGTCACATCGAGGTCCCCCCGCGATAACAACCGGAACAGGGCAGCCGTTGGTCACTTTGTCGAAGTCTTCAGCACTGTAATATGTCTTTACTATCTTTGCACCCAACTCCGCGGCAATACGGCAGGCAAGGCCAAGATACCTGGCAGTCCTCTTTTCCAACTCCTTTCCCACGGCAGTTACGGCCATAACCGGTATGCCGCAACCTTCGCATGTGTCAACCAGATTGGCCAGGTTCTGTAATGTCTGTTTTTCATATTCAGTTCCGACAAATATGGAAAGCCCGACCGCAGCCACATTTAGACGGATCATCTCCTCGGCAGACGTAGTGATCACCTCATTGGCCAAGTCATTCCCAACAACGCTGGTGCCGCCGGAGACCCGCAAAATAATAGGGGTTTCTATGTCAGGATCAATGGATGCACGAAGCACACCCCTGGTGACAAAAAGACCATCTGCAAATGGGAGCAGTTCACGAATCGTATCCTGAGGCCTTTCAAGGCAGCGGGTAGGACCCTGGAAATAGCCATGATCAATGGGGAGAAATTGGCAGTGGCCATCGGATTTGATAAGGCGGGACAGGCGGTTTCTCATCCCCCACCCGAGATTGTCTCCTCCTTTGATACACTTTCCCCTGGTGCTTTTGATTTCAGAAGGCATTTCAGTTGCACCCCTGGCATCCAGAAGATTTGCTGCATCCGGCATAAACAATCCTCCTCATAATTCCCAGGATTCAAACTATGATCCTTAATTCAAATTAAAAATTTACAATTAAAAATTTCAAAGCCCTTTGATTTTGTTCTGGTCCATTGTTAAGTCAACCTGCTTGCTATGTCAAGAGGTTTCGGGCAAAGGAATCTAAAAGGGCAGAGCCATCAATACGTTGACTGACCCGGAAGATTACTTTAAATTGATTCGCAGACATATCTGACGATCCATTTTTAAGAGGGACTATGACAGAAACAGAGATGAAAGACCTGCCACCATGTCTTATCTACATTGATAAGGAGGGGGTCTGGCACCATCAGGGTGCAGAGATGGTCCGCCGTGATTTCATTCGCATGTTCTTTCAAAACATGGAGATGGACCCCGACGGCTGTTATGTGATCAACTGGGGAGGCAAACGCTGTTATGTAGAGGTTGAAGACACTGCCTTTGTGGTCCGCAATGTGCTCTATCAGGAGACGGCAGAAGGTCAGATGGACAGGTTTGAGTTATCTTTAAGCGATGACACAAAGGAAGATCTGCTGCCGGAGACCCTTTATGTGGGGGATAATAATGTGATGTATTGCAGGGTAAAAAGCACCGCTTTTCCGGCACGTCTCAATCGCACATCCTATTATGAGCTTGTTAAACACATAGTAGAGAAAAGAGGCGCATTTTATCTGTCTATAGGTGGAAGAGATTATGAAATCAAAGGAATTCCATAGCCTCACCTAAAACTTAACACCAAACTTATCCTTCCTTACGGCGGTGTAATTATATCAATGTCTGCGTGCGCCCTCAGGAAATCCAGCCAGTTTTCAAAAAGCCTGGTGTGTTTTTTCTGCATCAAACTAAGGCGCTGCTTTTCTTTTTCTTCCTGAAACTTGGCATCATCAATGCCCTTAGACTCCTCCCACCTGATAACGAACGAGCCCTTGCTGTTCTCAAATGCCGCATCAGGATATCTCTTGCCCTCATTGAGCCTGAATAATTTTTCTTGGAGTTCAGGCTCATAACCTATCTTGGGAATCGCGCCTTGTCGTGCGAAAAAATCGGTCTTTTCTATCTGAAGTTGTTTTTCCTTTGCAAGATCATCCCATGATTTCCCTTTTTGCAGTTCAGCCAACATACTTTCGGCAGCGGTCTTTGCCTCTTTTGCCGCCAGATCGTCTGACAGGTCGGCCTTTACCATCTCTGCCACCTCCGGCAGTTCAGGCAAATAGGACGCCTTTCTGTCCGCCACTTGGAAGAGATAGTATTTCTCTCCAAGTTCGAACAATTCGCTGACCTCATTTTTTCCAAGGGAAAATACACTTTGTTGCAGTTTTCTGTCGGCCTGAATACCAGGTATGGATTCATCCTGAGAAAGATACCCGGTGAATTTGGCCTCGAGGCCCTGTCCTGTTGCATACTGGGAAAGCTCTGTGTCATAGGGCATCTGGTCTATAAGAGTCTGGCCTTTTTCATAGGCCAGTTCCTGACTCGCATTCCGGATAAGGGTCCCGGTTATCTCGCCCCGCGCCTCTTCCAATGGCCTTGTCCTCTCTTCCTTGACATCCTCCGCCTTAATGATGTGATAGCCGAATTCAGTCCGCACAAGGTCGCTGATCTCCCCTGCCTTCATCTTAAAGGCGGCATCTTCAAAGGGCTTGACCATCTGGCCTGCGGAAAAATATCCAAGGTCCCCCCCCCTTTCCTTGGAAGGACAATCAGAGTATTTTTTGGCAAGTTCGGCAAAATCCTTTCCTTCCCGCACCTCTTTAAGGACAGATTGGGCCTTTTCCTTTACTTCTTTTTCTTTATCCTCTGTTGCCTTACCATCAAGTTTAAAGAGGATATGCCTGGCCTTTATCTTTTTCGGCTCATGAAACGTAGAGATATTGTCTTCGTAATAATTCTTGATATCATCGTCCGTGGTGTTGATACCCTGCTCATAAGACGTTGGGGCAATCTCCAGATAAGCGATCTTGACTTTTTCAGGGACCCTGTATTTTTCCCTGTTTTTTTCAAAAAAAGCCTTTATTGATGCATCATCCGGGACAACTGACTTTTTAAATGTCTCACTCTTAAATTGAATCATGCTGATTTTTACCTTCTCATTATCAAAGGTATACTGGTCCAATACCTCCTGGTCAGTCACCTCTGAGAAGGCATACAGAAATTGCCTGAGTTTCATCCCAAGCATGTCTTGCGAAATAGCAGCCTCAAAATCCTCCGGTTTCATGCGGTTTCGGCCCAACATTGCCCTGTACTGCCCTATGTCAAACCTGCCGTTTACCTGAAATATCGAATATTCCTGGATAGCCTGCTGAATCTCCTTTTCCGTGATATCGAGTCCCAGCCTCCTGGCCTCCTGATCTATCAGCCTCTGGTTTATAAGGTTGCTCAATGCCTGGTTTTTGAGATCAAGGGCCTTTACCATGTCGTCATTCCACATGTCTTTGTATTGGCGTTGAAGTGATTCAACCAGTTCGACATATGATTTGCGGTATTCCTCAGAGGTAATCAGATCTCCATTTACATAGGCAGTTTTTAACGCCCGGTCGGCCGTAAATGAATAGCCAAAATAAAAGACAAAGACCACTGCAATAATTGCGATCAAGGTCTTTATCAGCCAGGACTGCGCATGCTTTCTCATCAGGCTCAGTATCATTTAGATTTTCCTCCTAACCAGGGCAGGCAGAAAATAACAATGGCGTTTTCTGTTTGCAGAAGTTTATAAGGACTCCATTTCTTTGAAAAAGTGAGTATAGGAAAATTGCAGTTGCGTGTCAATGGAGTATCTGGAACATGAGAAAATGTCTTTTACTGCGTAAGTGATCATGGACTTAATTCCTTTTTTCCGGGGTAACCTGGCTAGATGAAGAGCACACGTCAAAAGGGGGTCAGTCCTATTTGCCTTCCGCTGATGTCCCGCTCTATCAGCCAGGCGGCGTTGAAAACCATTACGTCCGTAAGAACGCAAGTTAAGACATAAACATTCTTTTCCATCCCCCACACCAAGCAGTTTTATCCCGGCGTTTTCCGGAGATCCTACTGGTTCGCACATTATCGGTTGAGTGTTTCAAGCGCCTTTTGAAGCTCCATAACAGGCGGGGGCTCGTTTATGTCATGGATGTCTAAGAATCGGATAATCCCATCTTTATCAATAACAAACAGTGCTCTTTCACTTTCTCCTGTTGCTCGTAAGACACCATATTTCCCCGCCACATTCCCATGTGGGAAAAAGTCCGAAAGAACGGGAAACCACAATTTATCCTTGTTGATTGAGATCTCTCTTGTCCAGGCATACAGTGTGGGGATATTGTCCACTGTAATCCCAAGCAATATGGCATCATTATTACGAAAAATATCTTCCGCAGTATCATAGACCGGCCATTGAGCGGAACATACTGGTGTCCAGGCCGCAGGGACAAAAGAAATCACCACATTCTTTTTCCCAAGGTACTGGTTTAAGGAAATCTTGCCTCCATCCACGGCCGGAAGCGTAAAATCCGGCGCATTGTCTCCCAGTTTCAATGTCGTTGTGCTGTCCCTGGGTTTAAGTTTTCCAACAGGATAAACATTTTTGCAGGTCTCGCCTTCAGCACAAACTGAATTAGCCCATAAAAGTACTACCGCGAATCAGTAATTTCCGGTTAGAAAAT
>DIKH01000184.1 GCA_002424495.1 Desulfobacteraceae bacterium UBA5623
GCCCGGCCCTAAAGCGCCTTGCGGTGGCAACGGTCTTTGAGCTTTACAAGGCCGTGGATAGGCCGATCATCGGGACCGGCAGCATCTCCACTGGCTGCGACGCGATTGAGATGACAATGGCGGGGGCCACGGCAGTGGGTGTCGGAACCGCCATATTATCAAGGGGGCTTACGGTCTTCAGGGATATTGCGGATGAAATGACGAAGATCCTTATCTTAAGAGGTGTGAACAGCCTTTCAGAAATCAGGGGATTGGCGCACAGATGATAGATCTTCCACGGACAGTCAAGATAATTAAGAAAACGGTCCATAACACCGATAATGTGACCATACACCTGGCCGCAAGTGTCCGTTATTCCCCTGGCCAGTTTCTGATGATCTGGCTGCCTGGCGTTAATGAAAAGCCTTTTTCCATCGCCGGCCATGATGCTGACGGGCCCATTATAACTGTCAGACGCAGAGGCGGTTTTTCAGGCAGGCTGGTTGAGTTGAAGGAAGGCAGCCTCATAGGCCTTCGCGGACCGTATGGCAGGCCTTTCACACTGATTGATAACTGTTGCATTGTTGCAGGCGGAATAGGTCTTGCATGTCTTGCTCCTATTGCAGACCTCTACCGGGACGCCCCCATCCTCTATGGGGAGGATAGGACATCCAGCAGGATTTACCGGGAACGTTTTCCCCGTGCATCTTTTTACACGACAGATGGCTCCGCCGGAAAAAAGGGGTTCCCCACTGATGATCTCGAATCCGTCATACGCGCAAGGGGCTGTGACATGGTTTACTGCTGCGGACCTGAGCCAATGCTCGTAAAGGCGGTTAAGACCTGTAATTCCCTCGGTGTGGGTTGCCAGGTCTCCATAGAAAGATACATGAAATGCGGAACAGGGATATGCGGACAGTGCGCCTGCGGACCGATTCGTGTCTGTGCGGATGGCACAGTGTTTGATGGCGATCAGCTTCTTGAAAATCCGGATTTCGGCAGGCGCAGACTGGATGCCTCCGGAGCCTGGCAAGCTGTCTGATAAGCTACTCTGATAATCACAAAAGGTGTTAGCAGGAGTAAGTATTGAAAAGGAACAAAAAAACACATCTCCCCATGGTCATGAAGGCTATCTGGATAATTTCCGTTGTCTTTGTGGCATATCTGTCTCTTGTTCCGAAAATCGAATTCCCCATTGATGTTGAAGGAATAGACAAGGTTTATCATTCACTGGCCTACCTCTGGCTGGCGGCTATCCCCTTCTTAGGGTTTCAGCGCCTGACACTGGCCCTGGCAAGCGCATCTTTGATGATCCCATTCGGCATCGCCCTCGAATATGGTCAACGTTTTTTGGCCATGGGACGATTTTTTTCATTTGGTGATATGATCGCGAACCTGATAGGGGTGATTGTGGGCGTTGCACTTGGCATGCTCTTTAAGGCTCGCCTGTCCGTGGGTTTTCAGGGGTAATCGTAACTGGTGTCTGAACAAAAAGGCCATTCAGACACAATTCTTAATTTTTAATTATAACTCTTGAATTAAGATTAGGAACTCAGTTTCAACATTTTAATATGTCCCAACCTCAATTGAAAAAACAGTAGTAGAAATCCCCTTGAACCGATACCGCGATTTCAACAGCTATCTGAGGGAGATATTCGGGGAACGCATACAGAAGATCGCCCTGGATGCCGGGTTGGGCTGCCCGAATCGGGACGGGACCATCTCCAAAGACGGCTGCATTTACTGTGATGGAAGGGGCGCGGGGACAGGCGCAATGATCTATTCCGGCATTTCTATTGAGGATCAGATCGCAGGCGGCAGGGCCTATCTGACCAAGCGCTTTAAGGCAAAAAAATTTATTGCCTATTTTCAGTCCTTCAGCAACACTTACGGCCCCCTTCCAAAATTAAAGGCACTCTATGATCAGGCACTGGCCCATAAAGATATCGTGGGCCTTTCTGTTGCCACAAGACCCGACTGTGTGGACAGGGACATCCTAAGCCTTATTGGGTCATACAAGGATGATCACCTTGTCTGGATCGAGTATGGCCTGCAGTCGGCCCACAACAAGACCTTAAGTCTTATCAATAGGGGACATGACGTGGCAAGTCTTGAACGCAGCGTGGTTTTGGCCAATGAATATGGAATAAATATATGCGTGCATGTGATCCTGGGCCTTCCTGATGAAACCAGGCCCATGATGCTTGAGACCGCCAGGTTTCTTGCCCGGCTGCCCATACAGGGGATCAAGCTCCACATGCTCTATGTCGTCGAAGGCACAAGACTTGCCGAACTATACAAACGGGGAGAGGTTCTCTGCCTTGAAAGGGAAGAGTATGCGGAGTTGGTTGTGGACTTCCTTGAGCTTCTACCTCCAAACATGGTTATACAGAGACTGACCGGAGACCCAATAAAATCAGAACTGCTTGCACCGGCCTGGGCCGGGGAAAAGACCAAAAACTTGCGTCTTATCAGGGAAGCACTGGAGAGAAG
Source organism: Desulfobacteraceae bacterium UBA5623 (assembly GCA_002424495.1). Lineage (GTDB taxonomy): Bacteria > Desulfobacterota > DSM-4660 > Desulfatiglandales > Desulfatiglandaceae > UBA5623. Next base: position 2,473 of record DIKH01000184.1, read on the forward strand.
GAATACCTGGCAGGGGAGGCTTGCGGGCCTTTCGACCCATTCATAGGCAGCAGCTATTTCCACTTTTTCTTGACCTGCCAACAGATTTGGAGGACGGTGGATGCTGCATCCTTTAGCCAATACCTAATACCAAGTTGCATTCAAAAAGATAGCAAGGCGGCAAGGAGGTTTTCCCGCAGGCATATATGTAATACGCCGAGGACAGAACCGATGAAGCCAATGCAGCTGGAATTTGAACGCGACTTGGTATAACGCCATTTTTGAAAACAGCCAACGGACGCGGATTAATCCTTTAAAGGAGGTTATAAAATATCAATGGATAGTTTCATTCAAAAGGCGGAAAAGCTTGAAATACAGGCATACAAGAAGCCAAAGGACCTAAAGAGCATAAAAAAGACCCATGTGGCCTTTTCCGGGTCGCCGTTAAAGCACCCTTATAATCCCAAAAAGGTCATCCTGGTAGCAGACCCTTTGAGCACAAACCCCTTTTATTTTGAAGTTAAAAAGGACGACATCTTCTATGTGGAGGAAATGCCCAATATTGTAAATCTTGAGGGCGAAGCCATAACGCTCGCCAGGGTATGGGTCAAGAAGATGAGTGTGGGGGTGAGGTGCACGCCCTTTATTGTGGAAGACATAAAGGGAACGAAGACAGAAAAATAGGGAGTACGCCGCGCCGGGAGGGCCTCTTACCTTCTTTCCCGCGCCAGGGAAAGACTGCCCTTTGCAACTTTTAAATCGCCCACAGATGCAGTAACATCAAACATATACATGTCTGCAAAACCCTTGACCAGGCGTGATTCCAGGCGAAGGGTGTCTCCTGGTCTTGCAACCGAGAGATATTTCATGTTGACACTGGCCAAAAAATATCCCTGTTTGTCCTTGTCTCCCTGCGAGGATGACAGGCCCAACAGCAGGCCGCTTGTCTGGGCCAGGGCCTCTGAGACCAGGACCCCAGGCATCAAGGGCCTTCCGGGAAAGTGGCCGGCAAAAAACACCTCATCCTGCATCAGGTCTTTTTCGGCAATGATATTTTCTCCGGCATTGATCTCCATTACCCTGTCTACAAAGACAAATGGCTCAGCCTGTGGGAGAACTTCCCTTACAGCAATTTGATCATATAGGGGTTTACCGGACATGTTTATCACCTCCTGCACCGTTCCATCGCCTTTATCAATCCCCTTTGCTTGTCTGTGTTGATGATCTCGATTGCCCTATCTATCCACATCACTGTCCTGGATATCACTGCGCCGGGGCCCACTTCGATCATCACCCTAGTGTCGCAGCCGATCTTCCGGATAAGATCCACCCACAGGACCGGACGGCTCAATTGGGCGGCCATGGTGTCTTTTAGCCGGGCCTTGTCAATAAGATAATCAAGAGACAGGTATGAGACAACGGGGACCAGAGGATCATGCAGACGATCATCCTTGAACCCTTGTAGCAGGCGGGCCTCGCTTCCTTGTACAAGCCTTGAATGATAGGCTGTTGCAACGGCTATGGGGTAGGCGTCCAATGCGTTTTCCCTGCGGGCGGTTTCCATGGCCCGTTCAACCGCGGAAATCTCGCCTGATATCACGGTCTGACGCGGGGTGTTTCTGATTGCGACCCACACGTCTCCCGCCCTTTTACATATCTCTTCCACCTCGTCAAGTGACAGGCCGAAGATCACCGCCATACCACCCTTGGTTTTTTTCCCCTCATCAAGGAGGATCTCGCCTGCGCGTCTTACAATCTCAAGGCCCTGGACAAAATCAAAACAGCCTGCCCCATATGCCGCCCCATAAAAGCCAGAGCTGTAGCCGGAGGTGATATCGGGCATAACACCCCTGTTCCTCAAGATATCCGTGACAATGCAACTGACGGTATATACAGCCATCTGGGCATTTACATCCTGGTTCAGTTTTTCCTCCGGGCCTTCAAGACAAAGGCTTTTCAGGGAAAAGCCCAGAAGGTCGTTTGCCAGATCAAAGAGCCTCTTCGCCTCATGAAAGGCATTGTAGAGGTCAAGGCCCATTCCCACGTGCTGGGAGCCCTGGCCCGGATATAAAAAGGCGACTTTGTCTTTATCGTCTTTGCTCACTTCAGGCCCCTCAATCCCTCCGGGATCTCCTCATAGTTGCCTTGTATCCACTCCCTGTTTCTTGCCTCGTACCAGGCATAACGCATAATCAGGCGATAGGCCATCCTTTTAAAGCGGTTGCGTGAAAAAAGCATGTTTATGAAGATCGCAGGCCTTGTGTAGTATCTTCTTAGATATTTTTTCTGCAAGGCAAGGATCTCATCCCTGGTGCATGCCCTGTTTCGCATAACAGGGTGCATGAAATCGTAGTGAGAAAAGTCGTAATCCTCAATACGGCCCGCGTCAATAGCCTGTTGATGGTAGCGTGTCCCCGGAAGAGGCGTTGTGATGGTGAGGACCAGGAAGTCTCCGATTTCTGTTACAAAATCGCAGAGCTGCCTCAGGGTCTCTTCTGTATCGTCCGTGTCCCCGAACATCACATTGGTCATGACCATGATGCCCTTGGACCTTAGGAGCATGGCAGCCTCGCGGATATCCTCAAATGTCTGCCTCTTTGCATAGTTTTTAAGTGTCTCGGGTCTGATGCTCTCCACCCCGAGCATCACCTCGTAGCAGCCCAGGCGTTTAAAATCATCCAGCAGGTCCCGGTCCCGCAGGATATCCTTTACCCTTGACTGAAACCAGAAATCGCATCTTAGGCCGCTATGGCCCAGGTGCTCCAGAAAAGCCTCGTTTCGTTCACGGATCTGGTTAAAGGAATTCTCATTAAATACGAAAAGGGATTTATTATAGCGGCTGTTAAGCATCTGCATCTCTTCCACCACAAGGCCCGCGCTCCTGCCGCGCCAGTTTGAATTCCACAGGACCGCCTCTGAGCAGTATGAACACCTGTCCCCGCAACCACGGCTGGTTGAAACCCCTATTGCCCTCCTGCCCATGCCGTGCAGGTAATATGTAGGGTTTTCAAGGTCCATTTTGTGATAGGCCGGCATGGGAAGGACATCGAGATCGGCAATAAGCGGCCTCAAAGGCCTCTTTTCCGTTTGATCGCCCTTGCGGCGGATAAGACCTGACGCATTGCAGGGATTGGCCCTGTCACCGGACTCAAGCCACTGGATCAGATCAAGGAAGGTCTCTTCTCCTTCGCCGATGACGATATAGTCCAGTTCCGGAACGTCCTTCATCATCTTTTCGGCATTGAGAGAGAAGTGACCGCCCCCGGCTGCTATTATGGCATCGGGAAGGACGCTCCGTGTAAGACGCACCGCGGAAAGGGCTTCATGGTGAAATGTCGCAGCAGAGCAGGTTATGCCCACAATGTCATACCGGCCATCTTTCAGACGGTTTTTGAGCCTTGTCCAGGGAAGGTCAAATGTGGTTGCGTCCATAACATCCACCGCCCTGCCCTTTGCCTCAAGATATGCGGCAAGGGCCATCAGGCCGGGCGAAGGCATCCACATGCGCAGAGCGCCGAAGATCTTATGGGGGGGGTCAAGCAGGAGAATCTTTAGAGGCATAACGCTCCCAGTAATTGAAAAAGTGGTACCACTGGTCAGGATAGAAGGAAATTACCTTCTCAAATACCTTTGCAAGTTCCTGGGTCTTTTGGGCGAGCAATTCCTCTGATGACACCCCTGCCGTTCTTACCACCCTTATGGGTTCTTCCATCCAAGCCAGGTAATGTCCATCCGGCTTTAAGACCGTAAAGACAGGTATGACGGGCGCACCTGAGTTTAGGGCAAGGGCCATGGCGCCAACGGGGAAGATTACTTTTCTGTTAAAAAAGGTGACCTCGACCTTTTTGCCCCCTTCAAACCGGTCTCCCAGCATGGCTATGACCTGGTTTTCCTTGAGCAGTTTTACAAGCTTAAGCACGTTTCCAAAATTGGCCGGATCAATATGCACGGTGTATATACCCAGGGTGGCGCGCATCTTGTTCCGGAAATCCTGGACTTCTGTCTCCGGGTCTTTGATTGTAAGGGCGTGAATGGGGCACTGTCTCATGGCAAACAGCACTCCTCCCAGCTCCCAGTGGCCCAGATGGGGCATGATCAGTATGGCGCCGTTACCGTCTGCAAGAGCCTGTTTAATGTGGTGCTGTCCCTGCTCCTCCGGCAACAGATAACTGTTCAGGCGATTAAGCCTTACATAATCCACAAGATATAGGCCATAGTTTTGAAAGGTCCTGATGGCCGTGCGCCTTACAACCGGGTCATTGACCTGCCTTTTGAGTACGACCGCGAGATTCTCCTCCACGGCTTGCCTGTTTTTTCTCATGAAAAAGAAAAAGACCCTGGCTACAATTTTTACATGCCAGAGCTGATATGGCCTGGGAGTTGCCCGTGCAAATAAATAAAAAATGGCCAGATAAAGCTTGCGCGGCCAGATCATTTCCCCTCCAAATTCCCAATATGCCCAATCCGATCGAACGAAAATCTAATTTCTATGGCAAAGGAAGTCAACTTTAATGGCAACCGGATTATTGGATTTAACCAAAAGAGATTTTCAAAGGTATTAAGTATCAGAAAGGATGATCTTTGATGCAAATGAGCCGGACATGGCGCTTCCGACTATACCATGTGCCGGATGTGTATAATGCCCTGCCCAGAGAAGATTTTTTATGGCCGTTCGGTTTGGAGGCCTCTGAGGACCCACCTGGCCGCAGGCGGCATCAAGGCCGTACATGGCGCCCTGTTCGTTTCCCGTCATTCTCAAGAGTGTGGCCGGGGTTGCCCATTCAACAAAAAAGGCGTGCGAAGCAAGGTCAAGACCGGAAAGTTCGCGGATTTTGGAAAGGACCTGATGCTGGAGCTGATGGAATGCGTTGTCAAACCCATAGGTTTTGGCGAAGAGATCTGCTCGGGGGGCGTGTACAAGGACTTTTAAGCAGTGAAAACCAGATGGGGCGAGTGTTTCATCCATCAGACTGGGAGTGGTGATCACTATATGAAGACCTTGATCCATTGACCCTGCCTCCAGGGCGTCATGCATGGCCTCGAGATCCGCTGCTGTATTGATGGACACAAAGTAGGGCCAGCCAGGGGGAAGGGCATCCTTCGGCAATTTTACATAAAAAAGCACGGCAGACAGTGACGGCCTGTATCTTTCAAGGCGATGGAGCCTGCCATAGAGGCGGAGGCCATCCGGCAGGAACCTTTGCATCATGAACGGATTGCCGTTTGAGATGATCCAGTCTGCATAGACCTCTGTTCCATGGGAAAGGCCAACTCCTATAGCCTTTCTCCCCCTGGTGATGATCCTGGTTGCCTCCTGGCCGCAGGAGATATTCACTCCGTGCCTTCTTATACACCTGTCAAGGGCCGCGCTAAGCGTCCTCATCCCGCCTCTTGGGTAGAAGACCCCGCTTTTTAAGACCTTTTCCCATAGTACAGCCACAAATGCATAGGAAAGCCTGCTGGGAGGAAGGGCCGTTGGCAGGGCGGAGAGGGCAAGTGTTATGTCGGGGTTATTGCCGAAGACCCCGCCTAAGATGTCTGCGTGGGACCTTCTGGCGTATCTGAAAAGGGCCGGAAATGAGAAGGGGAGAAGGAGCTTTTTCCACAGGGGGGCCTGCTCGAATTGAACAAATTCCCTGCCAAGTTTCGATGTCAAGGCCCCGTAAGCGGAGATCTCGCCTGCAAATTCCGGAAAGCGTGCCCTTACGCATTCAAGATATGCTGTTGGGTCCTGATAATTGATGCGGAGATCAAAATCCGGGTATATATTCCATACGTCGTTTATTGGCAGGAATATGAGCTCATCAATGACGCCAAGCTCAGTTAAGATGTTATGAAATTCTGCGCCCGGGCTGCATGCGGATACAAATGCGCAGGCCGCGTCAAAGTAAAAACCGTCACGTGTAAAACCGGTAACATACCCGCCGACTCTGGCCTGCCTTTCAAACAGGAGCACCTGCCTTCCCTTGAGCGCAAGGAGCCCTGCCGCCACAAGACCGCCTATTCCTCCACCAATTATTATTACATCAGGTCGAGTCATGTGGCTTGAGTGTTTATGGATTCCACAGATACATGAATTGTACCGGCATATGTTCCAACAGCTGGTTCTGGCCGAGGCCGAATATGTTTATGGAAGACTGGGAATATATGTTGTTTTTATATTGCTGGGGCCTGTGATAGGTGATCACGCGGGCCTCACGAATGCCGGTCTTGTTTTTTGCCAGATCAATTACATCATCCAGGTAGCCGATATTGTCTATCAGCTTATTGTCACGCGCCTGCCAGGCCGTATACACCCTGCCGTCGGCAAGAGTCCTGATTTCATCTCGGCTCAGCCCCTTTCTCCCCTCGCAGACCACCTGAAGAAACTGGCCGTACAGGGAATCAATGACTCCCTGCATAATCTTGTTCTCTTCCTCTGTCATGCCGCGCCAGCAGGAGAATATGTCCTTCTTATCCCCTGACTTGACAGAGTCTTCCTCTACGCCCAGCTTGTCCATCAGTCCTTTGAAATTAAACTTCATTGCAATGACGCCGATGCTTCCCGTAACGGTTGTGGGATGTGCGATAATTGTGTCTGCTGCGTTTGCAATGTAATATCCTCCTGAGGCCGCAGTATCCATGAGGCATGCGGCGACAAAGACGCCTTTTTTTTGTTTGAACCTTATAATCTCTCTGTAGATGATGTCACATGCGGTGACCGTTCCCCCGGGGCTGTTGATCCGCAAGATAACGGCCCTTATTTTCTTGTCTTCAAGGGCCTTATCAAGTTCTTCCTTTATCCTGGCCACCTGGCTTTCCGGTTGGGCCTCAAGGCTGAGCCCGGAGGGCTTATCCGAGGTGATGGCGCCGGATATGTCAATGATAAGGATCTTATCCCTTCCCTTGCCTTCGAGTTCTTTTTCCACAAGGGGCCTTGTGGGCCCCATGAGCCCAAGAGATACAAAGGCGCAGCCTTGACAAAGAAGAAACAGTGCAACTGAGAAGAAGAAAAATTTTTTCATATGGTTTTCCTTGCAGCCAATAATCCCCTTGTTCTCTTCATTTTTTCTCATTATTTTAATTAAGGTTAAACCTAAAAAACGGCTGGCACAATCAGGATGATAACCTTGTCATCTTGCCTGGATACAGACAGAATCTTCTTCAATACAGCCTGTTAATATACCGTTCATACCCATTAAGTCAAGATGGCAAGGAAGCGATATGTCTTTACTGAAAAAGGCCTTCAGATGTGGTGTCACAGATCTCATCATCTTTTAAGAGGAAGGTATTGAGACCATAATGGAGTTGATGCACAGACTTATCGGGGTGTCAAGCTTATTGCTATTTTAGGAAGAACAACAAATCTGCATGAAGGATACCAGTAAACTTTGTGGGGGGTGGGGACTTAACTTATCCGAATTTTAAAAAGGCAGGTGGTACATCTGATTGCGTTTTACTGCCACTTTATGAATCCCCTCGTTTCAATATCCCGGCGCCTGCGACAGTTATTTCAGACTTGTCGCAAAGTATATTGAACCTTAAGAGCGCCACCACAGTGCACAGCAGTATGCGGCCACGAATGTGTTTGCCGAAGGACTTAAAAAGGCCAAATCCCTCACCCCCCATGACGTAAGAGATCTACGCACTAAAACCTATGACAGTGTTCGGGCCTGTCATAATCATCTCTTACGGAATAACCAACCAGCAGAAAGAAGAAACTCCAACAATTGTGGACGTAAATAATCTAAGCTAAAATAGGCAGGTGCGTCATAAAACCCTAACACTAGTCTCTGGCGCACCTGCGAAATCTGGTATGCCATGGTCAATTTCTTTTCCGAGAACCAATCTGACCATGATCAAGCCACCTTCGTCTTAGAGACGAACCGCGATTGGTGACTTGAAGAAACTTATTATGCAGCATAAGTTGCAAATGATTTGTTCCAATTCTACAGCAAATCACATGCCAATATGGATCTTATAAGAGGTATAGCTTAAATATAAATAGGTTATATAGAAAGACGCGGGACGAATTGCACGGTGAAGACCTATAACCAATGTTAGGATGTAAATGACTTTATGTAATAACTTAGCTGTTATCTCAAGCTGTTATCTCAACAAAAAGTCCTTTTATGCTCATAATAAAAGTTATAGGTGTTTAAGGCCCTTTCTAAACCCTTGGGGCTATTTTTTGAGGCGTTTACTCAGGGCTGGTTGGGATATCCCGAGTATCTGGGCGGCAATAGTCTGATTGCCCCTGGATCGCTTTAATGCCTCATTGATAAGGAGTTCCGTCGTCTGTTTTATGGTGGGCAGTTTTCCTGAAAATGATATGGGTGTCTTATCTTCTCTTTCAAGCTCAGGGGCCGGGTGGCCTTGGCCTTCTTTTTTTATGTAAGACTTAAATACCTCCAGAGAGAGCATCTTGGATGTATGTCTGCTCACAGCGTCAAAGACCAGGGATCTGAGTTCCCGGACATTTCCAGGCAGGCTGTAAGTGCTCAACAAAG
>DIKH01000281.1 GCA_002424495.1 Desulfobacteraceae bacterium UBA5623
TTTCTAAACCCCCCTATGCAATTTTTTAACCGGAAATTACTGCATCAGAGTCATCTATCGGTGTGCGGATATCATCTGTCATAAGATTTCTTCCGGTCGTATATCCAGCCCTTTGAAGCGCCAGTAAGGTCAGCAACTGTTGAAACGGAAAACCCCGCCGCAAGCATGCGGTCAACAACCCCCACTATCGCTTCTGGAACTCTCCCCTTCGGGGATAAAACAAACTGCCGACCACACACCCCCCGGCAACGGTAGTTTTGTACCCCGTGGCGGGTCCTGCCATTACGGACGACGTGGCAACTTTTGCAGTGTGGGCATGAAACGGAGATCAATACGGTCTTTAGCATAAAATCACCAATGAATTAAAATCCTTACCTTGTGCAGGAACGCCCCCCTTTTTCCACTTTTCCGACCAAAAAAAACATTAAAATGTAGCCGAATTCTGGGATCTGCGTCACCGTATAAGGTATGGGGCCAGGAAGGACCCATGCGGGATAGGTCTGTCATTGACTTTTGGCATGGATCATATCTCAAAGGGGGTCGGGGGACTGACTTAAGGCTGCACATTAGACTTACTCAAGGCAACGGGCCTCAAGCCACTCAATCAAAGAGTCAACTGGATAGGCGACCTTTCGCCCGATCCTTATTTTTCCCTGGGGGCCTTTGCCCAAAGAATCAAGATTAGCCATGGTTCTTGGATTACAGATACCGCCGGAGAACCTGCCAATTTCATGACGAGAAATAAGTTCAGATGGCCATCGCTTCTTTAATGACTTAAAATCGAATTCTGTTTTCAAACCCACTGCATCCTCCTTTAATTTTTAGTTACAAAAAAAGCCGTAACGGAACGTTGCTAACATTCATTCCGTTACGGCCAATTATAGTAAATGAACTATAGAATTAAAGAATGAAAACACACAATTTTTCAGCAAATCTAAATTTGCTGAAAAAAGTTACTCAAATTTAAATTTGCTGAGTTTTCGGCTAGCGATACGGTGGGTAATTTTATCCTGTGAAATACACCCGAAGGCAATTAAACTTTTTTGGGTTTCTTCATTCAAGATGAGATAGTCCATAACCGAATCTTCAGAAGGAATCTTTTCTATTTTAACTGGTTCTACCGTCATCTTTTTTAACGTTGTCAATTTAATCATTAATGATTTAAGCTCCTCTATTTTGACCTTTGCAGCATTTTTTAATTTCCGTATACTACCACGCAACAAACTTAAATCATTGACGGTTTTTTTATCCTTAAAGTGGTGATCTTTGAACTTATTGGTCTGTTGTTCAATTAGACGAAGCCTGATTTCTCTAGCAATAGCCGAAAGCTTTTTTCCTTTAATTTCGATTGACGAGTAAAATGCTTCAATAATAGGCTGTGCGCGATCTTGTAGCTTTTCTTTTTTTGATACACCCCTACTAAATATATTGCCGATTACCACGTCCCAATGCCCGAATAAAATATAACCCAAGTTAATTCCACTTTGTGCTACCGTCCCCAAATCGAGTAGATATATTTGCAAGTTATAGCTCTCCTCACGATCCGTTAGCGATATCTCGCTCCATTGGTATAGCTGATTATTGATTGTAATTAATAAATCAATCAGTTTTCTAGGCAACTCTTTAACACCTAAATTTTCTTCAGCCACCCCTGAAAGATAATTAATGTCTTTATTTGCCTTTTGTAAGAACTTTTCCAAGTCCTTTAAGAGTGATTTGCTGAATGGTGGAGGAATTTTTATCTGAGAGTCAAGGGTTTCCAAGAGCTTTTCTTGGCGCTCATTTACTGTATCGGAACCATTGACAATATCATTGATGCACATATTGCCATCTCTAAGATACACCTCGATCGCCGTTAATGGCATCAACAAATCTCGAATGGTCCGCCGCAAATGGGCAAGAACAAATTGTTGTTTTCGAGCAATTTCAGATAATGATTTCTGCCTCGCCTCTCGAAGCCCTGGTTCAGGGATAGGGGGCGGTCTTCGTTTTGGACAATCTTTGACTTGTTTATTCTGTGCATCCATCAACGCCACCTGTCGCGCCCTGAAATTTTTTCCCGGGAAAGCGGTCCAGGAAAACCGCCTTTCGGATCGCGATTCCTATCCCGGGAAACTGCTCAAGCCCTTTTCAAATAAAATTACTGCTAAAGAAATGTCTTATAGCCAATATTCAAAGCCTTACCCAAACGTTTCGCCATTTCTTTGCCGATAGGCCGTTTACCGTTTTCCATCTCACTGATATGGCGCTGAGGAATCCCAGTTAGCTCAGCAAGCTGAGTCTGCGTCATACCTTCCCGATATCTTGCGCCGGCCATGGCCTTGCCGATCAACTGAGCTTCGGAGTATTCAGGATATGCATCCCGCCAGGGAACAACATCTGAGGTATCCACAAACCCCAGTGGCTTCAAGGTTTCAACTGAGGCTTTCACGGTACTAATTATGCTGCCAGCTCTTGGAGTACTTCGGGGTGTCTTTCAACCACTCTTAGCAATGTGGCGGCTGCACCGGAAGGCATTTTCCGGCCCTGCTCCCACTCTTGAAGCGTACGCACCGAAACCCCGAGAAGCTTGGCGAATGCTGCCTGGGATAACCCTGTTGCCACCCGTACCACAGCAACTTTAGCTTTTTCTGCCGGGATAATTTGGTCCTTTTCTATTGTTCCGTCGCGCCTGGTAATTATGCGACGAACTGAACCGTCTGATTGTGCAATAAACTCCGTTTTCCGAGCCCACCCCCCGCGTTTCATTTCGTGCAAGGACTGCAATAACTCAGCGTTGAGATTGCGCTTTTCTTCCCATGCAGCTAGTTCTTTTTGAGATAATTTAGCCATTTTCAAACACATCCTTTAGAGCTTTAAGTAATTTGGGATCTATATTTTCTTTTACGTTCTTGGCATACATTGTCACCAAGACTATCTGTCCAGAATGGAGACGAAGAAAGTAAATCACCCGCACGCCGCCCCGCTTACCCCGTCCTTCGATTGTCCAGCGCAGCTTCCGGCAACCGCCGGAGTGGGGGATAACGTCACCTGCGTGAGGATGGTCAGCCAGATATTGCTGTAATGCCGCGAATTCGTCGTCATCCAGATACTTGTCTCGCACTGCGGCAAATGGATGTAGCTCGATAAAAGTGAACATGATTAAATATACGCTTTAGACGTACAAAGGTCAAGTAAAAAAGTGATCGAGGATCAGGAAGAAAATTTTGTACCTAGGTCTCTTTAGTATGACGCTTTTTCGTGCATGCCTGCATATCACCTCTTATGAAGGGCAACCGGTGAGGATTGCCGGTTTTTGATCAAACCGTTCTCGAAATTTCTTACAGCATTTTTCAGCGTATCCGGTGCAAGGTGGCTGTATCGTTCTGTCATGGCAATTGAAGCGTGCCCCATGAGTTTTTGGACCGTGTAAAGCGGCTCGCCTTGCTGGACCAACCAAGAGGCAAAGGTATGCCGCAATGTGTGGAACAAGACCTTCTGACGCGAATCTGTGATGCCATTATTAAGGCCTAAGGCATCAATGGCCCGGTTGAAAGAATGAGATTTTTTACCAATCTGATTTCCATTTCGGTCTTTAAAAACAAGCTCGTCAGGCTGGCCTGCTACCATGTTTTTAAACATCTGCTTTACTCGGTCTGTCATGTGCGCTGTTCTGCTTCCGCTCTTTGCGTCAATGATGTAAATTATCCTCTGCTCAATGTCCACATTGCCCCAGTTCAACGAAAATATTTCGCCCGATCTCATGCCGGTATGCAGAGACAACAGGGCCGTGTCATGCAACTGCTGGGATCTTGAGGCAAGGTTTTCAAGTAGCCGGTCAGCCTCATCATGTGTTAAAAACCTCATTCGCTTGTTGTCAATTTTGGGTAGTTTGATTTCCTTTGTTGGGCATTCCCTGTCTGTGAGCCCATCACGCCGTGCCTGGTTCCATGCCTGCCGGATTATCGCCATGCAGAGTTGAATGCTTCTTGGAGCCCTGCCAGCCTTGAGCATGTTGGCCTTGACCTTTTCAAAATTTAAGGGAAAAAGGTCTTTGAAGGGTCTGGGCCCTATCGCCGGTTCAATCCAGGTCTTGAAACATCCCAATTCCACCTCGATGGTTTTAGGTTTCTTTGTGGATCTCGCTATTGGGAGATATTTATTTATGAAGAACTGACCGAAAGTTATGCCTTGCTTTTCACGTAAAGCCTTAGCTTGTTGTTCGATCTCGCGCCTTTCGTCCTCGATCTTTCGTTTTTCTTTTAAGGTCTGTGGCCCCTGCCCTATTTTTGCGGCCTCTTTAAGGGCAACAAGCTCTTTATGGCATTTATCCTGATTCCATTTTTCACTTTCCCAACCAAAGCCGACCGTGATCGTTTTTCCTGATACCGTATAGCGGCCCCGGAAATACCGATCAAACCGGACACCGTGTTTTCGTGTTTTGTGTTTTCTATACTGAAGTCCGGAACCCGCAGATATCCATTCCATAAAATCTGTTCTTCCCGTTTGGTACAAGATAGGTACAAGATTTTTAATGAAACATTGTGTTTTTCCATGAAGTCATGTGAAAGATGATAATAGATAACTAATAGATATGTCAACAAGAAAATGTGATCATGTGAAATTATGTGAAAGACAAAAAATCTGATTCCTAATCTGGGTGCCGTGCGTTCGAGTCGCGCCGGGGGTACCAGTAAAATCAAGGACTTAGCAAGAATCGCTTAAGTCCTTTTTTATTTGCTACCGACTTTTTACAACCCCTTTACAAGTTGCCGCCTTTTTCTTATACCGCGACGCCTTACGATGTCTTTTCACTCAGTTGGCGCGCAACATTTTAAATGGCGTTTTTGGCCTTGTTTTGCATCGGTGATTACAACTTTTCTGGTAGGAAGATTTGACAGCCTGCAAACCACCGCATTTTGTTGCGGGTGGGTTATAAGTCGCTGCAAGATATCCGGATTTTCGTGGGAGTGGGCACATAATTTCAACTAGTTATAAAGCCCAAACAAGTTTTATTTTCGGCAACATCGTAGTGATTTTAGGCGTAACCTCAAGAGGTTGCGCTTTTTTGTTTTCAGGTTGATAATGGCGAACACTCAGGCCTTTCTCCTTCATTGGCCTTGATCATTTATGCGTATCGTCAGATCGAACTTCCCTGTAAATTTATGTCGGCATGGTTTTTGCTTAGTTAGTTTGACATACAGATCTTTTCCCCAACTTATTTCCGGTTAACGACCACAAGTCGCCAACTGTATGTTGAGACAAGAAAATCAGGAGAATCAGATAGATGGTAGACATCAAAAAATTTGATATTGCAACAACGGTCACCGATTCACTTATTGACGTGTTCGACATGATGCTTTCCATGGGGCTTCAGCTTTCTGACGATCAATCACAGGGCATAGAAAAGGATGAAAGGATTGTTGGCTCTGTCAGTGTGGCCGGAAGGGTAATGGGGTGTATCAATATCGAGGTCAGCAAACAGTTCTCCCATATTATGACCGCCGCAGTACTTGGCATAACGCCTGAGGAGGTTGATGGTGGAGACGATGTCAAGGACGTCATTCGCGAGATATGCAATATAGTGGGAGGGAATCTTAAATCCGCCTTTTGTGACACAGGACTCGTCTGCGAACTCTCCCCTCCCTCATTCACAACCGGAGATGACTTTAAGATTGAAGCCTTAAACACGGTAAGACACGAGCGTTACGTGTTCAATTATAATGAGCACAACGTTATCGTAGAGGTAGGCATAAGGGTATCTGAGGTTGAAGAGGGGACGGAGGCTTCCCTGCAAAAGATAGAATACAGGCCTGTCAATGTAAGTCAGGTCGAAAATTTTGATGTCAAAACGCCGGTTTTTGGTCAAATCATTGAAGTTTTTGACATGATGCTTTCCATGACACTTAACTCTTCCGAAGAGAGTCTGAAATCTTCTCTAGACCCTGATCGGCTTGTCGGGGCTGTGAGTTTTATCGGCCCCTTGATGGGCAGCTTCAGCATACATGTCAGCAGGAAATTTTCCCATCAGATGACCTCCTCAATGCTTGGCATTGAGATGGAAGAAGTCGAGGGTGGAGATGATGTCAAGGATGTAATCAGCGAGTTGTGTAACATTGTTGGTGGCAATCTGAAATCAAAGTTCTGTGATGCAGGCATGCGCTGCGATCTGTCCACTCCTTCCATGACAACGGGCACCAGCTTCAAGATCGAAGCAAAGGATATGGTCAGGTACGACAGTTTTTCCTTCCTCTACGGTGATGAGCCTGTTGTTGTCGAGGTGGTCATGAAGGTAGCCGATCATATGATGGCAGGTGATGAATTTGCCGAGCCTGTGGGCAAAGAAAGTGAAATCACGCAGCTGGACATAGATTCCCTCCTGGCAGGGGAGGTGCTGTCAGGAACTGAATCTATGGGTACGGATAAAGAGCCATTAGAGGCCGATGACAGGGGACCAGGGACTGGTGTGGGTTGCACTCTTACCGAGGCTGAAAAGCTGGCCTTTATCCTGGACATTCCCCTTGAGGTGGTAGTTGAACTTGGCCGAAACAAAATGCAGATAAGTGAGTTGTACAATATTGGTCCTGGCTCGGTGGTCGAATTCAAGAATCTTGCCGGTGAACCCTTGGACATACTGGTCAACGGGACTTTGATTGCCAAAGGACAGGTCATGGTCCAGGGGGAAAAATATGGAATTAGGATTGTTGATATCTTGAGTCGAATGGAAAGGATAAGAAGTGTGATATAAGGCCACCTCAATTATTTTTCTCAAGTCTCAGCCAAGTAATACCGATACACATATTGAATTCCCTCCTTTGTGCTCACGCTCTTTGTGGGCAAAGAGGTCTTTTAAACCCTTGTGGCCATAAAGGGGGACGTGTGGGATCCGATAACATGATAAATGGTTGCGCCATAATCGTGAGGGGATTCTAAAACTGCAGGCCCGTGGATCACCATGGCCTGGATGAGAAAGGGGATGTTTTTATGGAAATATCGGCTATTATGAATATATATGAATTGGCTATGAACCGGACCATAAGGCAAAAGGCGGATGCTCAGACGAAAAGAGATAAAACCTCACCACAGGATTCTGTAAGGCAGGCGCAACAGGCCCAAATGGGGAATAAAGGTTCGGTTGACATTTACCCCGGCAGTGTGCAGACAACAATAACGCAAGATTCATACCCAGTTAGGCTGTCAAAGGCAGTTCAGCCTGAAATATATGGGCCAAAAGAGGCCATAGCACAGAAGACCGGCATAACGGAAGAGGCCTGGGCGAAAACAGTAGCAACCTGGAGTATTGTCAATACAGTTTCATAAATTGTAGACTTTAAGTGATTAGTAATTTTTATAAGGAGATGTTAAAATGGTTAGCCTGGTAAATATGATGGTTTCAGGCATTGCAGCCTCTGAACCCGGAAACAAAAGTGCTTCCAGGGCCACGCCTGATATTGCAGGAGCAAAGGGCGAGATACGCAGGCTCGAAATAAAAGATGGAAATCTGACCGTAACGGTTTATGACAGCAACGGTAAATTGCTTCGCATGACCCCGCCTGGATATCTTCCAGCGGGAGAAGAAAAATTTGATGTAACAATTTGAAGTGAAAGCGATCCCCTGAAATTGCCTTTTGCGTAAAACCTTGGCATGGTAACTGCCATTTCCAATACCATGCCAAGGCCAAGGCCAAGAAAATCCCCTTCAGTCATTATTTTGATATCGAACCATCCTGTCAATCAGCCATAAAAATTTTCCCGACCGGATGTCATCATGGCATTGGCGTTTTCTCAAGCGCTGACATTCGACATTTGTTAATTTATCTCAAAGATGGTATAATTAAACGAATTATGGGCGCATCTCATATGCCCCTATTTATCGCAATTCCGCAACAACCTGCTTTATGGCGCTCAGGGGCCTGCTGGATCTGGCGGAAGTTGGTTATAAGTGGTTAGGCGCTCGGTCCTAAATTCCACGTATGGTGAGGACTTTCATTGTGACAGACATTCTTCTATATTTGTGTATCATCTTGCTGGCCATAGTCGTTGGACTTGTACTTTTGATCCTAAAAAGGTCTAGGGCGGAGGATGACGGCAAGGTTGAAAGGGCTATTCGTGAGGAATTGAGACTGGGCCGCGAGGAGTCGGCCAGGGCCGCGAGGGAGCTCAGAGAAGAGGTCTCATCCGGCCATAAGTCTTCTTCCGATACACTTATCAAGGCCATTGGTGAAATGGGTAAGGCTCAGGGCGATCAGCTGGAATCAATCGCCAGGCGAATACAGGAACTGACCGTATCGAATGAGACTAAGATCGAGATTCTGCGGGGCACGATTGATGAACAGCTCAAGCGTCTTAGGGACAGCAATGAAAAAAAGCTCGATCAGATCCGCGAAACCGTGGACGAAAAACTCCAGGTCACACTTGAAAAGAGACTTGGCCAGTCCTTCAAACTTGTCAGCGAGAGGCTGGAGGCTGTGCAGCGCGGTCTAGGGGAGATGCAGTCTCTGGCGACCGGCGTCGGCGACTTGAGGCGTGTGCTCACCAATGTCAAGGCGCGCGGAACATGGGGAGAGGTCCAGTTAGGCGCCCTCCTGGAGCAGATCCTGACTCCCGAACAATACGAGAAGAATGTCCATACAAGAAAGGATTCACAGGAGAGTGTTGAATTTGCCATAAAATTACCAGGCACTGATGATGACCCGGGCTCATGTGTCTGGCTGCCGATTGATTCAAAATTTCCCCAGGAAGACTATCTAAGGTTGTTGGATGCGGTTGAGGCCGCCGATCTTGATGCAGTCCAAAGGGCCACGGCATCACTTATGAGCGCGGTAAACCGTTCGGCAAAAGAGATACGTGACAAATACCTCAATCCTCCAGAGACAACTGACTTTGCAATCATGTTCCTGCCCACCGAGGGGCTTTATGCAGAGGTCCTGCGACAGCCAGGCCAGCTTGAAAAGGTTCAGCAGCAGTACCGTATAGTGATAGCCGGTCCAACCACCCTTTCGGCCATATTGAACAGCCTGCGTATGGGGTTTCGAACTCTTGCCCTTGAAAAGCGGTCAAGCGAAGTCTGGAAGGTGCTTGCGGCGGTCAAGATGGAATTCGGAAAATTCGGAGAAGTGCTCTCCAGGGTAAAAAAACACCTTAATACGGCCTCAAAGACACTTGATCAGACGGACCTGAGAGCACGAGCGATGGAGCGAAAGCTCCGCAACGTGGAAGAACTGCCGGTAGAGGTCTGCGAGGAGGTACTGCAATTTTCCAATTCAGTCTCAGATGATGAAACAGAGGATGAAACAGGAGGGGTCGAATGAGCTTTAAGTCTGATGTGGATGCAGAGACAGAGAGATTGATAGGCCAAGGCATTGCACCAATGGATGCGCTGAAACAGGCTGTCAGGGTTATCTCGGAGAGAATGAGTGCTGAGATAAATCGGACAGAGGACACTGTCTGCCCATTCCCCCTTTCATCTTCGCCGTATGGGAAAGGGCAGGAGTCATGATTTTTTTATGAACGCATGGGGTGAAAATAGCCAAGTTATTTATTGAGAATGAAATCCTTACATGATAAAAACATATCTCCCGCAAGGGGGAAAAAGTTTCGGGACTTTTTGCTGAACCATTATAAATGGTGTCCCGGTTAGTATGAACATTCACTTTATGCAGGGGGTATTTTAATGGCAAAATCAAAGGATACCAAGAAAGATACTAAGAAAAAGGCGACTAAGACACCAAAGGAAAAGAAGAAGGAGAAGAGGGAAAAACAGAAGGCATAACTTGAGGTTGACTGGCTGGGGGACGAGGATTCGAACCTCGGTTAATGGGGCCAGAACCCATCGTATTGCCACTATACGATCCCCCAGTTAGAGAGGAAATTGTCTTAATCAGGAGGAAAAGTCAAGCCAAAATTTGGAAAATGTTCACTTGACCTTCCAGCATCTTACCTTGTGACCCTTGCTCGCCTCAAAAAAGCCTATCTCCTCTTTTTTACAGGATTCCTCAACCATTGGGCACCTGCCTTGGAACTTGCAGCCCACAGGGAAGTTGAAGGCGCTGGGCACCTCTCCGGTTAATGCCAACTGCTCCTTCCTTTTATCCGGATCAATTGCGGGGATAGCGGAGAAAAGCGCCAGGGTGTAAGGGTGAAGGGGGTTATCAAAAAGCTCTTCCGTATCAGCATATTCCATGATATGCCCAAGGTACATCACAGCAACAGTATCACTGATATAGCCTACGACATTGAGATCGTGGGCGATAAAGAGATAGCTTAAGTCAAGCTCGCCTTGCAGGGCTTTGAGCAGATTGATGATCTGCGCCTGTATGGAGACATCAAGAGCTGACACTGGCTCATCACATACGATCAGGGACGGCTCAACACTCAAGGCCCTTGCAACGCCTATACGCTGGCGCTGGCCGCCGCTGAATTCATGTGGATAGCGGTCAGAGGCGGAGGGAAGGATTCCTACCATCGAGAGGAGCCGACTGATACGCTCCTTTCTCTGGCTGTAATTTTTGACCCCAACGATCTTTAGCCCTTCTTCTATGGACTGGCCGACAGTCATGCGGGGGTTCAATGACCCAAAAGGGTCCTGGAAGATGATCTGCATCTGTCTTCTTAATGGCATCATCTCTTGCTGGTCAAGACTGCTGATATCGCGGTTACGGAATATGATCTGCCCGCTGTCCGCATCCATCAGTCTTAAGATGAGCCTTCCAACAGTGGATTTGCCGCAACCGCTTTCCCCTACAAGCGCAAGGGTCTTTCCATTTTCGATTTGAAGATCAACACCATCAACGGCCTTAACCCAACCGATGACCTTCTGAAAAAACCCCCGGCTGACCGGGAAATATTTTTTGAGGCCTTCAACATCTAATAGTGTGCTATGTGCTGGAAAGGGTTTCATAAGAAGTGCTCTAAAGTGGGCTAAAATGCCTAAAGTTTAAGGACGGAAAAATAACAGATTGCGACTGTGCTATGATGCAGTTGTCTATCACTTTTGCCTTCCTTTTGCCAGTATCGGGCATCGGGCCTTATGCCCTTGACCATAATCGTGCATATTGGGAAATTCATTCCAGCAGGACTTAATAGCATAATCGCATCTGGGATGAAAGGGGCAACCTTTCGGCTTGTAAGCCGGATCAGGGACATTGCCGCGGATACTGTGTAGCGGAACCCCGCGATTGGCCCTGCTGGGAAGCGAAGCCAGAAGGCCGCGGGTGTATGGGTGACACGGGTTTTTAAAGATATCGTTGGTCGTTCCCTCTTCTGCAATTATCCCTGCGTACATCACATATATACGATCGGCGATATCTGCTACAACGCCAAGGTCGTGTGTGATATACAGAAGTGACATATTTCGCATTTTCTGGATGGCTCTAAAAAGCTGAAGGATCTGGGCCTGAACTGTCACGTCAAGGGCAGTGGTCGGTTCATC
>DIKH01000364.1:0-6817 GCA_002424495.1 Desulfobacteraceae bacterium UBA5623
CTGTAGCCTGTGTTGCCGCATTCCTTGCAGCCCTTGGGCCTATACAGAAAAAAATCGTTATTATATACAAATCCCAGGGAGCCAAAGTCCCCGTTATATAACCTGACCAGTCCGTCAAATTCCTCTTTGTCCGGGTGATATCTTTCTTTGCAGTGTTTGCAAAGGGTCCTGGCAAGTCTCTGTGCGAGCACCCCAAGCAGGGCGTCGGCAAAGTTGAATGGATCCATCCCCATGTCCAAAAGCCTCGTGATGGTCTCGGGTGCGCTGTTGGTATGGAGGGTGCTGAATACAAGATGGCCGGTCAAAGACGCCTCAATCCCTGTTGATACGGTCTCATGATCCCGCATCTCTCCGACCATGATCACATCCGGGTCTGCCCTCAGAAAGGCCCTCATGGCGGTCGCAAAATCGAGCCCTATCTTGGGATGGACCTGGACCTGGCGAAGGCCCTCCTGGGTGATTTCTACAGGGTCTTCTGCGGTCCAGATCTTTGTCTCCGGCCTGTTTATATGACGCATGGCCGCATGCAGCGTTGTGGTCTTGCCGCTTCCGGTGGGTCCGGCCACCAGGACCATGCCATAGGGTTTTGTAATTATATCGGTAAAGGCATTGTAATCCCTATCGCTCATGCCCATCTCATGGAGGGGCACGGGGTCTCCGGTGGACAAGAGTCTAATGACCACGTCTTCGTTCCTGCCCGCGGTTGGGATGGTCGCAACCCTGAGTTCGATATCCAGGGGCGCATAACGCTTGAATTTGATCTTCCCGTCCTGCGGCAGGCGTTTTTCGGCAATGTCCAGGTCCGACATAATCTTGATGCGGGAAACAAGCGCCCTTTTATATGTGTGTGGGATAGTCTGATAGTCCTGACATGCCCCATCCACCCTTATCCTGACCACAGCCGGTTTTTTCCCGGAACGCGGCTCTATATGGATATCGGATGCGCCCCTGTTAAAGGCGTCCACTATCATCTTGTTGACAAGCTGTACAATGGCGCTGTCATCCTGGTTCATTGAATCGTGGCCGTCTTCATCATCGTCCCCTTGGGTCAGTTGCCCCAGTATCTCCTCGATGCTTCCGGAACTGGGCAGAATCATTGCCCGTTTCACATCAAAGAACATATCTATCATCTTGACGATGTCCTCTTTCAAGGACACGCAATATTCATACTTCCCGGCCTTGATAAGTCTATTGATTGCGTCTCTTGCAGGCAGAAACCCTGGGTTTTCCATGGCCACGATCACGGTATCCCCGGTTTGGCCGACCGGCACCATGTTGTTTTTTTTGAGAAACCCTGGCCTCAGGCCCTTCAGTAACTGACTGGGGATTATCATTTTTTCGTCAAAGGGGATGAAACGGGTCTGGTAGAAATCGGAAAGGGACCGTCCTATATCTTCTTTCGTCACGTGAAAATCCGCCATCAGCACTGATTCCACAGACACCTTCCTTTTTCTTGCCCGGACCATGGCCTCTGTCAGCTCTGCCTCACCTATGATGCTGTTGTCCACGAGGAGATCAAATCTGGTGTGTCTCACCTTTTCCGCGACCTTATTGTTCTTGAAAAATGCGGGGCCAAGTACCCTTGCGATGTCCTGGAGCGATGCGCGGTCTTCTCCTGTAAAGCGTCGGCCCGTCTTTTTGTTAATCAACTGCACAACGCCCAAAAGGTTTTTATTGAAGAGGATCGGGGCGGCAAGCACCTCGGTTGTCTTGTAACCGGTCATTTGATCCCAGCTGCCGTCAAACCTCAACCGGGGGCTGATAAAGCCAAGCTCGGCTCGGTCATATACATCAGCGACATTGACCACCTGGCCTGACAGGGCGCAGTAGCCCGCAATGCTGCCGTCGTTTATGGTGAGCCTTATCTCGCTCACCTCATCGCCTGTCTTAAACCTTGATACGATCTCGTTTTTGGCGCTGTCAACCACATAGACCGTTATCCGGTCGGCATCAAAGAGGCCAAGGATCTCCCCCTGAAGATTCAGCAGGATATCATCAGTATCAGCCGCAGAGTGTATATTATTAGTGATGCTGTTGAGTCTCTTTTGATACTCCAGCTGCTCTTCAAGAGACCTTGAGGTGTCCAATGACATTGGTATGGTCCAAGAGTTAGACTTTTCTTATGGTGCTTTTAATGTATTACTTCGTGAAGCGGCTGCATATTTTGTTCGGCCACGTCAGCAGAACAAAATGTCTGTGCATGTGTATGTAGGTCCGTGGTTAAATCCTGATCCCTTATGCCCTGGATGTCAACGGAGACCACCTTTGACATCCCAGCCTTTTCCATCGTGATCCCGAAAAGGCGATCCACTATCTCCATGGTCCGCCGGCTGTGGGTCACCATGATCACCTGTGATGCCCTCTTTATCTCTCCCAGGAGGTTGTTGAAGCGATCAATGTTGGCCTCATCAAGAGGGGCGTCAACCTCATCAAGGAGGCAGAAGGGGCTTGGCTTGATCATATAGATGGCAAAAATCAGGGCCATGGCGACCAGGGCCTTTTCTCCTCCTGAGAGCAGACCCATGTGGACCAGTTTTTTACCAGGGGGCTGTACCTCCACCATTACCCCGCTCTCGAGCGGTTTTGTCTCGTCCGTCAGTGTGAGAGAGGCTGTGCCGCCTCCAAAAAGCACGGGGAAAACCTCTTTTAGCTTTTCATCCACATCGGCTAATGCCTTCTGGAATTTTTCAAGAGAGGTCTGGTTGATCTTTCTGATAGCGGTCTTCAATGCCTCAATGGACTTTAAAAGGTCTTCTTTCTGATTTTGTATGAACTCGTGGCGTTCCTGCAATGCCTCGTGTTCCTTGATCGCAAGCAGGTTTACCTCTCCCAGCCTTTGCCTCAAATCCTTCTGCTTTTCTATCTGTTCATCCAGGTCAGAATGGGAAAAGTCATCCTTTAGATATTGTTCATATATTTCAAGCAGGCCCAGATTGAATTTTTCCCTCACCACCTCTGTAAGGTTGTTCATCTTGTACTGGAGTTCCGAATGCTCCATCCTGGCGCGACTGATCTCTTCCTTGAGATCATCCAGTTCCTTGCGCAACTGTTCAGCGGCCTTTTCCTTTTCCTTTATCAAGGCCTGAAATGTCTGCCTCTCTGTGTCCGCATGGCTGAGATCTTCTTCCGCCTTCTTCAACCTGTCGTAGAGGTCTTTCAATTGCAGCTTGATTTCTTCCTTGTTCCTTTCGCACTGATCGCACCTTTTGCGGCCAAGGGCGATATCCTCTTCGATCTTGTCAAGACGCATCAGGGCGTCTTGCGCATACTGGTCAAGCCTTTCCATCTGGCGGATAACTCCTCGTTGTTCTTCCTCGATCAGACGATAGTCGCCCTTCAGCCCTGCCAGCTCATCGCGCAGTTCTTCAAACTCCGCCTGGGTTTCTTTAAGCTCGATCTCCTTTTTTCTGAAGTATTCCTCTTCTTCCTGGCGGGCGGACTTCCGATCAAGCAGTTCGACCTCGATCCTTGAAAGTTCCTCCCTGTTTTTGCCCTCGTCAGTGCTGTTTCTCTCCAGGTCTTCTGAAATCTTTCTTGCCAGCCTGTCCAGTTGGTCCAGTTCCTGACCAAGGCGAAAGAGGTGCTTATCCAGTTCGTTTATCTCGTCATGACATGTCGCCCTTTCCTGGTTGAGATCGGCTATCTCCGTCTTTTTCTCCTGGGCGTCGGTGATAATGTTTTCCAGCTTCAGCCGCAGATCATCCACCTCCCTTTGGCGCAGGGAAGAGGTTTTTTCAAGCTCGGCCATTTCTCTTTTTCTTGCAAGCAGTCCTGCCGAGTTTTTTGATAGCCTTCCGCCCGTAATCACCCCCCTGTCATCCACCATATCACCTTCAGGGGTTACGAAACAAAACCTGTGGCTTTTCTGGCCGTTGGTGTCTTTGTAGGACTTCCAGGCTGCCAGCGCCTCTGAAAGGTCCGCAGCCAGCAAGGTGTCGCCCAAAAGTGTGTTTATCAATGGCCTGTAAGCATCAGGCACTGAGACAAGATCAGACAGCACGGGCCAATGGTTACCTTCCATACTGTGCCTGTGGTTTTCCATCAGGTCCTTTATGGGGACAAAGCTCCCTCTTCCCTTTGCCCTCTCTTTTAAGTACTCGATAGATTGTCTTCCGTCTTCATGGGATTCTACAATTATATATTGCACCCTGTCTGCAAGCGCCGCCTCAACTGCCTGTTCGTGTTCAGGGGCCACCTGGATGATATCCGCAACAAGGCCGAAGATGCGGCCCTGTTGCTGGGGCAGGAGGTCCTGAGCCTTCATTATGGTCCTAACCGCCGTCTTGTAGCCTTCAAAGTTTTCCGACAGGCTCTGGAGGCTTGACAGCCGGGTCCGGACCATGGTGAGATCCGTCTCCGCCGACTTAAGCTCATTTTCCACACGACCCTTTACCATCTCCAGCTCTTTGTAGGCCATGTTCAGCTCTTCGATAGAGGCTTCGATATCTTTTTGCTTTCCGTGGGTCGCCTCTCTGACCTGATTTTTGCGCTCCGACACCTGCAACAGGTTTTCCATCCTGGCCTTGATGTCATTCATATCCTTATCAAACCGGCTCCTGCTGTCAGTGATCTGGTTGAGCATCTTGTTCAGATACTCTGACTTGTGTTTCAGGCCAACCTCTTTATTGGCGCCGTCACTCAACCTTTCTCTTGCCTTTTCATGGTCTGATCTGACGAAATCAAGGGACTCTTTTCTGTTTTTGAGCCTTTTTTCTTTTAGCGAGATCTCTCCTTCCAGGTCAATGGCCCTTTGTTTCATGGTTTCAATCCCGTTTTCAAGGTCAGCCTTTTCCTGTTTGAGCCCTGTGAGCCTCACCCTTATCTCGTCCTGCTCCGTCCTTAGCCTTGCCTCCAGTTCTTCCTGCATCTTTGTTTCCATTGCAAGGGACTCAAGACCTGCCTCCTTTTTCTGGACCCTTTCCCTTAAGTGGAGGTAGTTGGTCCTCAGGCCTGACAGATTATTATCCTTCTCTTCAAGTGTGAGTTGCATGGTCTCTATCTGAGCCTGAAGCCCTGCAAGCCCGGTTGTCCTGTCAACCTCCTGCTCCATAAGGTGTTCGGAGGATTTGAGTTTATCCTGAGATTCGTCTTTGAGGAGATGAAATGAATTGCTGTACAGGATAAGCTCAAGGTTCTGGATCTCTTCACAAATGGTCTTATATTGTTTGGCCTTTGCCGCCTGCCTCTGTAAAGACCTCATCTGGGACCTGACCTCGAGTAAGATGTCGTCAACCCTATGGAGATTGGCTTCAGTAAGCTCTATCTTTTTCTGTGACTCTTCGACTTTTTTTCTGTATTTTGTGATGCCCGCCGCCTCCTCAAGCATGACCCTGGTCTCTTCCGGCCTTTGTTCAATGATGGAGCCGATCTTGCCCTGGCCTATGATGGAATAGGCCCTGTTTCCAAGGCCTGTGTCCATGAAGATTTCCTGGATGTCTTTTAGTCTGCACGGCATGTTGTTGATCCGGTATTCGCTTTCACCGGAGCGATATAGCCTCCTGGTGATGGAAAGCTCCGAATGGTTTTCAAAGGCCGGCGGAAAACTGCCGTTGCCGTTTTCAAACGTAAGGGAGACCTCTGCCATTCCCAGGGGCTTGGAATCCTTGGCGCCGCCGAAAATCACATCTTCCATCTTCCGGCCCCTCAATTGTTTGGGGCTCTGCTCTCCCATGCACCATCGTATAGCATCTACCACGTTGCTTTTTCCGCAGCCATTTGGCCCGACTATCCCGCTGATTCCTTCAGGGAATGTAAGATCGAGCCTGTCCATAAAAGACTTAAAGCCTTGAACAGAGAGCCTTTTGATTTTCACGGTGTCCTCCATTTACTTTCCTCCCCTGAAGGGGAAGGAACTAAAACCGAGTTGCAGTTAAAATAGCTCATATTTAGGTCGAAGATAAAAGGTAACACGACAAGTAACCAGCTTTTTAGCAGGTTATCCATCATTTGTAAAGAAAAAATACCAGATGGTGTGTAATTTATTATATGAATAACAATATATAGGGAAGAAGGATTTTAGAATGGAATACCATTGACAATGCGCAAGACAACCCTTTAATATCAAATAGGTTTTACATAAGAACAAAGGAGACATGATACAGAATCCAGGAGACAGTCGGACAGCTTCCAGGGATTTTCAAGCTTGATTCTATTCTCTCTATTCCGGCTCCTGACTTCTATCTTCTGAGCAACTACGATAAAGCAATATAATGCCCTCACGAACCTCAAGACATATCCTTTATCTCATCTCCTCTCTGGCGTTAGTCCTCTGTTGCTCAAGCACGTTGCCTGCCCAAGAGGAAGAAGAGTCCTATTCCATATCTCTTGTAAAGACAGCTGAAACGCAGGAAGGAAAAGATATCCGTGAGGTTGACGACAAAAAGGTCCTGACTCAAGAGTACAATGTAAAGCCGGGGGACCATGTGTGGCAACTTCTTAGAGAAAGGGGCCTCCTGGAGAAAAAAAATCTGGTTGAACTGCTTTCAATCCTGAAAAAAATGAACCGGTCTCTCGATAACCTGGATATGGTCCACCCGGGGGAGGAGATCCTTATCCCATTGAAAATAGTGCCGATCGCGGGTGAGGTGGAAAAGGGATCTTTTGTTCAGGAAGTGACGACGCCTTTAGAGTCACTCAAGGATATGGACTTCAGTGATTACACGGTCAAACGTGACGATAAACTGGTGAAGATTATCAAGGGCATGTATGATATCCCCAATAACGCCCTGTACAGTAACTACCTAAGGCTGGTAAGGCAGTTGAACCCCTCTGTAACGGACATTGACAGGATATATCCTGGACAGACCATAAGGCTGCC
>DIKH01000364.1:6843-9883 GCA_002424495.1 Desulfobacteraceae bacterium UBA5623
CACTTTATCCCATTGAAGACAGGCGGTCAGATAAATCTCAAGGCCTCATCCTATCCGATCATCAATATGAGGACAGGCCATAAGGTGATCGTGGATATGACAGGCAGTCTCCCGGCCAGGATGGCGCAGCTCCTGGAATCGAGCTGGGACAATTACAAGGTGGCCACGCTTTCGGGCAAGGACAATCTTGGGATATCTCTCAACAAGATCTTTTCCAAGTGCAATTATACGAAGGTATACGGGACAGGGGAACCGTTTGAAATGCAAAAAGATATCCCTCTAAGAATAACCGGTGACTGGGTGATTGAACTTTCCGACACAGGGGCGAATGAAAAGATTAAAGCAGTTGTCCTCAACCTTGGCAGTCCTCCCTTCCCCTATGTGCCCAGGGCTATCAAGACCTATCTGGAGAATTCGGGCGTAAAGGTGATCAATTATCCCCTGCAAGCAGAAACCACCCCTGATGAGCCCGTTGGGGCCGAGATGCTCAAACCTGAAGGAGGTCCTGCGTCATTGATGGTGACCGTTTTGACCCTTACCGGACAGTCCTTTTCAAGGGAGACGGACATCCAGGTCTTTCAAACGGAAAAGGCGGACCTCAATCTGACAATAAAGGCGGATTTTTTCCTAAAAATAAATGGCAAAGACGCAGTGATTGATCTGGCTGGTCTCGAGCCCGAAGTCCTGTCCCTGTTGAAGGAAAAAAACTATCTGACCCTCTCCGTTGCGGCAGACAAAGACCCATTGGAACTGATTGTCAAGACCTGCGGCTTTTTGGGCATCCAATATAAGACTGGGCCACATGATTTCAAGGCCGGTGCAGGCAATGAATCAAAAAATGTCATACTGACCATCCCCGGAGTCATTTTCAAAGATTCCGGCGGCAACCCTGTATTTGCCTCCCCGCTTGGCCTTCCTGACGAGATCTCCACATTCCTGGCTCAAAAAGGCTACAAGGTCTTGTTGGCATCCCTTTGAAAAATCAATTTTGATGAATTCGTAACGAGTCGAATTCATCACACCTAAAACTTAAAACTGAGTAAAAAGTCGGTTTTCGACTTTTTAAGAAACCATCAATTTTGACTGAAAAGATTAATATAGCCGTTATTGGCGGCGGTATAATAGGCTGTGCAGTGGCATGGGATCTCTCAGAGCGGTATGAAGGGGTGTTTGTCTTTGAAAAAAATTCCGGCATCACACAGGGTGAAAATCAGTCCAGCAGAAATTCCGGGGTAATCCATTCAGGCATCTATTATGATCAGGAGACCCGTCCCCTAAAGGCGGCCCTTTGTGTCGAGGGAAACCGCTTGCTCTATGATTTCTGCGAAAGGCACAAGGTCCCGGCGCTAAAGACCGGAAAGCTGATCGTGGCCACTAATCAGGCTGAAGATAATATCCTTGGCATGTACCTTGATCGTGCAACGAAAAACCAGGTACCGGGTGTGGAAAGGATTACAGGTGAGGAGGTCAGCCTCCTGGAGCCGAATGTTGTGGCCGAATCCGCCCTGATGGTGCCCTCTGCAGGCATTGTTGACCCGATGTCTTTTGTTTACAGGCTCAATACACTTGCATCCAACAACGGGGCCCAGTTCATGACCGACACCGAGGTGGCGGGGTTTGAACTGGCAGGCGATGGCATTAATGTTGTGTTTCGCTACCGTGACGGCAAGACTGACAGGGCCATATCAAATGTGGTAATCAATGCAGGCGGTGTGGACTCCGATCTTCTCGCCCGCCTGATTCGCCCCGATTCTCCCTATGAACTTGATCCTGTCAGGGGTGAGAGCTACAAATTTTACGGGCACAAGAGGCCTGAGCTGAAGCTCCAAGGGATGAATATCTACCCGACTCCAGAGCTTGTTCATACGCAACACGGCAGTCATTTTACGGTTGGGGTGCACCTGACCCCGACCTTTGATGATTTTTTCTATCCGCCTGTTGTGGGTTCAACAGTCACTGTCGGGCCGAAACTGGTTGCTGTAAGGGACAGGAAGGATGTGTCCTGCCCCCCTCTTGATGCAGGGGTATTTGCAAGCAAGGCCCGTTCGTATTTTCCGGGTCTTAAAGACGATGACCTTATATGGCATCAGATGGGGGTCCAGGCAAGGCTCAAAGGGCAACCGGATTTTGTAATCCAGGCCGATTCAGCAGCGCCTGATTTCATTAATCTTCTGGGGATAGACAGCCCGGGGCTGACCTCAAGCCTGGCTATTGCGCGCAGGGTTGGGAAGATGGTTGATGGGCTTATCCGATCTTAGGTTTTAAGTTTTAGGTTTTAAGTGGTTAATTTCACGAGCAAAGCATAACCTAAAACCTAACACTTAAAACTTAAAACCTCATACAACTCCTGTACGGATCTTACTCCGTTGAGTTCTATCCCATCAGGTGGTTTTGCGCCCTCCATGTTGGTGCGGGAGAGGATACAGCTGGAAAAGCCCAGCTTCTTTGCCTCCCTTATCCTCAGATCCGGCTGGCTGACCCCGCGAATTTCCCCTGCAAGGCCCACCTCGCCGAACATGACAAGCTTTCTGTCCACGGGTCTATCCAGGAAGCTCGACATCATCGCAGATACAATGCCAAGGTCGGCTGCCGGTTCATCCACCTTGAGCCCTCCAGCAACATTAACGAAAATATCCTGATCTCCCAGTTCCATCCCGAGCCTCTTGCTTAATACCGCCACTAGGAGCGAAATACGATTATGGTCAACGCCCACAGCCGTCCGCCTGGGCATGCCCAATGGGCTTTGGCCCACCAAGGCCTGGATCTCCACCATCAGGGGCCTTGTGCCCTCGATACAGGGGATGACCACGGAACCGGATACCGCCTCCGGCCTTTCCTCCAGGAAGATGCGGGAGGGGTTTCCCACCTCGGCAAGGCCGCTGTCTTTCATCTCAAAAACCCCTATCTCGTTGGTGGCGCCATAACGGTTTTTTACCGACCTCAAGATCCTGAATACATGGCCCCTGTCCCCTTCAAAATAGAGGACCGTGTCAACCATATGCTCGAGCACCTTTGGCCCGGCAATAGCGCCGTCCTTGGT
>DIKH01000364.1:9965-10467 GCA_002424495.1 Desulfobacteraceae bacterium UBA5623
TCCGTATAAAATGTCTGGATAGAATCCACCGCGATCAGCTCTGTCTTTAAAGGATCCAGCCTTTCAAAAAGCTCCTCAATACAGGTGCCGGTTGCTACATAGAGATTGTCTGAACTCACAGACATCCTCTGCGCCCTGAGCTTGATCTGCTGAGAGGATTCTTCCCCTGACAGGTACAGGCAACGGCAACCCCTTTGGGCAAGGCTCTCAAGCACCTGTAGGACAAGTGTGGACTTGCCTATACCCGGGTCACCGCCTATAAGCACAAGGGAGCCCGGCACCACTCCGCCCCCAAGGGTGCGGTCGAACTCGGCAATGCCGGTTTTAAGCCTCATATCATGGGCAAGGCAGATGCCTGGGATGGTCTCCGGCTTGCTCATGGAATAGGACCTTGCCTTGTTATCCCGTTCGAGGGTCTCTTCCACCATGCTGTTCCACTGGCCGCAGTCCGGGCAGCGTCCCATCCACTTGGGCGTTTGGTATCCGCAGCCCTGGCATACAA
>DIKH01000026.1:0-5843 GCA_002424495.1 Desulfobacteraceae bacterium UBA5623
CAATAAAGGTTACATGGTACTAGGAGAAAACAAGTCCAAAAATCTTGAAAAAGTACTGTGGACTGGTCTTTTTCCTGAGCCGTCATGCTACCCGGCCAAAAGGGATTTGTGGCTGAAGTCTTATATACAAACCTATCTGGAAAGAGACATTTTCCAGATCGAAAACATAAGAAACCTCCGTTCGTTTGAGATGTTTGTAAATCTGTGTGCCGCCTTTCATTCTCAGGAGTTTCGTCCCGCAAACCTTGCTAGTAACTGTGGCGTGAGTCAACCGACGATAAAGTCTTGGAGCAAGGCGCTTGAAGCAAGTTATCTGGCGATTATGCTTCCCCCGTTTTTTAAAAACTATGGAAAGCGGATTATAAAAACCCCGAAGTTTTATTTCCTGGATCCGGCCTTGGTATGTTATTTGACAAGACAGCCGTCAGCAGAATCAACAATCAGGGGCAATATGGGAGGGGCAATCTTCGAAGGTCTTATCATCAGTGATGTTTGGAAGACCTTTTTAAACATGGGCAAAGATCCTTCAGTGTTTTTCTGGAGGTCCCAGTCCGGGCTGGAGGTAGATCTAATCATTCAGGCAGGGGGAAAATTGTGGCCTATAGAAATAAAGCTCACGTCATCTCCTTCTATAAGGCATTTAAATTCCTTAAAGCAATTTAAAGAGATGGCCGGAGATGAGGCTGCAGACTACGGAATACTCGCATGTAATGTGAACGAGAGAAGACAGATGCCCGGGAAAAATATTGCGCTGCCATGGTTCGCCGTCTCTGGTTGGTTAAATGAAATATTAATATGACTACTCAGGCAGGTAGACTAAAGACCGAAAACTGAAGCAAAGAACAGGGCTGAGGATGCTTCATGGCTGACAACGTTCATTGGAGGTCACGATTTGTGGGGTGGTTGGACGACCGTAAATAAAATATCTACACCATAAATAAGGTAATTTGACAATTTATTTATCAGGGGTCAGGCCAAGCTAACCAATTGATTATTATTTTGAATCGTCCCAAAAATACGTTTT
The DNA here is from genome assembly GCA_002424495.1 of Desulfobacteraceae bacterium UBA5623. Classification (GTDB taxonomy): domain Bacteria; phylum Desulfobacterota; class DSM-4660; order Desulfatiglandales; family Desulfatiglandaceae; genus UBA5623. Next base: position 1,025 of record DIKH01000026.1, read on the forward strand.
TTCAGCTCTTAGAGTATCATTTTCATGGTCAAAACTGGCACCGTAAGCAACAGCGGCTCTCGGAGCATGTAACCTTCAACCTCTTTAACTTTTTTAACTCTTTCTCCCTAAAATCGTAAAGTTTCCATATCCACTCCAGCCTCGTCAAGCGGACCCAGTGTTGCAAGGGAAACCTTTCCCTCCTGAAAGACAACGTTTGAGATCTCTATTACTTCATCAACCTTGACCTCTTCCAGGGAGGCGACCAGCTCCTCGTATTCCACATAACGGTTGAAGTTCAACTCATTTTTGACAATACGCATCATCCGGCCATCTGTGCTTTCGCTTGACAGATAAATACCTCCTATCAGGTGTTCCTTGGCGGCATTCAAGTCTGACACTGACAGATCACCCTTGTTTATCTTGCGGATCTCTTTCTGGATGGTTGCAAGCACAGGGTTGACATTGGCAGTGTCAGTCGCTACGTAGACGCCCAAAAGACCTGTATCAAAATAGGCGGACAGGAAGGAATACACGGAATAGGCCAGACCCTGCTTTTCCCGGATCTCCTGAAAAAGCCTGGAACTCATATTCCCCCCAAGGATCGTGTTAAGTATGGCGCAGGCAAACCTCTTTTTGCTGAGCAGGGATGGAGACTCCCCGCCCAGGCAGATGTGGACCTGCTCCAGGCTTTTATTGTTGACAAACAGGCCTCCATGTGAGGGGGGGGGCGTTCTCTTGTATGTTGAATTCCCCCTGTTAAGGGGTTCAAGCAAGGGCCTGAAATATGAAACCATTGTCTGATGATCTACAGAACCTGCGGCCGCAACAACAATCCTTTCCGGGACATAGAATCTGTCTATGTACTTTAAAATGGTGTCTTTATTTATGCTTGAGACCGTCTCTGCAGTCCCCAGGATCGGAAAGCCTACCGGATGATCCATCCAGAAAAAACGGTTGAACAGNNTGGATATTGTCATCAGGGGTGTCCTCCACCATGCTGATCTCCTGTAAGATCACCTGCCTCTCCCTCTCCATGTCATCCGGATCAAAGATGGAATTGAGAAAGATATCAGACAGGATATCCGCCAGAATCCCGAAGTGTTTTCCGAGCACCCTGGCATGAAAGCAGGTGTTTTCCTTTCCGGTAAATGCATTGGAAAGCCCGCCGATCGCATCCAGTTCCTTGGCGATCTCAAAACTGCTGCGATTCCTGGTCCCCTTGAAGATCATATGCTCGATAAAATGGGAGATACCGTTTTCAGGCTCTTGCTCGTCACGTGAACCGGCATCCACCCAGATGCCGAGGGAAACGGACTTCATATGATCCAACTGCTCCGAGATGATCCTTATGCCATTATTCAGAACTGTCTTATGATACATTATTTTAAAGATTCTCCCAGTGCGGCCTTTCGTGACAGTCTTATTTTTCCGTTATCATCCACTTCCAGTACCTTTACCATGACCTCGTCTCCCTCCTTCACCACATCCGTAACCTTGTTGACCCTTTCATGGTCCAATTGAGATATGTGCAGAAGACCGTCTGTCCCTGGAAATATCTCTACAAAGGCCCCGAAGTCCATTATCTTTACAACCTTTCCCATGTAAAGCTTGCCAACCTCCGCCTCCTGGAGCAGTTCATTTATCAACTTGATCGCATTGTCTACACAGGTCTTATCGCTGCCGGAGATGTTGACCGTCCCGTCGTCTTCAACGTCCAGTCTGGCCTCTGTGGTGCTGGTTATTTCCCTGATGGTTTTCCCCCCCGGACCTATAAGGACCCTTACCTTTTCGGGTTTGATCTTTATTGTCGTGATGATCGGCGCATACTCCGATATCTCGCCCCTGGGTTGAGAGATTGCCTTGGTCATTTCATCCAGTATATGGAGCCTGCCCTCCCTTGCCTGATCCAGGGCCTTTTGCATTATCTCCCTGGTAATGCCATTTATCTTGATGTCCATCTGAAGGGCGGTGATGCCGTTACCGGTCCCGGTCACCTTGAAGTCCATATCACCATAGTGATCTTCATCTCCGATTATGTCAGTCAGCACCACCACCTTGTCTCCGTCTGAAACAAGACCCATGGCAACACCGGCGACCGCCTCTTTGATAGGGACACCGGCATCCATCAATGAAAGGGTGCCGCCGCATACGCTGGCCATGGATGAAGATCCATTGGATTCCAGGATCTCTGAGACAACCCGTACCGAGTACATGAAAGTGTCTTTTTCAGGCATCACCGGCAGCAGGGCGCGTCTTGCCAGGGCGCCGTGACCGATCTCACGCCTGCCGGGACCGCCAAGCCTCTTTGCCTCGCCCACGCTGTAAGGCGGAAAGTTATAGTGGAGGATAAAGGATCGGAACTGCTCACCGTAGATAGTATCCATCCTCTGCTCGTCACGCTCGGTCCCAAGGGTCGTCAACACTATGGCCTGGGTCTCACCGCGCGTAAACAGGGCTGATCCGTGTACTCGGGGCAAAATGCCCACCAGGCACTCTATCGGCCTGACCTCAGTAAATGAACGGCCGTCAATCCTCCTGCCCTCATTGAGTATCATATTACGGACCATCTTCTTTTCAAGATCATGCACTGCGTCCCTGATCTCGGACTCACTTGACTGACATGTTTCCGAAAGGGCTGAGACTGCAGCATTTTTTACCTCTCTGCTCTTCTGCTGCCTGACTAATTTATCCGGTACAGTGATGACATCCCTGAGCATTGGTGATGCAACTTCAGCTACCTTCTCCAGCATGACATCATCGGACACCTTGGGAGGGATAATCCTCTTTGGCTTTCCAACCGCACTCTTGAGTTCTTCCTGCATCTCAAGCATGGGTTTTACGGCCTCCTGGCCATAAAAAATGGCCTCAATCATGTCTGCTTCAGAGACAAAAATGCTTCCACCCTCTACCATGACAATACCGGCGCGGTTGCATGCCACGATCAGATCAATATCACTTTCCTTCTGCTGACTGATAGTGGGATTGGTAACGAATTTTCCGCCCACCCTGCCGACCCTGACACCTGCAACCGGCCCAAAAAAGGGTATATCCGAGACCTCAAGCGCGGCAGAGGCGCCAAGCATCGCCATTACATCAGCTTCGTTTTCCTTATCCGTAGAAAGAACCGTTGCGATTATCTGTGTCTCGTAGTGGTAATTGTCCGGGAAAAGGGGTCTCAAGGGTCTGTCTATCAGCCGGGAAATCAATGTCTCACCCTCACTGGGTCTTCCCATGTCTCTGCGAAAAAAATTGCCCGGTATACGACCACCGGCATAGGACATCTCCTGATATTCAACCGTCAAGGGTAGAAAATCTATACCCTCCCGGACTTCATCCGTTGCAACGGCGGTCACCAAAACCACCGTCTCACCGCATGTAACAGTGACAGAGCCGCTTGCCTGTCTGGCAATGCGGCCTGTTTCCACTACCAGGGCCTCGCCGTTAATATTAATTGAACAACTCTTGATCATTATTTTGTCTGTCCTTTCACTTTGTATTATTGGTAATGTACGGTCACCGGTTGTTGATATCTGCTGCACTGACCTCCCTGTTAAGATGCTGCCTTTGCTGTAGCTTAAGATCTATTTTCTGATACCCAGCTCTTTGATAACCTTTCGATATCTTTCCACGTCCTTTTTCATCAGATAGTTGAGGAGTCTTCTCCTCTGACCAACAAGCTTCAACAGTCCCCGGCGGGAATGATGATCTTTTTTATGAACCTTAAAATGCTCTGTAAGATATGTGATTCGATTGCTGAGCAGGGCTATCTGGACCTCGGATGAACCGGTATCCTTTTCGCTAAGCTTGAACTGATCTATTATCTCCTTTTTTGTTGCTGGTGTTAATACCACTTTACGCCTCCTATAAAAAAATGATGTTCAAATCAAACTCCCACCCGCCCTTAACGCTATGGTGGATTCAATGTAAATATACGGTGCTGTCGGAAAAGCATCAAACCGCCGAGTCATGAAAACACCCTTGATATCTCTAACCTCCCATGAGTATCCCTCCTGCTTGCGTTTATCTTCAAAACGGCCACAAGCTCACCGCTACAAATTATTTTAAGATGCCCACCCACCACGCTGCCCAGGTTCAAATCCCGGCCAAGGCCTAAGAGCGCCGATTGCCGGCCTTGCCTTATGCCCTTTGCAATGGTATGATCTATTTCTATCCCGGGCATTCCTGAAAGGGCGGTAAGCATGGGTATCACCCCTTCCTGCAATGCACGGTAGGATTGTTGTCCTAGCTCCCGTGAACGTTGTGCCTGATCTACATTAAATGGACCGCTGGCCAGTCTCCTCAAAGAGATCAGATGCCCCCCGGAACCCAATGAAGTTCCAAAGTCTGCAGCAAGACTCCGTATATATGTTCCGCTGGAGCACTCCACTTCAAAACAGATATCCGGCAGGGCTATTGAGCCCATCTGAAGAGACGATATTGACACCACCCGCTTTTTAAGCGTGACATCCTCGCCTCGTCTTGCCAGTTTATATGCACGGGAGCCCTTACACCTGACAGCCGAATAAACCGGCGGAGTCTGTTCAATGTCACCGACAAATGCACCGGCCTTCCTGCGGATATATTCCGCGCTCAGATCCGGGACTGTAATGGTTCTAACGACCTTGCCCGTCTTATCCAGGGTGTCTGTCTCAGCCCCCAGCCTGAGGGTGGCCAGGTAGGTCTTTTTATGAGACATAATAAAGGGTGAAAGCTTTGTGCCCTGGCCGATAAGTATAATCAACAACCCCGTCGCAAAAGGATCAAGGGTTCCGGCATGCCCGACCTTTTTGATCGCTAGGGCCGATTTCACCTTTCTGACGACATCGTAGGAGGACTC
>DIKH01000026.1:5900-8878 GCA_002424495.1 Desulfobacteraceae bacterium UBA5623
CCTGCTTCTTTCAAAAAATCTTTTTTCAACACACCAATGGATTGTCGGCGCTCAAAGCCTGCCGCCTTGGCATGACCCCCTCCACCAAACAAATAGGCCAGCTTAGCGACATTGACCTTGCTGTTTGATCTCATGCTGAACTTGTAACAGTCTTTGCCGGTCTCCCTGACCAATACCGCCATCTCAACACCTGAAACGGATCTCAGATAATCTACAAACTTATCACTGTCTTCCGGTTGGGCATGGGATCTTTCAAACATATCGGCAGACAGGGTCACCATGCCTATCCTGCCTTCATTGTAAAATTCCACTGCGCCTAAGGCCAACTCCAGTAATTTAATCCTGGGCAGGCTGTATCCATCCGTCATCTTCAGGGATATCCGCCTGGGACTGGCCCCGTGCTCCATCAGCTCCGCCGCAATCCTGAATGACTTTGAAGTGGTGTTTTCATATCTGAAGGAGCCTGTGTCAGTCTGGATTGCCGCCAGTATGTTCTCTGCAACATCAAGATCAACCGGCAGCCCTGCCTCTTTTATCACTTCGTACACCAATTCACCGGTTGAAGAACTCTTAGGATCAACCAGGTTAAGGTCCCCGAACAAATCATGAACCTCGTGGTGATCAATATTTATCAGGACTCTACATCTTTCAAGATGCTCCCCGCGGCCTCCAACCCTGTCTTTGTCACCGCAATCAAGCGCTATGGTTACATCAATTTCACCTTTTTTAGGATCAAAATCCTGGATAATTTTTTCGCTGCCTTTTAAAAGGTTGACAGGAGCGTGCACCGGCCTTTCGGTAAAGAGCACCACATCCTTTTCTGCATTTTGAAGGGCCTTTGCCATGGCAAGCATTGAACCGATGCCGTCTGCATCAGGATCTTTGTGGGTCAAAAGCAAAAAACGCCTTTTTTCCCTCAACAGGTTCGCGATACTAATCAATGTCTTCTCTTGATTCATCAGACCTTAACTTATCAAAAAGCCTCTCCATATGACTGCCGCTTTCAAGCGATGCATCGTAGCTGAATATGATTTCAGGCGTATATCTAAGCTTCATACGCAGCGATATCTCCCTTCGGATAAAACTCCTGGCGCTTTCAAGCCCTGCCTGCGCCTTGTCAATCTGATCCTTCTGTCCGATGACGCTGTAATAGACCCTGGCCACTTTGAGATCATTGCTGAGCTTGGTTCCGGTCAAGGTAACGCCGCGGACCCTGGGATCCTTCACCTTTTCAAGGAGGAGATACGAAATCTCTTTTAAAATCTGGTCCCCGACCCTCAGGGCGCGCTTGCCGGCCAACATGACGATCTCCGTTGTATATTAGAGAGTTATAATCTCAAATTGGGTGTTCACAATCTGCGCCAGGCAAAGCGAGTCCAGAAATTCAAGGACATGGCTGAGAGAAGAATCAATATGCCTCCTGTCATTTCCAATGGCGCTTATCCCCAGCTCAATCTTCTGCCACTTGTCATTGGAGCCGACCTCTGCAATGGACACATTGAACCTGGATTTGACCTTGTCAACCATGCTTCTGACAACCTTTCGTTTTCCCTTAAGCGATCTGTTCTCGACCAGCAGGAATTCTATCTTCAATGTGCCCACGACCATTGTTACAGGTGCGCCTCCACCTCCTCCATCTGATAGACCTCAAACACGTCGCCAGGCTTTATATCGTTGTAATTTTCAAGACCAATGCCGCACTCATATCCTGTCTGGACCTCCTTGACATCTTCTTTGAAGCGTCTGAGGGATGCAATTTTGCCGTCAAAGATGACCACATCATCACGCAACAGCCTCACCTTGGCATTTCTCTCAATGTGTCCGTCAGAGACCTGGCATCCTGCGACAGCACCAACCTTGGGGACATGGAATACCTCTTTGATAAATGCCCGGCCGATGACATTTTCTTTGTAGACCGGCTCAAGGAGCCCTGTCATTGCAGCCCGGATGTCTTTGACAACATCATAAATGACATCGTAATATCGGATATCAATCTTTTCATTCTTCGCCAATTCGGAAACGCGCGGGTTGGCTCTGACGTTAAAGCCTATGATAATGGCGTTTGACGCACTGGCCAGCATGATATCGGACTCGGTTATACCGCCGGTTGCCATCCTGATCATCACCAGCTTCACTTCATTTGTGCTTTGTTTGACCATCAAATCACCCAGGGCCTCAAGGGAGCCCTGGACATCGGTCTTTAATACGATGTTCAGTTCCTTTACATGGCCTTCTTTTATCTTTTCAAAAAGGTCTTCCAGACTGACCACGCCCTTTTTGGCCTTCTCCAGGTCCTTAGTCGCCTGTTTTCGGTGCTCTGAGATCTGCTTTGCAGTCCTTTCGTCCTGGACCACGATAAACTCATCGCCTGCCATTGGGACGCCGGAAATGCCATAGATCTCCACCGGCACTGACGGACCGGCCAAAAGCATCTTTTTTCCACGATGATTGTTCATGGCCCTGACACGCCCGAAATATTCTCCGCATATGAATTGATCACCCGGCCTGAGGGTACCGCCCTTGATGAGAACAGTGGCCACCGGGCCCTTGTTCTTATCAAGTTTTGCCTCAATAACCGTTCCCCTGGCCGCCTTGTCAGGATTGGCCTCCAATTCCAGCATCTCGGCCTGGAGCAATATCAGATTTAAGAGTTCATCAACACCCTGCCCTGTCTTTGCTGAAACCATGCCGAACAATGTCTCCCCGCCCCAGTCTTCTGCTGCGACGCCGACTGTGGCCAGGTCTCTTTTTACCTTATCAGGATTAGCGTCGGGCTTATCAATCTTGTTTATTGCAACCACTATTGGAATATTGGCGGCACGGGCATGATCAATAGCCTCCTTTGTCTGGGGCATTACACCGTCATCAGCGGCCACAACCAGGACAATGATATCGGTTACCTGCGCACCCCTTGCCCTCATGGCGGTAAAAGCCTCATGCCCCGGGGTATCAAGAAAAACTATATCACCCCGCTCGCC
>DIKH01000007.1:0-11802 GCA_002424495.1 Desulfobacteraceae bacterium UBA5623
TGTGGAGTGTTTTGAAGGGGGATATGAGTTTTGTGGGTCCCCCCCGGCCTGCCTTGTTTAATCAGGAAGATTTAATCGCTTTACGGACGGAAAAAGGTGTTCATCGCTTAATCCCGGGGATCACGGGGTGGGCGCAGATCAATGGCCGAGATGATATTCCGATTCCGAAAAAGGTGGAATTTGATGTCCATTACCTGGAGCACCGCTCCCTGATGTTTGATCTGAAGATCCTGTTTTTGACCCTGTTGAAAGTGCTACGCCGTGAAGGAGTGACGCACTGAAATGAATATGGAAAAACTGGCGATGGGTGATGGGCGAGAGCGAAAATAGGCGAGTGGCGATGGGTGATGGGCTGTCAGAGCCTCGGTTCGAGCATGGAAGAAAAGAAAAGTGTTAAGTGCCTGCGTGCAAGGTAGATTACATAGCCGATACGGGGATAGTGTGGTTACTGTTTCTTGGGAGTAATTTGGGACAGCCACCATTTTCTACGCATGATTATACAGAGGATAAATTAGAAGTTTTGATCGTTGATGGTATGAGTGAGGATTGATATGAAACGGTTTGGGGGATTAAAAACCCTTACAGAAAAAGAAAAGATATTACTGAAGCGATGTCGCGATGCCATTTATCAGATAGAACCTGGTGCAAAGGTAATTCTCTATGGTTCGCGAGCAAGAGGTGATTCTGACTCTGAATCTGACTATGATCTGCTTGTTCTGACCGACAAGGATTTTGATCTTAAAAGGGAAGACTTTTTTCGTCGTCAGTTGTTTCCCATAGAGTTGGAAGCAGGTGTAGTGTTGACAGTCAATATTTATAGCCACCATAAATGGAACTCAACCCTGTATAGGGCCATGCCCTTTCATCAGAATGTTGAAAGAGACGGTGTGATTTTATGAATCAAGAGACAAAAACCCTGATCCTATATCGTCTTGAACGAGCCCGTGAGAGTATAGATGAAGCGAGTATTCTTTTAGAAAGGGGGCATGTCAATACTTTTGTGAATCGTCTTTATTATGCCTGTTTCTATGCAGTTTCTGCCTTACTGCTTACCAGTGGACTTTCGTCTGCCAAACACAGTGGTGTGAGATCGCTTTTTCATCTTAAAAAAAGCGCATTCTCGGCGAACTTTGGAAGAGATGGTTACAAAAGAGAAAGCGCCTTTATCTGACGAGAAAATGAACTACCCCGCCGCAAGCGGCGGGGAATTATACCCAAAGAGATTAACGGGGGTGAGGGGTATTTTCAGGTGAAGATTTTGAAATTTTGGGAAGGAAATGGTTGATGGATCTTGCCACAAGAAATTTAGAGGAGATTAGCCATGCCTGAATTTCGATATGCCGGAGGGGTCTGGCGGGTTTATCCGCCGTTTTTGTGGCGGGCTGTCCTGGGAAAGTTGGCAGGCGCCAATCAACGCGAGCTTCGCCATAAGGAGGGGGCTTCGAAGAGCCAGAAAAAGCTCGAAGGGTAAGGGTTGGGGTTGTAAATCGGGATATTTAGAGCTATAGAGTATAAAAAAGAGCTTAGGTGAACCGATGTCTGGAAGAGGGTGCAATCATGGCAAAGACAATTATAGACATCTCGGATGATAAGTTGGCGGAGTTAGGGCCATACAAGGACAGATTAGGGGAACTGCTCCTCTTAGGCCTATCTCAGATCAAGATCCAGGAAGTTCTCCTTCTCTATCAGCGAAACCTGCTATCATTTGGCAGAGCAGCTGAATTGGCTGGATTGTCAGAGCAGGAAATGATCCGACAGGCAAGGGCGTTCGGAGTCGTTCCCCGCTGGTCAGAGAAGATGGCAGAGGAAGAGACGGCATGATCGTCGTCGTCAACTCGGGGCCACTGATGGCTCTCGCAAAGATTGGACTGCTGGATCTTCTTCCGCGCCTTTATGGGCAAGTGAGCTTTCCAACAGCCGTTTTTGTCGAAGTCGTCGTTCGAGGACGTGAACGAGTAAGTGGGACGGTGTCAGGCCTTGACATTTGACATTAACTTCAGAGAAATAGAAAACAAGGAGGATTGGTTATGGCAAACAAAGCATTATTAGTCGGAATCAATAAATACAAAATCCCTGGAGCTGATTTGAATGGTTGCGTGAATGATGTTACGAATATGAGGGATATTCTTTTGAAGTTTTTCGGCTTCACCACAAAGGAAATCAGGGTGTTGGTTGATGAGAGGGCAACGAAGAAGAATATCATGGAGAGGCTCAAGCGGCTTGTGGGTGGTGCAAAGGCAGGCGACAGGCTGTTATTTCATTATTCAGGGCATGGCTCGCAGGTCGTTGACAGGGATGGCGATGAACTCAAGGACAGGATGGATGAGATTATCTGTCCTCATGATATGGACTGGGATGGTAATTTCATATCAGATGATGATTTGCACGCACTTTTTGCAAATATACCAGAGAAACGCAGGGCGCTATTGCCAGAAGCGAACTGCTCAAGAGGGTGCGTGCCTCTTTGAAGTTCAATGGTTTCAGCCAGATTCCCCAACTTGAAGCGCCATCAGCAGAGAAAAAGAAGAAGGTACTGGAGTAAATAAGTTGATAGCCCATAGCTGATGGCTCATGGGAACCGCGAACCATGACTCCTCATGATGATTTTTTTGGATGGTCTTCTCTATAAGAGACAATTAACGCAAATAGTGCGACAAGCAGCACACCTGCAAGTATAATATAAAATGCCGCCATGATTATCTGTCTCCTTTCAATATCCATGAGCATCTTGCCGAGTTCTTTTCTTCTATCTTCATGTGTCATGACTATATTTTATCAGAATATGACCGACAATGTCAAATTTTTTTGGGACCCCCCGGTTTATTTGGTTGGTTAAACTCATAACCAACCATTTCTTATGTTGAGAGCTCAACATAAGACGTGTGATGTGAAGTTCTCAATTATGAACGAAAGGGGGACGACCTTAAATAGTTAAATAATTTGACATAAGCTATATTCGGGAGTATATTGCGGATATGCCCAGGATAGCCCGATTAGATACTCCCGGCCTCTTGCATCATGTTATGATCAGGGGAATAGAACGCCGAAAAATATTCGATGATGATAAAGATCGTGAAAACTTCATTGAACGTCTATCTATTCTCTTGCCTGAGACCAAGACCCAATGCTACGCATGGTCATTTTTATCAAATCACGCCCATTTTTTGTTAAGAAGCGGTCCCGCAGGAATTGCCGCTCTAATGAGAAGATTGCTTACCGGATATGCGGTATTTTATAACAGGCGGCACAAGCGCCACGGGCAACTTTTCCAAAACAGATATAAATCCATTATATGCCAGGAAGATCCCTATTTGCGGGAATTGGTTCGCTATATTCACTTGAATCCATTGCGGGCAAATATAGTGATCGATTTGAAGGAATTGGGGCGTTATCCTTATTGCGGGCATAGCGCGCTGACAGGAAAGAAAAGTAGGGAATGGCAAGATGTTGAGTATGTTTTAGGTTTTTTTGGAAGAAGGGTTGGTGAAGCGAGAAAGATGTATGCCTCCTATGTTAAAGAAGGCATTTCTTTGGGGAGGCGGCCTGAGCTGGTAGGAGGCGGTTTGATAAGAAGCCTTGGTGGTTGGGATGTAGTCAAAAAGATGAGGCTGAGCGGGCAGTACCGCATCAAGAGCGACCAGCGAATATTGGGGGACAGCGATTTTGTAAGTGATGTGCTTTCCGAATCGGAAGAGCAATTTTCCCGGAAATATAAACTCAAAAGCCTGGGCTATGATTTTGAAAAGGTTGTAGAGAGGATCTCCCTATTATTCCAGGTGGAAAAGGAATACATCACCGGGAAAGGGAGGCAAAAGGACCGGGTCCGGGCCAGGGATTTACTCTGCTATTGGACTGTGGTTGAATTGGGGATGCCTATGGTGGATTTGGCGCGGAAATGTGACATAACGCCTGCTGCTGTCAGTTATGCAGTTCAGCGAGGAGAGAAAATTGCGAAGGAGCAAGGTTACCAACTGGAAGTTTGAGTTATTTGAATATTTAAGGTCTTCCCCCTTTTCTCCTTTTCTCACTCATTGAATCCAGTTCGAGCCGGCATAGTTAAAGAACCATCTGATTTTCATTACAGCAGTTACAGTGCGAAGGTTGGGTTAAAAAAGCTGGTAGAATGCCTAAAATATAAACCCGTCCCCAATTCTCACTCCGCAATTCCATACCAATTCCAATTAAAAAACCTGTTGACAAGAGGGATAGGGGATATAGAATGTCCCTAAGATTTTCAAATGAACCGGAGGATAAGATGAATAAAAAACCATTTTTTATCAGGGCTGAATGGGACGATGAAGCCCAGGTATGGGTAGCAAGCAGCGATGACGTTCCAGGCCTTGCCACTGAAGAAAAAACCCTGGAAGGCTTAATCCAGAAATTGAAAATTATGGTTCCTGAGCTTCTTGAAGCCAACGGACAGGAAATTGAATGTGAAGTGCCTTTTGAGATCTTTACAAGACGGTTTGAAATTGCTCAAAGGGCGGTTGTCTGATGGCGGACTACACAAAAGATCTAAAAAAATACTTGCGTGAGGCAGGCTGTTCCTTTTTAAAACATTGTCACAAATTTGTTGAATGATCGGGTTTAGCCGCCAGTACAAATATCCACGGCTCTTTCTCTTGCCCGCAGGGCAGATGTTACTTTCCATAAAACAAGAAACATTGTTTTCAGGATTTAAGGCTCCGACAAAAATGTCAGACCTGCCAGATCGAATCTCCAAGCTTGCCGTGGATGCGGGCGATGAATTTGAGCAATGCTTTGGTTCGGGCAGGCCATAAAGGTTTCTGATAATCTCGGAATACGATTGATCCCCAGTAGGGGTTATCGGCGCCACATTGGCATGGGGCGTCTAATTGATCATGCCCAGTTGGCGTTTAATCTAAAAAAATGTTGAGTCTCTTCCCGATGTGGCATTTATTGGCTATCCTCCCATAGAAACTGCGGCGGTGCTGGCACGTTGGCTTGCCCGGCGTGGTGTTCCTTCGTTGCTCGATGTCAAAGATCAGTGGCCATCATTGTTCATGGAGGCAGTGCCGCCATCATTGAAGCCCGTGGGCCGCATGATTCTCTGTCCCTATTTTTACCTGGCAAAGCGGGCGATGCGGGATGCGACCGGTTTGTCCGCTATGGCGAATGGCTATCTTGTTTGGTCGTCAGAATTTGCAGGACGTGAGCGTACAGACATGGATGGCGTCTTTCCGCTCACATCCCCTATGGGGCAGGTTTCGGCCTCGCAATTAAAGGAAGCCCGGCTTTGGTGGGATAGTCAAGGAATCGGTGATGATGGGCGGCCGCGTGTATGTTTTGTGGGTAGCCATTCCCCGGGTTTTGACTTCAAGCCCGTGCAGGAGGCGGCAAAGATGTCAGCCCATGAAATGACTTCCTGCGAATTTGTCCTCTGCGGTGATGGCGGTTCCTCTGCTGAGCTAAGGGCAGTGATGGCTGGCCTGCCAAATGTTCACTTTCCTGGCTGGATAGACCGCCCCAAGATTGAAGCTTTAGCGGAGCGCTGCCAGGCTGCCCTTGCCCCTTACTTGAATATTGAGAACTTCACAAAGAATATCCCCAATAAAATCATTGATGCCCTCTCCCTTGGCTTACCCATTCTCAGCCCCCTGCAAGGGGAGGTGGCTTCCCTGATTGACAAGTACAGTGTGGGGATGCGCTACGGCACTGATACCGGCAAGACCTTGCACGACTGCATCGCAGCTTTGGTACAAGATACTGCTCTACAAAAAAGAATGTCCCAAAAAGCCCGCGCCCTTTATGCAGAGCGATTCTCGTTTGAGATGGTCTATGGGGGGTTGGTAAAGCATCTTGAAAAGCTGGTCACGCAAAGGCGCAAAGACGCAAAGTAAATATGAATGAGAATGAAGTGGCACGGGAAATTGTGGATGCGGCATACCAGATTCATAGAAAACTCAGTCCAGTTTGGACGCAGATGAACGCAGATTGCCAAGATTTTCAATATAAAGAACTAACTGAAAAGATTATTAAAATCTTCGTATCAATTTAGCTTTTTATAAAATTTTTGGCACGGATTTCACGGATGCCGCGGATGATTTATTTTTTCCCCTGCGGAAGGATCGCAGGGGAAAAATCATACTGCCCTCCGGTGGCCGGAAGGCAAGGGATTAAGCCCTTTCTTAACTTAACCGTGTTTATCCATGAAATCCGTGCCAAAAAAATTAGCTTTGATAAATTTTCAAACACCCAAAGTGTTACGAAAATATGAGTTATGGAGACCTGACCCCTTTGTGACTGGACCCCTTTGTGACTGACCCCTTTGTGACTGGACCCCTTTGTGACTGTGACCCCTTTGTGACTTGAAGGTATGTGTGTATTTTTCTCTTGCATAATTTGCAACAAGGCTGCATATTATCTGCATGTGGATCACGAGACATTCTGAAAATTTACTCCGACGCATGGTAGGACAGTTCCCGGCCGTGATTATAACGGGCGCACGGCAGACAGGGAAGACCTCGATCCTGCGGCGGATGTATCCGGAGGCTTCTTTCCTCAGCCTCGATCTTCCGGCCAATGCCGAAGCGGCCCTTACCGCGCCGGAACAACTGCTGGAGCAATACCCGGAACCGGTGATCATCGACGAAATCCAATACGCTCCTTCTTTGCTGCGGCATCTCAAGTACCGGATAGACCGGAATCGGTCCCCGGGGCAGTATTTCCTCACGGGATCCCAGGTGTTTCAGCTCATGCAGGGTGTTTCGGAGAGCCTCGCCGGCCGGTGCGCGGTTTTGAGCCTGCACACCCTTTCCATGGCGGAATTGCTGGATGCCGGCCGGACGATTGAAGAAACGTCCTATATCTTCCTAGGGGGATATCCGGAACTGCATGTGGGGGCAGAGGCGGCGTTATGGTTTCCTGCCTATGTGGCAACCTATCTGGAACGGGATGTGCGCAACATTTTGCGAGTTGTGGAACTAAGGGATTTTAATCGGTTCATCCGTGCCTGTGCCCTCCGGACATCGCAGGTCCTCAATTATTCCGACATCGCCAGGGATGTCGGAATCGCACCCAACACCGCCCGTAAATGGCTCAACCTTCTGCAGACATCGGCCGTTGTCGCCCTGATCGAGCCGTATTGGGGAAATCGAACAAAGCGGTTGATCAAGGCGCCAAAGCTGGTTTTCTTGGACACCGGGCTGGCGGCATTTCTGGCCGGATTTCGTTCTGAGGAGGCGTTGTTTGCCTCCTCTCTGGCAGGCGCTTTCTGGGAGTCTCATGTTTTCGGACAAATCGTCAAGCAGAGCGCATCAGAGGGGGACAACTCAGTGGTGCACTATTGGCGCACCGCCAACGGCGCGGAAGTTGATCTGGTCATCGAGCAGGCGGGAGGTATGGCCCTGGCCATCGAGTGCAAATGGAAAGAGCACCCCAACATCACGGATGCGGCCGGCCTTCGGGCTCTGGAAGCGGTGGAGAAGGGCCGCATCAAGGAAAAATTCATCCTGTGCCGCACAAAGGCGACCTACAAGCTTGCTGATGGGACTTGGGTTATGAACATGAAGCAATTCTTCGAAAAGTCATGTTAAGCTAAAAATATATATGATACGTAGAGGTGATAAAATGGAAACGGCAAAGTTATTTCAGAATGGGAGTTCTCAAGCAGTAAGGCTGCCCAAGGAATTCAGAATTCCTGGAAATGAGGTAAAAATATTCAAAAAAGGCAACCATGTTATACTGGAGCCCATAGAAACGACATGGGACCCGTTGTTTGAATCGCTCAGTGAATTTCCGGAAGATTTTATGAAAGACGGTCGTAATCAACCCAGCGTGCAGAAAAGAGAATCTTTCTGATGCGCTATCTGCTTGATACCAATATTTGCATATACCTCATAAAAAAACACTCACCCGAGATTATTGAGCGATTCCGAAAACATTCACCACAGGATGTTGCAATTTCCACAATCACCCTCTTTGAGCTTCAATATGGGGTTGAAAAAAGTCAATACAGGCAACGTTCCGCGGATGCCCTTGACAAATTCCTTCTGCCATTGAACATTATTGACCTGGATCGTTCCGCGGTTATTCGTGCACAACTTGAAAAGAAAGGGATATCAATCGGACCTTATGATCTTCTAATAGCAGGTCTTGCCCGATCACGAGACATGACATTGGTGACTAACAACACCAAAGAATTTGAAAGAGTTGTTGACCTGCATATGGAAGACTGGCAATAAATAATAGGGACAGATTATCAAAAGACTACTTTCTCTTCATGGCAAGAAAAAGTCGTCTCATATATCAGGGTATTCCCCATCACGCTATCCAACCACAGTGTAATAACAAAACCTCAGATTACACGTGGCAGGCGGGGCAACAACCGTCAGGAAATCTTTTTAGAAGATAACGCGTCATTACTATCTTAAGTGGATGCTATCTTTGGGCTTGCCCATCCTCAGTCCTCTTCAAGGGGAGGTGGCTTCCCTGATTGACGAGTACAGTGTGGGGATGCGTTACGGCACTGATACCGGCAAGACTTTGCATGATTGCATCACGGCTTTGACGCAAGATACTGCATTACAAAGAAGCATGTCCCAAAAAGCGCGCGCCCTTTATGCAGAGCGTTTCTCGTTTGAGATGGTCTATGGAGGGTTGGTCAAGCATCTTGAAAAGCTGGTCACGCAAAGGCGCAAAGACGCAAAGTAAATATGAATGAGAATGAAGTGGCACGGGAAATTGTGGATGCGGCATACCAGATTCATAGAAAACTTGGGCCGGGGCTTTTAGAGAGTGTGTATGAAACCGTATTGGCTTTTGAGTTGGGAAAAAGAGGGTTGGATGTCCAAAGGCAGGTTCCGGTACCCATTGTATATGAGAGTATTTCTTTTACCGAGGGCTACAGGGCAGATTTGATAGTTGAAAACAAAGTCATTGTCGAACTGAAGTCTGTTGAAACGGTTGTCCCGGTACATAAGAAACAACTGTTGACCTACCTTCGCCTCGCAGACAAACGACTTGGTTTGCTGATCAACTTCGGCTCGGAACTGATACGGGACGGCATATCCCGCGTGGTAAATGGTTTAAATGACTAACTTGGCGTCTTTGCGCCTTGGCGTGAGATATTTTCTTCCGGTCGAAAAGATACATGCATAACGACAAACAAACCGAATACCTGCGCTATGACACACGTGCCCAATCTCTATTGACGGCGGGGACCTTCGCAGTAGAAACAGCCCCAACTTTTGGTTCTTTGGCGATTCCACCCATCTACCGGGCGCCCTACAGTTATTACGAGCAGTGCATCCGCCGGCATATCACACAAGATTATGATGTGCTTGAGCTTGGCGCCGGTACAGGTCTGCACACATATGCGCTGGTGCAAACAGGTGCGCGGGTGGTGGCAAGCGATATCTCCAGTCACTCGTTGGAAGTGCTTTCGAAACGGATCGGGGGTGGGGGGAGGTAAAAACAATGAATATTTCAGAAGATATAAAACCGATTACGTATCTAAAATCCAGAGCAGCCGATTTGCTTAAGCAGATCAATGAAACACATCGTCCCGTCATCATCACACAGAATGGCGAGCCGAAGGCTGTTTTACAAGATCCAAAAAGCTACGAAAATATGCGAAATGCTATAGGTATCCTGAAGCTAATTTCCTTAGGGGAAGAAGACATTAGGGCAGGCCGGGTAAAATCCCAAGAGGAAGTTTTTGACATCATGGGAAAGATGCTGAAAGATAAGATGGAATGAACCAGGAATACGAAGTGATATGGTCAAATAGGGCGAGGAATAGCCTTCGGATTCCACGGGGCCAGCGTCGCCGGACAAAAATAGTCATCGCTTCGCAATATAGAATATTTTCTGCCTTTTGCGCATTTTTGCGGCTTGGTAAACAAAAAAGGAGCTCGGAAGCAGGGGAGCGTTTTTAGTTGACATATATTGTCTGAGTATATATTCTTAACACAATTGTTAAGGATGTATGTTTACACACTATGAAAACAAAGACCCTGAATTATTTATCGAACAAGTTGTTTTTTTCTGTGGCTGACCTGGCGGAAGCTGTTGGTATTAAAAATGAATCCGCTCAGGTATTATGCAGCCGTTATGTTAAGAATGAGACTTTTTTAAGGTTAAAGAAAAATTTTTATATAGTGGCCGGAAACTGGCCACTATATAATCGTGAGAATTACTTCAAAATAGCCAATTATCTGCAGGTTCCCTCGTATGTTTCTTGCGTGACAGCGCTTTCATTTTACGGAATTACTACCCAGGTGCCAAGAGACTGGTATGATAATATTTCTGTTAAACGGTCGATCAGATTCGAGGCAGAGGGCATTACGTTCAATTACTACAAGTTGAAAAAAGACTATTACTTTGGATTTGTAAGGCACGGAGATCTTTTTATTGCCACGAAAGAAAAGGCGTTTGTTGATACAGCGCATCTTTGCGCGTTTGGAAAATATTCCATGGATTGGCATGCCTGTGATCTAAAGACGCTGGATATGAAGTCGGTTGCCGATATCATGGTCATTTTTCCTGAAAAAACGCAGAGGACTATCAGGGGGCTATGCAGGATTTAATCATGCAGGAACGATTTGAGCTTGAAGTCCTGGACAGGCTCAACAGCGGTAAATTTCTCACGCAGATTATCTTTGGCGGCGGGACTATGCTGCGTTTGTGTCATGGACTCGATCGATTTTCCGTTGATCTGGATTTTTGTGTTATCAAGGATCTGGGGCCGGGATTCTTTGAGAATATGAAGGGTTATCTTGCAAAGCATTATAATATAAAGGACAGCGCAGAGAAGTTTTATACAATTCTTTTTGAACTGAGGTCACCTGATTATCCACGAAGCCTGAAACTTGAGATCCGCAAGGAAGTCAAAAAAATCCATGTAGAACAGGTAATCGCTTATAGCAAATATGCAACTACGCAGGTTTTTTTGAAGGCTGTATCCTTAAACGACATGATGGAGTCAAAACTTGAGGCATTTCCGGATCGTCAGGAAATTCGTGATGTCTTTGACATGGAATTTCTGTTTAAAAGAGGCGTTCCGCTGGAGGCATCTGCTGATACGCTAAGAGAGGTTCTCAGGTTTATCAATGCCTTTCCCAAAAGAGATTATACAGTCAAGCTTGGCTCATTATTGGAAAAAGAGCAACGTAAATATTATTCTGCTGAAAATTTCAAGATATTAAAAGGGGCATTGGTGGGACGGGTATCATAAGGAGGTTGTCCGTTATGATTGTGCCCATGATCAACTTTGGTGCTGAGTTTATCCGGAATGGCATATCGAGGGTTGTGAACGGGCTGAAAGACTAACTTGCGGGGGCCTCACGCCAAGGCGCAAAGACGCAAAGGGTTTCTCTCTCTACGAAAATCGCAGGGTGATTGTCCGAGCGACGTTTATTGGAAACTACTTTTTGTTCATAGTTATAGATACTTGGCGTCTTTGCGCCTTGGCGTGAGATATTTTCTTCCGGTCTAAAAAATACATGAACAACGACAAGAAAATTGAATACCAGCGCTATGACGCACGTGCCCAATCTATATTGACGGCGGGGACCTCCGCAGTAGAAACAGCCACGGCTTTTGGTTCTTTGGCGGTTCCACCCGTTTACCGGGCGCCCTACATATATTACGAGCAGTGCATCCGCAGATTTATCTTTCAAAATCATGATGTGCTTGAACTTGGCGCTGGTACAGGCCTGCATACCTACGCGCTGGCGCAAACATGTGCGCGGGTGGCGGCAAGCGATATCTCCAGCCACTCTCTAAAAGTGCTTTCGAAACGGATCGGGGGAGGACAGAGGTCAGAGGACAGAGGACAGA
>DIKH01000007.1:11848-12571 GCA_002424495.1 Desulfobacteraceae bacterium UBA5623
AGGACAGAGGACAGAGGGCAGAGGAATGAGTGAAAGAATACTCAGCTTCAAGGATCTGAAAGTTTACCAAGCCGCATTTAGATTGCAGCAGGCGGTCTTTGAAGCCAGCAAGGGTTTCCCTATCGAAGAACGATACTCTCTGACAGATCAGATTCGTCGTTCTTCACGATCAATAGGCGCCAACATTGCCGAAGCCTGGCAGAAAAGGCGATATTCCGCACATTTTGTTAGCAAACTCTCGGACTCGGATGGTGAGCAAGCTGAAACACAACACTGGTTGAATACCGCCTTGGCCTGCCATTACTTGTCCGACAGTACCTTCGAGACCCTTATGAATGAGTGTCAGGAAATAGGGCGAATGTTAGGCAGCATGATGGCTAATCCTGAAAAGTTCTGTAAGTGAACATCTGTCCTCCGTCTTCCGTCGTCTGTCATCCATCAATGCTCAAGCGACTTTTCGACATAACTTTCTCCTTCTTGGGCTTGGTCATGCTGAGTCCGTTTTTGCTTTGGCTCGCCTGGCGGATCCGGCAAGAGGACGGGGGTTCCGTCTTCTATCGCGGGGTGCGTGTGGGGCTTCATGGGAAGCTCTTTCGCATTTTCAAGTTTCGAACAATGGTCGTGAATGCCGATATAATTGGCGGCTCTTCTACATCCCCGTATCACGCAGGTTGGACGCTTCCTGCGTAAATACAAACTGGATGAATTGCCGCAGTTGTTTAA
>DIKH01000403.1 GCA_002424495.1 Desulfobacteraceae bacterium UBA5623
CCAGTTCACTGGTGGTATTCATTTGCTCAACCATCACATAACCAGTCAAATCGCCGCCCTTTTGTATAGGGACGTGAAAAGGAAAATCACGTTTGGTGTTTGTGATTGGACAAACAATAGCCAAGCCAGTACCTCGGTTGAAGAGGTCTTTACTAACGACAAAGGCAGGTCTGCATCCTTTCTGTTCATGACCGGATTGGGGATCAAAAGTGATTGCAATAAGGTCCCCTTGCCTAGGGATATATGCGGGCATTTACCATTCCTCCCTGCCGACCGGCTCTCCCCACTCGATTTCGCTGGTTTTGTAGTTTTCAGGAATACGCGCAACGAGTTCCTTAAGTGAATAGCAGCCACGTACCTTTCGTGCTGATGTGATGATCATAATTCCCTCTTTAACGCTAATATCCACCTCATCGCCGACACGAAGATTTGCATCCTCAAGCAAATTTTTTGCAAGACGGAGCCCCTGACTATTTCCCCATTTTTGAATTTTCGTATGCATTTTAATCACTCCAGATGTATAGCCAAAGTATAGCCGCCTCTAATTTTGAGGTCAATGCTTATTCTTGGGGCCAACGAAGCAATTCTGCCGGGTTTATCGGCAGAAACTGAGTGGTTGGACGATCCGGTCAAAAAAGGACGGACTTTTTCCTTTTAAAAAAAATTGAAAATCAGTGCGCGGACCCACTCTTTTTCAAGGTGAGTCAAGAGCAGGCCCACGCCTTTTCAATCAGGCAAATGCCCGCACTCTCTCCACCCCAGTACGTGTATTCCTTTGTGCTGATAGGATTCATCTCCAGCGAAGATCAATGCGGGTGCGCCAGCTTTGTCTCCGGCCAGGGCGGACCATTTATGCAGTCCGGCAAAAGCTTCATGCGTCAGGGTGCGGCCCGACTTGATCTCAACCGGGATCAGCCGGATTCCCTGCTCAACAAGGAGATCAACCTCGTTGCCGTTGCTGTCCCGCCAGAATGAAAAAGCCGGCTTTTCACCTTGGTTCAATTTTGATTTGATCAGCTCCGAGATGATAAAGGTCTCAAAAATGCTGCCCCGCAACGGATGGGTTATCATTTGTTCGATTGTCCGGATTCCCAAAAGCCAAGATACCAGGCCCACATCATAGAAATACAGTTTGGGCATTTTTACCAGTCGCTTGTTAAAACTTACGTGATGGGGGCGCAGAAGAAAGACTAAATAACTGGCTTCCAGAACAGATATCCATGATTTTGCGGTATTATGGGTGATACCACATTCAGTTGCCAGGGAAGACAGATTCAGTAGCTGTCCCGTCCTGCCCGCACATAGCCTGACAAAACGCTGGAACGTTTCCAGATCCTGAATTTTGAGCATTTGCCTGACATCCCGTTCCACATAGGCCGTTACATAAGCGCTGTACCAGGCCGCAGGCGCCAATCCGCGATCATAGATCGGTGGATAGCAGCCGGTCAACATCATGGCATCAATGTCATTCGGTAACTTGTCCGCAAGGGCCAGTTCCGGCACGGAAAAGGGTAGTAATTCCACAAAAGCGGTTCGTCCCGCAAGAGATTGCGTAATGCCGGACATCAGACCGAACTGCTGGGACCCTGTCAATATAAACAGACCCATTCGGCCATCCTTATCCACCAGGGTTTGAAGATAGGACAAAATTTCCGGACACCGCTGTACTTCATCCAGAACAGCGCCGTCGGGAAACCGCGCGAGAAAAGAACGGGGGTCTTCATTGGCGGCCTGCCGCAGATCCGGCTCTTCCAAGGACGCATATGGATGATTTTCAAAAACCGCCCTGGCAAGGGTTGTCTTGCCCGACTGACGTGGCCCTGTCAGGGTAACAATGGGAAATCCGCCCAACAGGTTTTCAATTTTTTCTTTTACATTTCGATAGATCATGGCAACAGACTAGCAGGACTCCATGCAAACTGTCAATTCCTTTTATAAATTACATAAAACAAACGCATTTGTTTTTTAGATTGATATGTTGAGGTACGTCCCCTATTTCCCTATTATGCAAATCAGACTTTTAGTAAACAAAAGGTTTGTCAAACGTCTTTAATGCATATATAATCCATGCATCCAAGGAGAACTATAAACCATGAACCCCAAATCCGAAAAATCCCTGGAACAATCCTTACCTGAAGGCCAGTTGGTCAACCGGGCCTGGCTGCGGGCGCGAGGCTTCAGCCGCACCAGGGTGGACTATGCCTTGCGCGCTGGCAAACTGGAACCCGTGACACATGGGGTTTACCGGCGGCCCGGGCCGCCCCTCAAATGGGAGCATGTGGTCTATTCTCTGAACCAGATGGGTTGTGCCGTTCATGTGTGCGGCCGCAGTGCCCTGGAATTGCAGGGGCTTGCACACTACCTGCCGCTCGGAGCCGTGCAACGCATTGACCTTTATGCTACAGTCCGCACTCCCGCCTGGGTAAAGGACTTTAAGACACCTTTTTTGTTTCGCGTTCACACCAAGCAAATGTTTGATGCGTTGCCCGAGGCTGCAATACATAACAGACCTTTTGGCGCATGGGACTGGCCAATTCCATACAGCACGCCGGAGCTGGCCATGCTGGAACTACTGTCAGAAGTACAGGATGAGTCTGATTTTTCCATGGCGGACAAATTCTTTGAATCCGCCGTTAACCTGCGTCCGGATCTGATCCATGCCTTGCTAGAATCATGCTCTCAGGTAAAGGCCAAGCGCCTCTTTTTGTGGTTCACGGACCGCCACGGCCACCCATGGCGCCAGGTGCTCAAAACCGACGGCATTGACTTGGGTCGAGGCAAGCGCTTGCTGGTCAGGGCCGGGGCCTTTGATGCCGCCTATCAAATTACCGTCCCAAGGGAGATGGCCGGTGGAACCGAACAACACTTTTGAGGGACAGGTCCGTCTGCTAATAGCCCTCTTGACCAGTGTGGCCAAGCAGGCTTGCTTTGCCTTAAAGGGCTGCACGGCCATCAACCTGTTTGTACGCGACATGCCGCGCCTGTCTGTGGATATTGATTTGGCATATCTGCCCGTAGAGGACCGCAACAGCAGCCTGGCCAACATTGACACGGCCCTTGGGGCGATAACGGCGGATATTGAACAACTTTTTCCTGGCGTCAATGTAAAGGCATCAGTGTTGTCGGGCACAGGCAAGCGTTTTAAACTTCTGGTGTGGCAGGCTGATGCCAGCGTCAAGATTGAGGTGACTCCGGTGTTGCGGGGAAGCGTGTACCCGGTTGAGAATCGCCAAATGTCTCCAAATGCTGAAAAGAAGTTTGGGTTTGCCCGTATGCCGGTGCTGAGCTTTGAGGATCTTTACGGCGGCAAAATCTGCGCTGCCCTGGACCGTCAACACCCGCGGGATTTATTCGACGTGCATTGGCTGCTGGAGCACGAGGGTATTGATGAACGCTTGAAAAACGCCTTTTTGGTTTATCTGATGGGTCACAACCGGCCAATGGCCGAACTGCTGGCGCCCCAACTCCGGGATATAGCACCTTTGCATATGACAGAACTGGAAGGCATGACCTATGAGCCGGTCGGCCTCGGCCAGTTGGAGGAAACACTGCCCCGTCTGATCCGTGAACTCAATACGATTATGACAGAAGCAGATCGGCGCTTTTTACTGGCCCTCAAAGAAGGGACACAGAATTGGAAGGATTTTCCATTGCCCGAGGTAGAGCGGTTGCCTGCCATCCAGTGGAAGATATACAACCTTAATAGAATGAGTCTTCTCAAGCGGCGGCAGGCTGCGGCCAAACTGGAAAAGATACTTTTCGGATAAACCATGTCGGAATACCTGCACGTAGAAAAACCTTTTTTGGATCACTTAGGGCTGGAAGTAATAGACTCTACCGTTCCCTTTCTTTCATGTTTCCTGTGGTAGTTATTGCTTAGAATAACATCCCGTTTGCTACATATAGATACCAGTTAACGTTTCTTCACAGAAAGTGAAGATTAGGAGGGGTAACGTTCTAATAACCGGCGAGGAACGAGTCCGGTTAATTTGGATGGTTGGGCGATCGCGAGGGGGGCGTATTTGTCTTTAGCCAGTTGAAAGTAGTATGAATTTGTCCTGTTAGCTCTATTTCACTGTTAATGCTTTTCATTTGATGGGTCGAATGAAGGCGTCAAAAACGCTTTTAAGTTCTCGTCTGGGGTGCCCGAAAGCCTGCATTGCCCAGATCGAGTGAAAGTGCTTAGCGCGTGAGGCTCTAATTCTATAACGTTTGGCCGCCTATCAAATAGTCTCCAGGTAAGCGACAATCTCTTTTTCAATTTGTTCCGCTGTTTCCCCACGTTCTCGACATTTATGTGCCCATGAGCGGCCTGGATGTAAAGTATCCCATCGGGAGCGAAACTGTTGATATCGCCCCTTTCCGGGGTCGTGATTTCCAAATCCATCAACTACTTTATTCCAGATCGGCGAAAACTTTGCGATCAGGAGCGCTTCGCCAAGTGGTATCCATATGTCATCCACAACAAGATAGCGACATTGAAAATTCTTGATATCCAAATTTGAAGCCTGCCTGATGCTTTCAGTATGTTCCTTTAGCCGTCTATAAAGAGTCTGCCCTGGATCGGTGTTTAATCCGAAATTGCCCTTACGAGCGCCGGGGGGAACGGCCTTTCCCACGTAAATAGGGATTTCGTTTACGCCAAGGAGTTGGTAAGGCTGACGATCCCCAACATAGTAAATAGCGTAGATTCCAGCTCCAATGAATTGCTCAATGTTTTCGAGGGCTATTTTATCACGTTCCAATAAGGCATCCGCGACGCTGGCACCAAGATTATTTTTGTCCAATGGATTATATGGGATTTCGCTCTTCATGCGGCAATGCTCGATATCTCTTGTTTCATTTCTGATTCTTTAGCCTTTAACAGTTGACTCGCCACGCTCGCGCCAACAATGCGAGCCAGAACTAGAGGGACGGCATTTCCAAGCTGTCTCATGGTTTCAGTCCATGAGCCATGAAATTTATAACCGTCCGGAAAGGTTTGTAGCCGTGCTGATTCCCTGATGGTAAAGTATCGGACCGACCCATCTAAATCCACCATCATATTTTCCCCGCCTGGCACGCCATGGTCGCCAGCCTTCAGCGTTTTGGCTGGAAAATCTAATGGACTGCCGGTATGCCCCGGATAAACTTTGGCGCCTGCCTGAAAAACATGATCATGATAAAAATGGTTTTCAGTTTCTTTTGATAATGGGTCTGGCAAATCATGAAGCGCGTCCCTTACTGTCTTCCAAGGTTTGAGCGAGGACGCAAAAAGGTTCGCTTGTCTCAATTTACTAATCCTTTTGGAGTAACGAGCCGGAATTTTCAGACGTTGCTTACGGGAAATTTCATGACGCTCCCAGTACTTGCCGGATACCCATTGATCATTCAAAAGAGAATCGAGGGAATGCGTTTCTTTGGGGAAAGACCACTCCTGGTTTAAATCGCTTCGAAAGCCAACTATGAAAACTCTCTCGCGGTTTTGTGGTACGCCGTAATTGGCGGCATTCAACAAGCGTGCAATCACATTGTAGGTCAACCCATTGTCTCTCCCACTTGTTTTCCGGCGTTCAAGCCTTGATAAATGCTCAAGCCAATCTTCGTTCTTATTTCTCACGATTTCAGGATAGGATAATTGAAGCATTATATACTGAAAATAATTCGCAAAAGATGCTCTTGAAATGCCCTTCACATTTTCGAAAATGAAAGCTTTCGGGGCCAATTTTTGAACTGCCTCAACGGCAATAGGGAACATGTCTCTTTTATCCCTAAACGCTCTATGCTTGCCACCCAATGAAAAAGGTTGGCAAGGGGGACCACCTGAAACCAGATCAACTTCCAAGACAATTGAGGAATAATCAAATCGTCTTGCGTCGCCCTCGAATATATTCCAATCCTTTACCAAAGGGTATCCGCGTGATTTGTTTTCCCTAAGGGTATCGCAAGCCCATTTGTCCCATTCAATTACCGTCAGCGGTTCAAATCCCGCTAGGCCTAGTCCCATGCCTAGGCCTCCGGCACCGGCAAAAAGCTCAACCGATTTCATTGTTCTTCCTCTTCTAAAAATTCGGTTATGCGTTTTTTCAACTTATCCGTATTTTGAAGTTCACATTCCCAAATGACAAGAAATTTATACCCCATCACTGTAAGTTTTTCTTGATTTGTTTTATCACGCTCCTTATTACCTTCTAGTTTCGGCAACCAAAAAGAGCGCTTGGAGCGTGGCTGACGATATTGGCGACAACCGTGTTGGTGCCAAAAGCACCCATGAACAAAGATTACTTTCTTTTTGGGGCGAAAAACCAGGTCAGGGTGACCCGGCAAATCTTGTGAGTGCAGGCGGTATCGATAGCCCATTCCGTGAATCAGCCTTCTTACAATCATTTCCGGTTTCGTATCAGCATTCCGGATGCGAGACATACGTTCGCTTCGCTCTTCAGGTGTCAGCGGGTCATAGCTTTGCATAATCGTATGTGCTCCACCCAAAGCCGATCACTGACCCGCGGGCCACCGGCCTTGAAGGAGATAGAATGCTTGATGAGAAACAAGACCGTACCATTCCGTCAGTTCGCCGCTTTAAGAGAGAAGTGTGTGGTTTTGCTTGCCATCTGTTTAGATCTCAATCGGACTTTTGGCGCTAATCGGCCAGTAGAATACACGGACGTCATTGCGACATTCCTTTTTGATTTTGCGTGCTATTTCAAGCCCTTCTTTGTCAATCATAGGAAAATACTTTTCATGGGGGATCTTGCCAGACCAAAACCATTTGAAACCCCAAGCATATAACTCGTCATCTGTTTCCTGAGATGCTCCAAAATCTATGACGCTGATTACACCGTCAATATAGTTGAATGCGGCAAATTCATGAGTGTGCCCGCCGGCAATGATGATGATGTTCTCTGATTCGCGGAGGTCTTCCAAATTTAATCGGGATAGGGGGAAGCCTCGCGGCTCCCCTCCTCCCACACCACCGGGCATACGGATCACGTACCACGGCGGTTCGGTTGATTAAGTCGGTTTACTATACAGCCTCGGCAATCCCATAGCCGCAAAATACTTCGCCGGTAGGGCAAAAGCTAGACCCGGGCTTCGGCTCAGCCGCCATGGACCATGCGCCGATTTTGCCGTATTCCACGCAAGATCTCTACTTACCCCAAGCTTCCTTAGCTCACGGTATCCCCTGCGTCCCCATTGCTTC
Source organism: Desulfobacteraceae bacterium UBA5623 (assembly GCA_002424495.1). GTDB lineage: Bacteria > Desulfobacterota > DSM-4660 > Desulfatiglandales > Desulfatiglandaceae > UBA5623. Next base: position 7,181 of record DIKH01000403.1, read on the forward strand.
CATAGGTAGCACCTCAGACGTCGTTTTACCCATGAGTCCAGTTCTCTTAAAATGTAACGTACCTCTGTAATGTCGAAGTAATTTCTCCAACCTAACATATACTGGCTGAGCTCTTTCACTATTACTTCGATACGTCTGCCGCGCACTCGACAGGTAATTTCTCTGATCCTTTCCTTGAAGCGTTTAATCGCTTTCTCACTGATACGTCTGTTTAGCTTCCAACTGAAAGTAAACCCCAGAAACTGACGTCTCCACGGGCGGTCCACCGCACTTTTGGCTTCGTTGACCGAGAGCTTTAACCGGTTTTCAAGGTATCTGGTGATACTCTTTAAAACCCTCATTCCTGCGCGCCTGCTTTTGACGTAGATGTTTCCATCATCAGCATAGCGCACAAATCGGTGGCCTCGCCGTTCCAGTTCGCGGTCCAGTCTATCAAGCATCAGGTTCGCCAACAGGGGTGATAACGGACCTCCCTGAGGCGTTCCTGTTTCGGGATTTAAAACCTTACCCTCATGTGCTATTCCGGCTCGCAGAAATCGGAAAATCAGATTTATCACTCGTTTGTCTTTAACGCGTTTTCTGACCTCGCTCATCACCTTGTCGTGATTTACTCGATCAAAGAACTTTTCAAGATCCATGTCAACAACCCACGGATACCCTTGTTTCAGGTATTCCCGTGAGCGTCTTATGGCTTGGTGGGCGCTTCTTCCTGGTCTAAATCCAAAACTGGATTCACAGAAAGTTGCGTCCCAGTCTTGCTGTAATACCTGCAATATTGCTTGCCGGATAAACCGATCCGGCACAGTAGGGATACCCAATTGTCGTATCCCTCCTCCGGGCTTGGGTATTTCAACCCTCTTGACTACACCCGGCTTATATATGCCGCTCATCAATTGCCCGCGGATCTTCGGCCATTCCCGCTTAAGATAGTTCGGCAGCTCTTCCACTGTCATACCATCTACTCCGGGAGCGCCTCCGTTACGCTTTACATTTCGAAGGGCTGTCATCAGGTTTTCCCTGTCAACAACCTTCTCTATAAGCTATTCTTCTTCGACCGGACTGGAGGTGTCGGCTTTCGTCGTGAACAATCCGCCCTTTATTTCAAAGGGCAACCACAATTGTTTTGCCGGCCTATTATTCACGCGTATTCCGTCCTGCAATCCTATCATTTAATCCCTCTTACAAGGGAACCGTTCAGGCCTTTGGAGGCGGCATAACATCAGTCTTCTTCCGTTTAGGTCGAGAGTTTCCGACACCTGCTCTTTCGATTACAGGGCGGGTTCCTGGTTCGTCCATGCTTCCAAAGTTCGATGTCTGTTTCATTCCTCCTACTATGCCTTCTGCTGACTTCTGCAAGGCGGTCAGGGGCGATCTCTCACACCTCAGATCCGGTTCCTGTTCGTCGCCCCGCATCTTTGGATTGGGCTTCCTTCAGACCCCACCTCGCGATGACGCCCTTGCCCTTCTCCTATCCTTCGGCTCTGCGATTACCTGGTGTGAGGACTTTCACCTCACTAGCTACGTGCCATGCCTGGCACACACGACGAGTTCAGCGGCGCGCGATTTTTTGCGCGTCCGCTGGAACGATTTGTGTACGCCCGGCACGGGC
>DIKH01000114.1 GCA_002424495.1 Desulfobacteraceae bacterium UBA5623
CCGCGGCCTTTTAACATGGCCGATATTCGAGGGCCGGATGATGACCGCAGGTATTATGGGGATTGCGCCAAGGCACAGATACATCCTTATCACGGATTCACTGTTTGAAACCCTTTCCGTTGATGAGCTTAAGGCAGTGCTTGCCCACGAGATGGGGCATGCAAAATATTTTCATCTGCTTTTTTATCTGGTCTTTATGGCGGGGTTTATGGTGATATCTCTGGGACTTCAGGATTTTCTGCCATACCTGTATTATATTCATCCTTCTTTGATGGGTCTCATTTCCAGCGGGGATACAAAGTCCGTCAATTTTTATTACCTCGCCTTGTCCATTACAATGCTTATAACTCTGATTGTATATTTTCGTTATGTCATGGGCTTTTTCATGCGCAACTTTGAACGGCAGGCGGACCTTTATTCCGCAAAGCTAATAGGCAGTCCGGCCCAAACTGTAAGCTCGCTTGAAAAAATAGCATATTACAGCGGAAAGATCAGGGATATCCCCAGTTGGCATCATTTCAGCATCAGGGAGAGGGTGGACTGCCTGATGAGGACTCTTAAAGACCCAGGACTTTTCAGACAACATAATCGCTTTGTTGCGAAAGCCTTTATCGTTTACCTCCTATGCACCTTATCTCTGGCCGTCATCTTGAATTCCGGTACGGTAAGAAACCGTCTTGTCTATTCATTTGCCGAAAGGACGCTGAACCAAAGGCTGGTGGATGATCCCCACAACCCGGAGCTTTACATGAATCTTGCCATGGTGCACCATGAAACCGGAAAATATCAGGAAGCCATTGATGCCTATGAAAAGGTCCTTGAAATTAATCCAAACCAGGCAGAATCCTTGAATAACCTTGCATGGATTCTGACAACCGCCCCGGATGAGCGGCTAAGAGATAAAGTACGAGCCCTTAATCTGGCAAAAAAAGCTGTTGAGATTGAAAGATCTTCTGTTTTTCTTGACACGCTTGCAGAGGCATATTATGCGAACGGGATGGAAAATGAGGCGGTAAAAACAATAAGGGAGGCAATATCAGTCGCCAAAGAGAGTCGAACCTACTATGAAAAGCAGCCGGAAAAATTTCTGTCTACGGATGATTGACAAGGAAAATGCCGGATGACACTGATGATGAATTCGTAAAAAGTCGAAAATCGAATTTTCACAAAACCATCACTGATTGACTCATAAGAAGCGACAGAGCACAAGATGAATATCCTCTACACTTCAGATATACATGCAAGCAGTACACACCTTTTTTCCATGCTCTCGGTTGCGGAAAATGAAGATGTCGGCTGCATCATCATCGGCGGCGATATTGTGCCCCACAACCTTCCAGATTCATTTAAAGCCGGGCCGGTTAAGGCGCAGGCGAGATACCTTGAAAATGTTTTGATCCCAGCCATCATGGAATTCAAACAGAGGAGAAAGGTCCAATTTTTTCTTGATCTTGGCAATGACGACTTTTTCTGCAATCGCGATATACTTGAGCCTCACGATGGTGGCCTTCTGAATCTGTTGCATTTCAAAAAAACCAGGCTTACGGAAGAGGTGGACATAATAGGCTACATGACTGTCCCCCCTACCCCTTTTACAAGAAAGGACCTTGAAAAACCGGATTCCAAAAAACAATTCCATGCCCCTGGAAATAACATCCTGCTGAGGGGCTATACAACTCAAAACGGCATTCTGGAAGAGACCGTACTTGATCTGGCCTCAAATGATACCATCGAAAAAGACCTTGTACAACTGTCAGACCTGATAGATAAACCCTTTATATTTGTCTCTCATTCACCACCCTACAACACACCCCTTGACGTCCTGTATAATATGGTCCATGCAGGCAGCGTCGCCATAAGGGATTTTATAGCCGAGTGGTCTACAAAAGGAAAACTGATTGCATCCTTTCACGGACATATCCATGAATCCCCTGCAAGGTCAGGTTCAATCAGCGGCAGTATCTGTAATTGCCTATGCTTTAACCCCGGCCAGGAAAGCGGACCGCGAGGTAGCTTCAGGTATGTAATCTTCCGCCTGGAGGGAAGCAGGATGCTGCAAAGCACAGACATCCTCAAGATAGGTTACTGAGGGCCGCGGCCCTGACGAGAAGCATTGGCTATCAAATTTCCAACAAAACCAATGAATCATTACTGGATCAACCGTAATTGTTTCAAGCAGACGTGCTGCAGCGGATAAATTCCACCTGCCGGTGCCGGGATATTTTGTCTCCTCCAGGGCTTTCGTATATTGCAAAAGGTCTCCCTTTATATATACTTCCTCTCCACTTGATGGAATGACATCAGCATGGATATGGCTTTGGGAGAAATTTTTGATATCTGAAAGTTTGGATCTATTTGTTTTTGTTCGGCGGCAATATTACGCAGAAAATGCATGGCCAAAAGAGATATATCTTCGGGCCGTTGACGCAATGGCGGCATAAAGATTTCAATCCCGCAAAGACGATAGTAAAGATCCTCACGGAACATCCCCTTTTTGACCAGCTCCAGCAGGTCATGATTCGTTGCTGCAATGACGCGGGCATCGCATTCTTTTGGTTTATCCGAGCCAACCGGCACAATCTTTTTTGTCTGCAGAGCGCGCAGTATTTTGGCCTGACACGCCAGGCTCATGTCTCCAATTTCATCAAGAAAAAGTGTCCCTCCGGAGGCCGATACAAATTTGCCCTGGCGGTCATGAGTGGCGCCGCTGAAGGCGCCCTTTACATGGCCGAACAACTCGCTTTCCAGAAGTGTCTCTGTCAGCGCTGCACAATTCACGTCTACAAAAGGTCCATTTGCCCGCCTGCCGGCCTCGTGTATTCTCCTTGCCGCAAGCTCCTTTCCGGAACCTGTTTCGCCTCTGACTAACACCGGCATGTCGGTTCTACCTGTCTTAAGGCATAAATGAATCGCATCTTGAATGGCAGAGCTAACACCTACAATAATAGTCTTAAGCATGCATGATGTAGTTGCGCTCTTCTGATCCTTCACCTCGTAGCTGACAAGCCGACCTTCTGCAGCTAATGCAGCTGCATACATGGTCGCTGCGGAAGAGATGTACATTTTGCATTGCGCAGGAAAAAGTCTTTTAGTACTGTGATTAAGAATGTTAACGACACCATAAACAAAATCCATGAAAACAATCGGGGCCGAAATCATGCCATGCGTAGAATACCCGGTAAGTTTGTCTACGCGATGGTCGTGCATTGGATGAGTCCAGGCGTCAGCCACCGAAATGGTTTCACGGGACAATGCTGCAGCGCCGCTTATCCCCTCCCCTTTTCCCAGTATTATCCCGGAGAGTTCTTCTTTGTCCGCATTTGTTCCATAAACCATGTGCAAACATCCTTCACCATCTGATCTCCAGATAGAAGCCTCATCAGCAGAAGCAAATTCAATCAGCATGCGACAAAACGCCTTGTCATAGTCATAGTCTCCAGGTGCCCATTTCTGTTTGTTCTGAAAAAAATTGAGAATTTTCCTGAAATCAGGTTCCATGCCAACTCGCCTTTCCTTCTTTAACCAATAAAGCAGGATTCAATATTGATGAATTCGTAAAAGTTGAATTCATCAGGTGTCAGGTTTTAGGAGTTAAGTTTAAGGTCGTGTTTTACCCGTTAAATTAATTGTTTGATACCCAATATGAAGATATTCTGAGTAGTCGCACGTAGAAGCAGGGCCACAGAGAATTGATTGAATACTAAAAGGACGCAAAATAGGGGACAGACTCTTTATAACCTAAAACCCAAATTGTCATCTAACTGAATAGTGACATTCAAAATAATTGTTATCCGAATTTGTCCTCCCATAGATCTTTTAGGAAATCTTTCCAGTAAAGTGTTTGAAAATTATTCTCACGCGTATTAATAGGATCCTGACTCACCAGGATATAGTTCTTGAATACCTTTTCTTCTTCAAGCGCTCTGAGTCCCTTAAAATCTCTTTGTATGGTTTTTTGCGATGCCTTTACTTCAACTGCGGTTTGCCTGCCGATGAGGAAATCCACTTCATAACCGTGAACCGACCGCCAGTATGAAAGTTGGACATTCTTACGTTTGTAACTGAGATATGCACGGATCTCCATGCCGATGAACTGCTCAAAAGACTTTCCATAGAGATGGGAATTGCGATCAAGCGACTTGGTCCCGGACAGGGTATGGGTCACACCGGGATCAAAAAAATAGAACTTACCTGTGGTGATTGCTTTTCGCCTGTTGGATTCCGCCCAGGCAGGCAACAGGAAACCTACCAGGGTGTCTTCAAGGAGACCTACATATTCGATTACCGTGGAAGGCGGCACTTGGCAATCGTTGGCAATTTTGGTGAAATTAATCATATCCCCATTTGCAAGGGCTATGGAGCGCAGGAATCTCGAGAATGGCGGTAATTTTCTAATAAGACCTTCTGCCATGATTTCTTCTTTTAGATAAGTATTGACATATGCATCGAGTTCTTCCTCCGGATATTTACTCAGATATACAGGGGGCAATCCCCCATAGCGTAGATATCTGTCGAGATCAAAATCAGGGATCTCTTTCCACGTCAAAGGAAATAATCGTGCTTCCCATACCCTTCCGGCCAGTAGATTTGCTTTTCCCCTACGTAATTTCCTGGCACTGCTGCCGGTCAGCAAGAATGTGATTTTATTATTTTCTATCAGCCTGTGGACTTCATTGAGGAGTTCCGGGATGCGTTGTATCTCGTCAATAATAATCACCTGGCCTTTATTTTTAGAATTAATTATGGATTCAAGGTCATGAGGTGAGTCCAACAGCCTCAAATATAATCTCGAATTGAGCAAATCGATGATCGTAGATGATTCCGGCAAGAACTGTTTAATTAGTGCCCATCCAGAAATG
>DIKH01000001.1:0-1336 GCA_002424495.1 Desulfobacteraceae bacterium UBA5623
CTGGTTTCCTCTTACTATACCCTTGAGCCTGAAGGAAATGTCTCATTCGGGACTTCCGGGCACAGGGGAAGCTCTGTCAAGGGGACATTCAATGAGATGCACATTGCTGCAACCGCCCAGGCCATCTGCGATTACAGGGAGGCACGGGGAATAAACGGCCCTTTGTTCCTGGGCTTGGACACCCATGCGCTGTCTGAGCCCGCATTTATGACATCCCTGGAGGTCTTTGCCGCAAACGGGATTGAAGTGGTAATCCATGCCGATGATGAATACACGCCCACCCCGGTTATCTCCTTTTTGATACTGGAATACAATAAAGGAAGGACAAATGGACTGGCTGACGGGGTGGTTGTCACCCCATCTCACAACCCGCCGCAGGACGGAGGCATTAAGTACAATCCCACCAAGGGAGGCCCTGCCGATGTTGACATCACTGGATGGGTCGAGAACAGGGCAAATCTCCTGATGAAGGCCCCGGATATCAAGAGGATGTCCTATCAAAAGGCCAGAAAGTCGGCCACGGTCCATCAGCAGGATTTTATCACGCCTTTTGCTGATTCACTGTCCCAGATAATAGACATGGAGTTGATATGCAATGAGAGCATCAAAATCGGCGTTGACCCCATGGGCGGCTCCGGTATCCATTTTTGGGCGCCTATTGCGGAAAAGTATGGCCTGAATATAGAGATTGTGAACAGGGATGTGGACCCCACCTTCGGATTCATGACCGTTGACTCCGACGGCCAGATCCGAATGGACTGCTCCTCGCCCCATGCAATGGCAAAATTGATTTCCATGGCGGACAAATTTGATATTGCCTGGGGAAATGACCCGGACTTTGACAGGCACGGCATTGTCTGCCCTGGGGGTCTGATGAACCCTAATCACTACCTGTCCGTAGCTATCTGGTATTTGTTACAGAACAGGGCCCTTTGGGGTAAAGATCTTTCAATAGGAAAGACCCTGGTCAGCAGCAGCATGATTGACAAGGTGGTGGCAGGCTTAAAACGGGGGCTTTATGAAGTCCCGGTCGGGTTTAAGTGGTTTGTGGAAGGGATGTTAAATGGGACAGTGGCCTTTGGTGGAGAGGAAAGTGCAGGGGCCTCTTTTCTGCGCAAAGACGGCTCTATCTGGACCACTGACAAAGACGGCTTTTGCATGGCGCTTTTGGCCGCGGAGATACTGGCAAAGACAGGCAAGACGCCGGATAGGATTTATAAAGACATTCTGGTCAAGGATTATGGGGAGCCATATTACAGGAGGGTGGATGGCCCAATTACGGAAGATCAGAAAGAAAAGCTCAAAAAACTTACCCCCGGCTCCATCAAGGCCTCCA
>DIKH01000001.1:1369-5615 GCA_002424495.1 Desulfobacteraceae bacterium UBA5623
CATAGGAGGGGTAAAAGTCGTCATAGAAGACGGCTCCTGGTTTGCCATCAGGCCATCAGGGACAGAGCCGAAGATGAAATTCTACATTGAAAGCTTCGGCGGAGAAGAGCGCTGGCAGCAGATACATGACGAGGCCATGCCGCTGATATTTGGATAAGGAAACGGCGCACGGTATAGGGTACACCATGCACCGTTTTCTCACTTCTCCGTTAACGCCGCCACCCCCGGCAAAACCTTTCCTTCGAGAAATTCCAGAGAGGCCCCGCCGCCTGTTGATACATGAGAGATTCTGTCTTTCACTCCTGCCTTTAAAACGGCCGAGGCGGAATCCCCGCCGCCGATTACTGTCCTAGCGCCTTGGTCTGTGGCCTCTGCAAGGGCTTTTGCCATTTCATATGTGCCCTTTGAGGTGGCCTCTATCTCAAATATGCCCATAGGGCCATTCCATATCACGGTCTTTGCCTGTTTTAATATTGCGCTGAACTGTGAAATGGATTTACCTCCTATATCGACCCCGAGCCACCCTTTGGGGATTGCGGCGCAATCCACTTCTCTAAGTTCCCCAACCTTGCGTCCGGCAAAATCCAGGCTGTCGGTGATCACGCAATCAACGGGAAGAACGATTTTGTCTCCTCCCTTTGTAAGGAGTTCCTTTGCAACATCAATCTTGTCTGCTTCAAGCAGGGAATCACCTATCTCCATCCCTTTGGCCTTAAAAAAGGTGAAGGCCATGCCGCCTCCGATGATGATCTTGTCCACCTTTGGGAGCAGATTGAAAATTATGCCGATCTTGTCCGAGATCTTCGCCCCGCCCATGACAGCTACAAATGGTCTTTCAGGGCTCTCAACAAGATCCCCCATGTACTCGATCTCCTTCATCAGGAGAAATCCGGCGGCGCACTTCTTAATATGGCGGGTCACAGCCTCTATTGATGCATGAGCGCGATGAGCCGTTCCAAATGCGTCATTGACATACAAATCTGCAAGCCTGGCGAGCCTGGCCGCAAATCCATCGTCATTTTTTGTTTCTTCCTTATAATAGCGGAGATTTTCAAGCAGCAAGACGTCCCCGTCACCAAGTCTGTTGACGGCAGCTTCTACTGCATCTCCCACACAATCCTCCGCAAATTGGACATCCTTGCCGATAAGTCCGCTCAAGACAGGCACGCAAAGCCTTAGCGACATCTCGGGTTTCTTTTCCCCTTTTGGTTTACCAAGGTGGGACATCAGAATCAGCCTGCCACCTTTTTCAATGATATACTTTATGGTTGGAACAGCAGCCCTGATCCTTTTGTCATCAGCAACTTTTTCCCCTTCCAGAGGGACATTGAAATCAACGCGCATGAGGACGCGTTTTCCCTTAAGCTCAAGATCTTCGACCGTAAGTTTTGCCATAACACGCCTCCTTATTTAGTTTTTTGTAACCCGCAACCCGTAAGATGAAATTAACCGCACTTGGTGTAACCGCAGAAGTGACAAGTCATGCAGCCCTCTTCAAAGCTGATTGTCTCCCCGCACTCCGGGCATGTCTGTCCTGACAGGCTTTCTTTTCTTCCATGGACCTTTTTATCTTGCATGTAGCGATTTTCCAAGACCCTGCTGATCGCATCTGGTATGGACAGCACCAGCCCGCCGTTTTGAAACACAGGATGCTCGCCGCCAATGCCTTTTAGCTGCTCGATGATTTTTTCCACCCCTACACCGGACCTGAGGGCAAGGGAAACCAGCCTGCCGATGGCCTCGGTCTTTGCCGTGGTGGACCTGCCTGATTTACCAATGGTTGCAAAGACCTCAAAGGGTCTGCCCTCGTATTCCGTCACCGTTACATAAAGTGTCCCAAGACCTGTCACCATCTTGGAGGTAAAACCCTCCAGGGTCTCGGGCCGGTCTCTTACCGCTGTCATAAAGCCTTCGGGTTCCAACGCCTTGTCTGTAAATGAAAGGACCTGATTTTCCTTGCTCCCGTCCCGATATGTGGTAACGCCCTTACAGTCAAGCTCATAGGCGAGGTTATAGACCTTAAGGACATCATTGACCGTGCTGTCATGTGGCAGGTTGACCGTCTTTGAGACTGCATTATCAGTATATTTCTGAAAGGCCGCCTGCATTCGGATATGCCATTCCGGAGATATGTCGTGAGAGGTGACAAAGACATTTTTTATGTCCTCCGGTATTTCGGCAATGTCACGGATGCTCCCTTGTCTGGCTATAGCATCCATCAGTTCCCGGCTATAGAATCCCCTGTCTTTCGCCACATTTTCAAAATAGGGGTTTACCTCTGCGAGCTGATCATTATCCATGACGTGTCTTACAAAACTCAAGGCGAACAGGGGCTCGATGCCGCTCGAGCATCCTGCAATGATGCTGAGCGTGCCCGTAGGGGCAATGGTGGTGGTTGTAGCGTTTCTGTATGCGCAACCTTCCTTGCCCTTAAAAATGCTCTTGTCAAAGTTTCCAAATACACCCCTTTCTTCCGCCAGGTTTCTGGATGCCTTATGGGATTCCTCCTGGACAAAGCGCATGACGTCCTCGGCTATCTCAATAGCCTTATCGGAGTTGTACGGGACATTCAACTGATAGAGCATATCTGCAAAGCCCATGACGCCCAGACCGATCTTCCGGTTTCCCTTGACCATCCTGTCAATCTCCGGCAAGGGGTATTTGGAGACGGAGATCGTGTTATCAAGAAAGCGGACAGAATTCCATATCAACTCCCTTAACCCTTCATAGTCAATAGCCAGCCCCTCTTCGGCATCCGTCACAAACTTGGCAAGATTGATTGACCCCAGGTTACATGCCTCCATTGGAAGCAACGGCTGTTCGCCGCAGGGATTGGTGCTCTCTATTTCTCCAAGCTCCGGGGTTGGATTGTCTCTGTTAATCCTGTCCAGGAATATAATGCCCGGGTCCCCGTTTTCCCATGCCTGTCTTACCAGCCCATAATACACATCGGCGGCATTTAATTCTTCCACCTTTATGTTCTCCCTTGGGTCAATGAGGTCATACGTGCTGTTCTTTTTGACCGCATCCATGAAGGCATCTGTAATAGCAACCGAGATATTAAAGTTATTCAGTGCCTTATCATTCTTTTTGCAAGTGATGAATTCCACTATATCCGGGTGATCAACCCTTAAGATGGCCATATTGGCGCCGCGCCTTGTCCCCCCCTGTTTGACCTGTTCTGTGGCGGTATTGAAGATCTTCATAAAAGACACTGGCCCCGAGGCAATGCCTCCAGTAGTCCCCACCCTGCTGTTTTTGGACCTGAGACGGGAAAAGGAAAAACCTGTGCCTCCCCCGGACTTATGGATAAGGGCCGCATTCTTCAGTGCGTCAAAAATACCTTCCATGCTGTCTTCAACCGGCAGGACAAAACATGCAGCCAGCTGACCGAGCCTGCGCCCTGCGTTCATCAAAGTGGGCGAATTGGGCAGGAACTTTAGAGATGTCATCATCTTGTAAAAGATTTCCGCCAGGGCCGCCACCCGGTCTTCTCCCCCATATTTTTTTTCCGGGCCTGCAATATGGAGCGCCACCCTCCTGAACATCTGTTCCGGCGTTTCGATAACATTGCCTTCAGAGTCTGTCCTAAGGTATCTCCTCTCAAGAACCCTCATGGCGTTGTCAGACAGGGCAATGCCGTCTTTGATGAGAAAAGACCTGTCAAGCCGCACGGGCAACGGCCCTGAGAGGCCATATTCCATAAGTTTTGCCTCAACAATGCTTTCGATTTGCGGCATTGTAACCGTATGGGTTTCCATCTTGCTTATCTCCTCTCGAAGGAAACGGCTGATGTCCATGGCCTGGTCAGAATTAATAGCATTGTCTTTGACAAGGATATCTGAAAACCTGTTATCGTCCCACCTGAAGGCATTCAGACTAAAAACCCCTTCCTCTGTGACTAACACCTTATCCTTTTGGTCCATGGACACCCTCCTAATAGAGTTTTTGGTAATGCTTCATGACGACATGATTTTCCCAAGGAATAATTGGGGTGAGGCCTACATCTTATACACAATATATAGTATGTCAAGAAAAAAAAATCACAACATGTGATAAGTAGATTTTGGAGGTCAATTTACAGATATTGTAACCGTTCCCGCAACCGGTGAAAGGCTAACCGCTAATTGTTCAACTTAGGTTTGTAGTGTCCTTATTCCATGCAATATTTGCTGAATCCTTTTTCAACAGCAACAGGATATTGACCATCAAAGCAGGCAAGACAAAGGTCCTCCCTGGGGATATC
>DIKH01000204.1 GCA_002424495.1 Desulfobacteraceae bacterium UBA5623
TATTATATAATGGGGCACTACATTCGGTTTTTAAAGAACTGCATGTAATAATATCAACATGTTACGCATGCACGATCACTTAAAATACCCTTATTTTGTTGCTTTTTATGAAAATAGGGTTAAAGTTGGGTTAAAAGAATATCTGTACTTTGCGAAACAAAAACGGATGGCTCTATTGAAGGGATTGTAAGGGATATGCTTAGTGAAATACTGAAGATATATCCTGAAAAGAATACAGAGATGCAGCAACCCTCTTCCATCGGTCTCAAAGACGTCTTAGAAAATACAGAGTCTGCTTTAATAGCCCGTCTTTATGAACAGGTGAATTATAATAAATCTGAGCTGGCCAGGCAATTGGGTGTAGGTAGAACAACCCTGTGGCGCAAACTGAACAAGCTTGGATTAAAACAGTAATACCACGTTAGCAGAAACATTTCTAACAACTATAATCACGTCACACATCATTACATCGTTTGTTCAAAACAAGCTTCTTATACAAAACATTAACGAGACCATGGCATTGTTTTTGCAAAATATTTCAGTAGTGTCCGGTAAAACTTTATAAAAGTATGGCCTGTTCTTTGTACTTGTCGGATAATAAAGGCAACGAAACCCAAATCCTTCAAGGAGGAACAGACCATGAACAGAGTATACACCATATTTGCAGAGTTGTTAAAGCTTTGTCCGAGATATCAATTTGAAAGGACCACAGAGCGCTATAGAGGTAACCGTTACGTGAAGACCTTTACGGCATGGCAGCAGTATATCACTGTTCTTTATTCCCAGATTACGCATAAGGACAGCCTGCGGGACATCGAGACGGGACTTGCCGGTAAGTCAGACCGCCTCTATCATCTGGGCTTAAGCGGGATACACAGAAGCACACTCTCCGATGCCAACGCGAAAAGGGATTACCGGATATTCGAGGACATGTTTTATCATCTTCTTATACGATGCCGGGACCTCACCCCGAAACACAGATTCCGGTTCAGGAATCCCCTTTATACGATCGACGCAACCGTCATCGATCTGTGTCTGTCGGTATTTCCCTGGGCAAGGTTCAGGAAAACCAAGGGGGCAATAAAGATGCATTGCCTCTATGACCACTCGGGGCCCTTCCGTCCTTTCTGACCGTTACCGACGGTAAGCGGCATGAGGTGACAGCGGCACGGGAGACCCCGTTCCCTTTGTTGCCGGACAGCATCGTCTCCGTCGATAAGGCGTATATCGATTACACATGGCTGTATTCATTGAACATGAAGAGGATATGGTTTGTCACCAGGGCAAAGTCGAATATTGATTATGCCGTTGCCGGACAGCATCCGGTAAAAGACAAAAGGGTCATAAGCGATGAGCGGATATCCCTGGAAGGACCGCTTACCAGACACAAATATCCCGGGGATTTGAGGCTCATCAGATTCTATGATGAGGAGAGACGAAAGACCCTCACGTTTTTAACGAACAACTTCAGGCTTGCCGCAACAACAATAGCGCAGATATACAAATCCCGGTGGCAGATCGAACTGTTCTTCAAATGGATCAAGCAGAACCTGAAGATCAAATCATTTCTTGGCACAAGTAAGAATGCCGTTCTGACGCAAATATGGGTGGCCATGTGCTACTATCTGCTTCTCACTTACATCAAATACCAGACGAAATATGGGTACTCTCTGCTGCAACTGAGCAGAATGATCCGTGAAACGCTTTTTGACCGGAAGAGTCTTATTGACATTTTGACTGTGCATCCTGAACATCTCCCGGCCGTGAGAAATGAGACGCTGCAGGGAGCTTTGTTTTAACCGGACAGTAGTGAAAATATTTCTTTAATTTCATTAACCATTAACTTGTTACGTGGTTAACAGATTAACATACGATTTGCAATGAAGAGGAGGAATCTCATGAAAAAGATCATTGTTGCTATATCAGGGGCTTCAGGTATTCAATATGGCGTGAGGATGTTGGAGGTGCTCTCTAAATTGGAGGTAGAGACCCACCTGGTCATTACAAAGTCAGGTATAAATAACCTATCGATAGAGACAAAATATACACGATCCGACCTTGAGTCTATGGCATCCTATGTATACGATTTTGAAGATGTCGGCGCCCCTATATCAAGCGGGTCTTTCCCGGTAGACGGAATGATCATTGCCCCCTGCTCTATAAAAACCCTCTCTGCAATAGCAAATTCCTACAACAGCAACCTTGTTGTAAGGGCTGCAGATGTAACCCTCAAAGAAAGAAGAAGGCTAGTGTTGCTTGTGAGAGAAACCCCCCTCCACGAAGGTCACCTTGAACTCATGTTAAAGGTGACAAGGATCGGAGGTATTATAATGCCTCCGATCCCCGCCTTCTACCATCAGCCGGAAACAATCATGGATATCGTTGATCAGACTATTGGCAAGGCCCTTGACCTCTTTTCAATAGATGCAAAATTATTCAACAGATGGGGGACGGAAAAGAAAGAATTGAAGGTTATTGGGTCCAAAACGTAACCGATCATAAAACTTATCCTTTTTTGTAGATGTAAACAGGGGTCTCCTATGGGAAGTAATGATTCAGGTTTCGGAAAAAAAATCAAGGCAGAGATTATAGGTCTGAAAGGGCAGTGTAATGCAGGTCACAAGGTAGGTGATACATTTAATATCAGTTGCTATACTCCGGTATGTGTGGTTTTCTCTACCATACACTATTTCCCACTCTGAACGTAATACAATTCGACGCCGCCATACAAATGAGACAAAACAGGAAAGAGAGGTGGTAGGCATCTGGAGAATAGGATGGACCACTATGAGGAAAGAATTCTATGATCCTCCCCATTGCATAAGTAAAAAATGCCGCTCCAGCGCTAAGAAAAAAGTTTACCCATGCCATTACGGTACCTGAGAGGTTGGAAGGAAAAATATCCTTTACATGCGAATAGAGCAACATTCCAAAACCACTGAAGAAACCGATAAAAAAGCAACTAATCGCGTACAGAAAATCGCTCTCTATTTTGAAAATACCGGCTAAAGGAAACAAACTGAGACAATAGAGAGCAAGACCTATTAAGATTACACTTTTTTTGGTATGAAAGACCCGATCATAAAGCCAACCGGCGAAGGGACTTCCCACAACCATTCCAACAGCCAACATAATAAGAATATTGCCTGCGTGAACAGGTGAACGCCTCTCAACATCCATAAAGTAGAGACCCAGCCACAACCCTTGAAGGCTCACGAAGGTCCCGTACCTGCAAAAGGCAGGAGCAGCTATCTGCCAGAAAGAAAGGGAACCGAATACAAGTCTGGCTGTTTGAAGGATCCCTATTCTCTGCCCGGAAACGGCCTGAACATCATCATGAGCCCCTTCGATCCTTTCTTCCCCAAGGACACGGAAGACCAATAAGGCAAGGATCGATGTGACAACGGATGCGCCAACGAGGGTTATCCTCCAGCCTATCAATGAGGTAAGATAGGCAAAAGGCGAAGCGGCCAATATATTACCCAGTGTGCCAATAGAGACAATGAGGCCGGCAAAGCTTGCAAACTTATTCCGGGGTAGTCTTAAAGTAAAAACCTTCAGGGAGCCCATGAGAACCACAGACATCCCCGCCCCCATGAGAATCCTTCCTGTAAGAGCTAAACCGAATGAATGAGAAAAGGCAAAGATCAACGTCCCCGCTGCTCCAGTCAGCGAGAAATAGGTTATTATGATACGTGGACCTATCCTGTCAAGTAAGGGACCCAAAGGGATCTGAAGCAAGGCAAAGACATAGAAAAAAACCCCTCCGAGTATACCCAATTCTTCTGCATTGATATGAAATTCATCGATAAGATTGGGGGCAATGACCGCGTTTGCGACGCGGTAGAACATTGAGAAAACAAAGAGTGCTGAAAGAATGGCGAAAAGAGGCGTGTAACCTTTCTTGTTTAATGTACCATTCATGGACATCTGATTGCCTGTGCAGGAAACACTATCACAGGCTTATGTAGCTTCCTCTTCCAGAAATGCCAACCTTTGATCTTTCCGGTAAACGACGGCCTGACAAGCTGCTATTTTCCGATCCCCATTCTCATCTTTCTGCATAACCTCGATGCTATAGGTTGCAATGCGCTTGCTCCTGCTTTCTTCCTTAGCTTCGACGACAAGAAGGGAATTAATCGCAGGAGACGCAAGGAAGGTAACATTGAGGTTTAAGGCCACGGCAACCGTGCCATGAGAGTTTGATGCGGCGCTGAAGGCTTCATCGATAAGAGAAAAGATCGCCCCTCCGTGAACCAGGCCGACGAAGTTTGTCATTTTTTCTGAATACCTTGTTTCCATTACCGCATAACCGGGACCAATGTCCCGCAGCCTGATGCCCATGTGATTGGCATAAGGCTCATTTTTTATTTCTTTCCTCAGCGACTCAAATATATCCTTCGTCATAGATTTACCTCCCGTAATCCTCGATCTGGTGTCTCCCTCTTCAGGTGGTAGTTCCTTTGCCATTTCCGCCACTCTCGCATGCTTGATATTATTACGACCTCTGTTCGCTTGTCAATTATTACAGCTTGAAATGGAGCAAAATTTTAGCAGAAGGCGCCAGGAAAGACCTTCATGGGTTAAAATTACCGGTCTAAATCCTTACTGCTTCATTATAGGCAGATTGGATGGCGGTCATGGCATTTCCTATTCTATGGCAATCTCCTATGGCGTAAACCTCACGGATCTGATCTTTTAAGGTCTCGGCAAGATCATTGTCCAATGTTTCACCGACACTGATTATGATGGTATCGGCATCGAGGAGGAAGGTGATGCCCGCCTTTTCAAGAAGGATACCCCGGTCATTGATCTCCTTTACCTTGGCGTTGCTGCAAACCCGAATATTGGCCCGAAAGAATCGTTTCAGCAGATACCCTCGAGACGTAAAACCCATGCCGGGTACCACAGCGTTTCTCTCCGTAACGATATTCACGAGTTTGCCTTGCGATGCGAGGTATTCAGCGGTATCAACGGCAGCATATCCGGCCCGGCATGCATAGGAGCAGGTAGAATGCATATTCGTCAAATCACCGTCTATAGGAGCTATAGTGGCCTTACAGGAGAAAGAACAATGGTGGCTGCATGTCCAGATAACAATCCTGTTCCCTGCCTGTACCCGACCACTCATGACATCTTCAGCGGAGACCACATTGGGTCCTTTTGCCCCCTGGATCTTTTTCGGAATTACCGGTCTGGTGCCGACAGCGATAAAGGCCGCATCGGGTTTTTCCTTCTTCATAGATTCGGCAGTCGCCTCCGTCTCCAGAAAAATCTTTACGCCTGCCCTGGGAAGTGTCCGCTCATAATATGAAAAGAGGCGCTCTACCTCCATCTTTGAAGGGGATGCGGCAGCCAGTCGATATGCCCCGCCGAGACGATTTCCTTTCTCGTAGAGGGTCACATCGTGGCCTCTTTTGGCTGCAACCAGGGCTGCTTCACATCCAGCAGGGCCCCCTCCGGCCACGAGCACCTTTTTCTTTTTTGAAGTTTTCCCCAAATCGTCGATAGGTACCTCATCCATCCGGCTGGCAGCGGGGTTTACAAGACAGGTGGTTGGGGAAAGCATCCACAGGATATCGAAACATCCCTGGGCGCACCAGATGCAGGGCAATATCTCCCCTGCCCGTCCTTCCAACAGTTTATTGCCGTAATCGGGGTCCGTAATATAAGGTCTTCCAATACAGACAAAATCCGCCTGTCCTCCGGCAACAATCTTTTCCACCATATCTTCGTCAATTCTTTTGGCAACCATCACAGGGATGTTGACAGTCTTCTTGATCCCCTCAGCCATGTAGACCCAGGAGCCGCGAGGCGAAGCCATGGTCTGGTCATGGAGGGGGTGATCCGACTCCCTGAGCCCGGCAGAAATGTTGATACAATCTGCACCGGCCTTTTCGAGGGCAACCGATATCATTCTGGAATCGATGGCTGTGACTCCTCCGGACGGAGCGTAGTCGTCCCCGTTAATGCGGCAAAGGACGGGATTAGTCCTGGCCGCATTGCAGTTTTATCTCCTGAACGATCTCATATGAGAACCTGATCCCACCCTCCAGCCCACCATATTCGTCCGTTCTCGTATTCAGTGCAGGGGAAAGAAAGGCGCTCACGAGGTATCCGTGGGCACAGTGGACCTCCACGGCATCGAAGCCTGCCCTCTTGACCCTCAACGCCGCTCCGCCGAAGCGCCTGATGATATTTTTACATTCGTAGAGGGTCAGCGCACGTGGTTGGTCGTACAGTAGTTGAGTGCTGGCAGCCCCGGAGCAGGAGACTGGCTGGGAACCGCTGATAGCTATGCTCGTCTGCCTTCCGGCATGCATGATCTGAAAGGCGATCTTCGTTCCATGTCGATGGACCTCGTCCGCCAACCTTTTTAACGTAGGAATATATTTGTCATCTGAGACAGCGCTGTTGAGAATATTTCTGGCGCCCGGATAATCAATAGCAGCACCCTCCAGGATCAACAAGCCGGCTCCGCCTTTGGCCCTCAGGCTATAGTAATACGGCTTGATCTGTAAAATGGCCCTGGAAGGTATAATTGGTGCACATGGCGGGTATGACCAGCCTGTTCTTCAACTCCATTGTTCCTATCTTGCCGGGCCTTGTTAATGATGTTGGCTTTGTACTCATTACCTCTTCTCTTGCCGGCTTACATGTATTGAGGGAGCCAGGTCACAATGCTGGGGAAGAGAATGAACAGGGCTAATCCTATAAAGGTTATAAAGAGATATGGCAGAGATGAACGATAAACATCCATCATGGTTGTCCCCTTCGGGGCATTGCCCTTCATGATAAAAAGAAGCAGCCCAAAGGGAGGGGTGAGAAGGCCCAGGGAGATACTGACGAGCATCAATAGTCCCATCCATATGGGATCAAAGCCCAGGGCGGCAGTGATGGGCATGAATATGGGAACAGCGATCATGATCATGGCGATCTGGTCGAGGAAGCATCCCATGATGATCAAAAGGGCCTGCATAATGGCAACAATGACAATAGGGGGAACGGATAAATTGGTGACTAATTCAACAATGCCCCTTACAATGCCCGTGAAACTCAAAAGCTGGCTGAAGGCAACGGAACCACCGACAATCATGAGGATCATCGTGGAGATGGCAAGGGCGCCGGTAGCGGATTTGATCACCATCTGCATGGTCAGTTTTCTGTAACAGGCTGCCAGGATAAAGCTGGTCAGGGCGCCCAGTGCAGATGCCTCTGTTGGAGTTGCTACACCGGTAAAAATACTCCCGAGAACAGAAAGCACAATTGCCGCCAGCGGTACTACATAGACCAGAAAGTCTTTGCCGAGGCTCGATTGGGCTTTGATCGTCTCTCCCATGGGAGCCAGGGACGGATTGCGCACACAGGAAATAATGATATAGGCGAGATAAAGCCCGGCCAGAATGAATCCGGGGATAAAACCGGCGAGCAGGAGCTTTCCCACCGATATGCCTCCCTGAGCGCCCAGGATAACGGCAAGGGTGCTGGGCGGGATGATGACGGCGAGCATGCCGCCCGCCATGATGGGCCCCATTGAGAGCGACTTGGAATAGCCCCGCCTCTCCATATCAGGTACAAGCAGGGAGCCGAGCATGGCACAGGCTCCCAGGGCCGAACCGCTGAGTGTTGCAAAGATGGCGCCTGCACTGACGGCAACGACACTCAACCTCCCGGGGAGACGGACCATCATCCTCTCTAAAACATCAAGGGCACGGCTGGCCATTCCTGAACGGAAGATGGCCTCCCCCATGATGGTGAACAAAACGACAGGGCATAACGTGAATACGCCGATCGAATCAAACATGCTCCTGACCAGTGCATCGATACCTGCCAGACCACCCATGAAGAGCAGGATGCCCACGGTGTCAACGATCAAGAATGCAACGAATACGGGGAGCCCGGACAAGAGGGTAATAAATAATATGCTCCCGATGATCAGCAGCAGAAATTGCCATTCCATGAAACCCTCCTATATTTGGTATAAAGACAACCCAAATAAATCTATTTCTTGTTTGCCTCTCTAAAGTAGCTGTAGGACAGCTTTACAGATTCAACGAAAAGAAAGAAAAAACCAACAGGAATGATGGCGCAGAGCATCCATTTGGGGAATGTGTAGACCTTCACCTGAAGCATCCCCGACGCATAATTTTCCCAGGTAACTACACCACTGAGGATCAACAGGAACAAGCTAATGGCTGCTGTGATTATGTAGAGAATCCCTTCGACAATGGACCTGGTCCGGTGATCTTTTATCAAATCTAAAATGACATCAATCCTTGTATGCCCCCGATTCTTCAAGAGCCACCCTGCGCTGAAAAAGGTAAGGACGATAAGGCTGTATTCTGCCACCTCCAAGGCCCACCCAATGACAAAAGGCGTGAACCTGATCAAGACCGATAACGAAACGTAGATGACCATTGCTACAACCAGAAATCCGCCTATGACAGCCAGACCGTCACGAACAAAATTATAGACATGTACCAAACCCGAGATTACTAGTTTCATCACTTTCCTCCATTGTAGGAAGAGCTAGGGGCCAAAGGGGGCTGTGATACATCAGCTCCCCCTGGCGGCCCATCATTATTTTTCTAACGCCTGTAGTTCCTTTACTCTCGGAGATTTCTGCAGCGCAGCCTTCCAGCCTTCCGTGTAGGCCATGTTGATATACCACTTTTCATCGGCCGGAGAGAACTTGATCTCCTTCATGCCCTTGGCCAATAAATCTTTCGTAATATCGGCCTGCCCCTTGATCTGGGCATCATAGGTCATATGCTCATATTCCATCATGGCTTTTGTCAGGACATCGCGCTGAGCAGGATCAAGGGAATCCCATTTCTTCTTGCTCATCATCACGTATACATCCACTGTCCAGAAGGGAGGGCCCCAGATATACTTGCAGACTTCCTGCCAACCCCAAGTTCTGATCTCGCGGCCTCCCCACCAGAAGCCGTCAACGGTACCTCTTTCAAGGGCTGTATAAACCTCACCACCCGCCGTGTTGACTCCCGTGGCGCCCAGGGCTTTGATCAAGGGAACGTAGATGGGAACAACGCGCATGGTCAATCCCTTTAGATCAGGCTTGGTCACGTTTTTGGTCAGATATCCCTGGAATCCCTGGCCCGTAGAGGCCCTGGCCAGAAACTCCAATCCTTTTTCCTCAAACCATTTGTTCATAAGGGCAAATGCCCCGCTCTTTCTGTCATCCCAGGGTTTGGCTTTCATCAGTTTTATGGCATCTGATTCGGGGACAACGCCCGTGGTATATGCCCCGGCAGTGTACTCAATGTCAACGACACCTTTCTGGAGCGAAGCTGCTCCCTCAAAAGGATTGAAGACCTCGGGGCCGCCAACATACCGTGCTTTCAGATTTACGGCTTTCCCTTTTTCGTTGATCATGGAGATCAGTAACTGCAAACCCGGTGTGGAGGGGTCTGCTTTTTCGGGCCAGGCCGACCATATTTTCAGCTCTTCTGCTTTGGGGGCTGCGTTTACGAGATTTCCCATACCAAATACGATTAAAGCAACCAATACTGCGACTAGAAATACTGAAGATCTGTTTTTCATATTTTGTTCCTCCTTGTCTTTGAAACGTTTGGTTTGAAACATTTTCTGCAACCGAGCCACTTTTTAATCTGAAATGATCAACCCCTCCTTTCCAGCTCATGAAGAATTTTGTTTCCCCTGGCTCTCTTCCCCCCAGGATATCGCTTCTGAAAGCGATCTCAAAATATTATCCCAGCTTGGTAACAATTTCCTTGAATCGCTCA
This sequence comes from Desulfobacteraceae bacterium UBA5623, assembly GCA_002424495.1. GTDB lineage: Bacteria > Desulfobacterota > DSM-4660 > Desulfatiglandales > Desulfatiglandaceae > UBA5623. Next base: position 9,768 of record DIKH01000204.1, read on the forward strand.
GGAATAATGAGGATCGGGCACATTGCCTTTCTCATAACCTTTTCCGCTGTGCTTCCAACAATTGTTTTTGCCCAACCTGTTTCTCCGTGTCGACCGAGGATAACTATGTCGCATTTTTTCTCATTAATAAAATCCAGAATTTCCAGATAGGGGGAACCAGCCATTTTAAATATAATTTCATAGTGGGGAACTTCTTTTAATCTATTCAGATAGGTTTCCTCAATCTTTTTGTTTATCTCCTGTTCTTTTTTTGCCCTTCCTGAAACTCCGTTTGTGTATTCAGGATAGGGGTTTATGTGCAGGATATAGAGGGTAGAATCCTTTCTTCGTTTCGCCACTTCAATAGCGAAATCCAGGGCAAAATCTGCATTGGCGGAAAAATCTGTACAAAAGAGGATACTTTTATAGATATCGTACATACTGTAGATACTATTCATTCCAATCTACCTCCCCCTTAATGAACTTGCTTTATGCCTTCAGCATAGCATGTATATAGCCACAAGAGCGAAAATGTTAAGCGGTACGTAACCATCGTTACGTACCGCTTTGTTGATTCTCACTGATGGTCACTCCACTTGCCATACTTCTCGCGGAGAAACCTGTGGAGGATCTTGCCCGCGCCAGACCTCGGCATTTCCGAATCCTTGATAAAGATGACGGTCTTCGGGACTTTGAAACCGGCGGTCTTGCCCTTGCAGTACGAGATGATCTCCTCCGGCGTGCATGTCTCTCCTTCGTGAAGAACGACTATTGCGCTTATCTGCTCGCCCCATTTCTCATGGGGTATGCCGATGACTGCGACGTCTCTTACCTTCGGATGACCGCCCAAAATATTCTCTACCTCGGACGGAAAGACGTTCTCGC
>DIKH01000394.1 GCA_002424495.1 Desulfobacteraceae bacterium UBA5623
TAAAAAAAGCCGCTGTAGTATTAAATAGAATATCTAATCGGCCCAATTCTCTTATTGTCATGCCCACCATTTTGTTGACATCTGCTTCTTTTGAGACATCTACTGTCATGGCCAGGGACTCGACACCAAGTTTGCTGATATCATCAGAGGTCGCTTTAGCGCCCATTTTATCAATGTCTGCACATACCACCCGAGCCCCTGCTTCCGCCATGGCCTCGGCAAAGGCCTTACCCAGACCACTGCCGGCTCCGGTAATCAGGGCTACCTTTCCTTTAAGATTGAATAACTCCAGCACCTTCATCATATTCACCTACTGATGAGTTAGGCATTTTCCTTAAATTTATGCTTGGACAGGCCCGCCAGGCATCTGCGGCCATACCTGGCTCATACCACCGTCAACTCGGATGGTCTCTCCGGTAATATATGAAGCATCATCAGAACCTAACAATAAGCATATACCTACATATTCGTCCGCTCTGGCCATTCTTCCGATCGCTGTGGTCTTTCCGACCATATTCAAGTACTCCGGTGGAAGAAGAGCCTGCAAATGTTCTGTTTCTGTCACGCCTGGCGCAACGCAGTTGACATTGATGCCCAAAGGACTAAGCTCTGCGGCAAGCGCCCGGGTCAGGGAAATTAGTCCCCCCTTGGCGGCAGTGTAATGGGCCATAAGAGATACGCCCATCAGGGCCTGCATTGAAGATATGTTGATTATCTTTCCCGAACCCTGCTTAAGCATTACTGCGGCTACTGCCTGCGTAACCCGAAATACACCATTTAAATTGATATCAATTACCTGCATCCATTGTTCTTCTGTGATCTGCATAAAGGGCGCACCCTCATAGATTGCAGCGCAATTGACCAAGATGTCTATCCTGCCCAATTCATTTACAACCTTTGCTACCATTTCATCAACTTCCGCCCTTTTTGCAATATTGACCTTGAGCGCCATCCCGTCGTTGCCGGACCTAAGTTCCCGGTCCATTTCGTGACCGGCAGCAGATGAAACATATATCGCCACCACCTTTGCGCCTTCCCGAACATAGCCTCGGACTATCTCACGACCTATACCTTTAACGCCGCCCGTAACAATAGCCACCTTGTCTTTCAATCTCATTTCTCTCCTCCAACATTTCTTTTTATGGAGTAATCAAGTTGATATTTACGCCCTCTGCTCAGTGCCATACTACGATATGGATGCCATCCTCCGAATTTTTTTACCCTGCATAATATCCGTAATTAAAAACATCTCTCAGGATGCTATGCATCTCACCTAATGTAGCGCCCGCCTTTCCGGCCTCGACCAATGCAGGCATAAGCGAGCCACAGGAATTCGGCCAGTCCTTGTCTATAGCTTTTGCCGCCTTTCTTACCTCCTTTAAGGCCTGTTCCGTTTTTCTTGAATCCCTATTAGCCCTGTATTTTTTTATCTCTTCAATTGCCGCATCCTCAGCCTCGATGGGCCTTCGGTATGCGTGCATCTTTGGGGTATCCTCCACTCTGTATTTATTGGTGCCCACCTTTACTTTCTCGCCTCGTTCAATTTTTTTCAGTCTCTCCCTGGCGCTATTGTTCACCTGACTTCTGATCCATCCTGATTCCCAACATTTCATGTATCCTCCCAGTCTGTCCATTTCCTTTAGAATTCTTAAGATCTCTTCCTCCATCCTGACGGTTAAGGCCTCAACGTAATAAGACCCCCCTAATGGATCAGTCACGTAAGGGATGTCGGTTTCTTCACTTAAGATTTGATAGGTCCTGACCGCTACCTGAACAGCTTCTGCGGTCGGAATGCCAAGCGCCTCGTCATATGAGGTGATCCAACAGCCGTCTATATCCGCCATCATTGCAGCAAGAGACATGATTGTTGTTCTGATTATATTGTTCAAAGGTTCCTGAGCCATTGATTCTATGCCGCCGGTCTGAGCGGTGAATGTATTATAATGCAGCGCTTCAGGCCTGTTACATCCGAACCTTTCTTTAAAAATCCTGGCCCATAACCTTCTGGTTGCCCTGATCTTCGCTATCTCTTCGAAAAAATTAAGGCTTAAATGCGGATGCCCCATAAAACGGCCAGCTGCGTCATTCGGGTCAATACCGACTTTCTGGAGTTCTTCAACAAGGGCGATACTATGAGCCATGTTAAATGCCACCTCCTGCGCAGGATTAGCGCCAGCCTCCCCGACATTGTATCCGTCCATTGGCGAGTGCATTGAAAGGGGGCAATTTTTTATCACCCATGAAGAATATTCGGTGCAAAGCTTCATTGCGGCAGATGGTGGAAACCCGGCAGAATCCCAACACCACTGATGATGAAAATAATTGCATGAGACAAAAAAAAGTTTTTCAAAAGGCTCATTTCTCATCTTCTGCGCATACGCTGCATAAAGGGCCGTCAAAATCATTCCGGAATCAAATCCTATAAGTATAGTAAACACCTGTTCCAGAGAAAGATTCTCATAGAGGACCTTAAACACATCTAGGTTGCTCATGGAAATGCCACATTCACCCACCTTGCCTCTGGCAGCAGGATCATCAGGATCAAGTCCTCTTTGTGTGGGAAGATCCATGGTCAGGATATACACCGTCATATCAGCCTCATCCCCCACATGAAAACGGCTTCCCAGCTTTTCAAGCCAATTTCTTCTTTCCCTCGTTTCCTTTGCGGTTCCCATGCCGTAGCCCTGATTCATTAAAAAAGGTACGGCCTGATAGTGGATGGGATAGTTGCCTCTGGTAAAGGGATAGGTTCCAGGAGGGCCCATCTCTTCATATTTCAGACCTGCAACATCCAAAGGTGTATATATTGGTTTTAAGGCAACCCCCGAAGTTGTCTTAAATTCCAAATTTATTGGAGCAGGCCCCCGTCTTGTCATCATGGCAAGTTGTTCCTGCCATTGTATCAGCTTTTTTTTGTCTTCTTCTAAAACTTGCGGTAAAAACATGTCTATTCTCCCACTACTCAGTAGGTTTAAAAGAGGTATCTTTCATCTTTTAATTTCATTGCCTATGCGGCCTTGGACGTCACAAAATCAACAATATCTTGAAACTTGCCTACACCCGGCATAAATACCATGTCGACTCCCATCTTAAGCAGTTCGTCTTTTTCTTTCTCCATGATGGTTCCGCCTAAGAATACAGTGATGTCTTGCATCTCCTTTTTTTTCAACTGCTCCATAAGTCGCGATGTATCATATATCAGACCTGAACCATAAAAGCTGAGTCCTATTGCAGAGACATCTTCCTGTTCGGCCACAGCAGGCACTTCATCAATGACATGATAGCGAGTAAATATAACCTCCATTCCCGCATCTCTCAGCAAACCGGCGATGTGTCTCACTCCCATTTCATGCGCATCCTGGTCGCTTTTGGTTAATAGCACCCTAATCTTTTGACCCATTTTCACCTCCATCTGAACAATGATATGCCCCCGAGTAAGCGTTGCATCTACAATTAAAAGCCATTGGTTAAGACGACCTAGTCTTAGCCAAGTCATTATAATATTATATATTATGGTCCCTTACGGCTTACCCAGGATTGTAACAGCTACACAGTAACAGTCCGGGTTTCCGGCCAGGTTATGGGTGAGCCCGATATTGGGATCTTTCAACTGGCGCTCCCCGCACCTGCTGTTTAACTGGTTGTATACCTCATATATCATTCTGAGACCGGTTGCGCCCAGGGGGTGTCCAAAGCACTTAAGTCCCCCGTCGGTGTTTACAGGGAGCCCCCCGCTTAGGCTAAAAAATCCAGCTTCGTAATCCTTCCACGCCTCGCCCTCTTTGCTGAACCCCAGATCTTCCATGATGATCATCTCGGTAATGGTGAAGCAGTCGTGTACAATAGCCAAGTCAATCTCTTCCCTAGGATTGGTTATCCCAGCCTCTTTATAGGCCCTCTGGGAAGAGACCCTGTTTTCAATAAAATGGATGAAACCATAGTCATCATCCAGAACCGGCTGGGCCGCGTTATTACACATGCCAATGCCCTTGACCAGTACGTAGTTCTTCTCCATTGCATCAGCCTTCTCGGCCGTGGTGATGATCGCGGCCGCACATCCGTCCGTGACACCGCAACAGTCAAATATACCCAGAGGTGCTGCAATAAGAGGTGCCTTCATCACCTGCTCTATGGTGATTTCCTTTTGGAATTGGGCCTTTGGGCTTCTAGCACCGTTGTAGTGGTTTTTTACAGCGATTTTGGCAAGTATTTCTTTTCCCTTTTCAGGAGAAAGCCCATATTTTTCAAAATATCTCGTGGCCCTCACAGCAAACATGGCCGGAGGGCCTACCGGGACCTCGCACCTGCTCTGAAACTCGGCGTCCAGTGTGCCACCCAGGCTGCCCTCATAACCCGTATCTTTTAATTTTTCCACACCGCATACCAAGGCCATTTCAGATGTGCCCGAGGCCACTGCGTGGCAAGCGTTTCTGAAGGCGTCCGTTCCAGTGGCGCAGAGGTTCTCGATCCTGGTCACAGGGACATACTGAAGTTTCAGTATCCTCGTCAGCCTTGATCCCAATTTACCACCATCCACTGTGCCAAGCCAGCAGGCGTCAATTTCCTTCGGGTCTATTTCTGCATCGTCAAATGCCTCAGTACAGGCATCAATCACCAGGTCTTCCTGGCTCTTTTCCCAAAGCTCCCCAAAATGGGTACAGCCCATTCCAATTATGGCCACCTTATCTCTAATACCACTCATTTAGTACCTCCATGCGATCTAATAATGGAATTTATTTCAGCCTAATGGGCGTGGCCTTCCAGAAATAGTTGGTATGACCTTCTGTACAAAAAAGCTTCCTAAAGGTCATCTCCAAGGCCATTCCGTTATGGATATCTTTCACTTCCTTGTCCGTCACAGTGGTGATCATACGACCACCGCCCTCGAAATTAATGACTGAATAGATCAAAGGCACATCCAATGAACTGGTTATCATATCCTTGGAGTGGGCAAAGAGCGCCGCCTTTTTATCAGATAGCCTGACCGGCTCGAACTTGTCTTTTGTTTGGCACTTTGAGCAGATCCTCTGAGGAGGCCATTCAATATGATTGCACTCCTGGCACTTCTGACCATGAAACGGGATAATCCCTTCGTGTTCCCTAAATAGGTTAGTGGCTGATGCAACGGGAGTGGGCCTTGCGTGCTGCGGATTGGCGTCAACAATCTCTCTCCACTTAAGATATGTGATATAATCCGGGACCTGCTTTTTGGACTCCAATAGCTTTTTCATGATGTCTGTGTTCTTGAGCGTGCTGATGTTGTCCGTCACCTCAAGCAAAAATGCGTCGGACCCGTTTCCATAGCTTGCCAGCAGTATCTTGTCCCCCGCCTTTGCGCCGTCAAGAGCACCGATCAGCATCTGGAGACTGTACGGGGTACCAGTATTTCCCATTGCCATAAAGAATGTATCTTGGAGTTGGCTCTTGGGATTAAAGCCCATTGATGCGGCGAGCGCCGCTCCGCTCCTTCCGTCCGGATCGTAAATTACTGCCTTTGCAATGTCGGAAGGCTTTATCCCTGTTTTTTTTAACAGGCCATTTATGGCCTCTGCAACGGCCCTCATGTAGCCTTGGGTAATATAAAAACGGGTCTCCCATGAACGTACATAATCTTCTCTTTCGCCCTTCCACATATCCATTATTTCATGAGAGACCGAATAGCTATCAAGTATTGCTACTGCTACATCTGTATCCCCGATTACCAGGCTTGCCGCGCCGTCGCCGAAATTCTGCTCATGGTTTGATCCGGGTTTTGCACGTCTCATGTCTGATGCCACAACCATCGCCTTTTTTGCAGATCCTGCCTTGATGCTGTCCATTGCTGCGAAAATTGCTGCTGTCCCGCCGCGGGTTGAGTGGCTGATATCCACCGTCCTTACCGTACGCGGCAGATCCAATGCCGACCCGATAAGGGTAGCGGCCATCTTCTCGCTGTATGGAGAACTGGCGCTTGCAAAATAGAGTACGCCGATGTCCTTGCGGGTAGCATCATCAAGGGCGTTCATTCCTGCCGCCACCGCCATGGTTATTGCGTCTTCATCAAAGTTGGCGACAGACTTTTCACCCCGAAAATGCCTGGCAATGGCGCTCTTGTCCAGCCTCCAGGCGGGGACATACGCGCCAATAGAAGTAATTCCTATCATGGGTTCCTCCATGTAACAATAATATGCCTCATTACACCTGAGTTTCAGTCAAGCCAACTAGATATTAATTTGGATATCCCAAAGCGTTGGTTCTTCTTTATCTAGTTCGGGAGAATAATTGTCTACCTCCAGAAGCGTTCCGCACTCTGGACAAATATACTCCTGATACGTTACAAAGATCGGCTCTCCGTTTATCAGGGATCTTAAGCGGATATCCTTCAGATCCCTTTCACGCAACAGGGCATATAGCTTGTAATTATCATCGGCTTCACAAAATTCATACCCGCACCGCATGCAATGGATAACCTTTTTCTTATCTTCTTTTTCCACCACCTCCAGGTTTTCATGGATGCGCAGCATTACCTTCTTGTTTTTTCCGTTGAATTGGATCGGGGCTTTTATTCGTTTTCCTTCCTTGACCCTCTCATCCCTGATCTTCTTTCTCATCGCCTCGGTTTCAGCAACATCACATTCAGAAGTCTTGGGATCCATCACAACGCCGTAGACCTTGTTCGCCGTATCCAGGGAAATCACGGAAAGCCGGACGTCTTCGCTCACCTTTTTCGGGTCCCGCTCCAAAGGATCGCCGTAACCGCCGCCAGAACATCCGCGACTTGCGATCAGATCAAAATTATCAATGGGTCGTACAGGAAAACAATGGGGTGCATCTACGATTTTCCCTCCGAGTTTCTCAAGATCTTGAAAACTTCCGGGACACTTGGACTCCTTGAACCATTCTCGAATCTTGGAGCCATGGGCAAATCGGGTCTCCTCCAAGGCCGTGGGATATCCTCCAAACATACCGAATCCCGCAGGCGCTTTTCTTCCGCTACCGCTCAGTCCCAGGGCCATGAATACCGGGTTGTATACCATGTAGATCATCTCTGGTCCCATGCCCCCGTCATGTTTACCGAATCCGCCAGAATCCATGGCCTGTTTACGGCCCAGATACATGAAGGGCAGATTCATCTCTATCATTTCCACATCCGATACAGTGGATGTAGGATTCATCATCACTGCACCTGTGTCCACGCCGTCTCTTTCCGGGGTCCCGCCCACGCCGGCTGCAAAACCGTCCAGGATCATACCTCCGAATCGGTCTCCCATGCGATTGACGCCGCCGAATATGGGCCCAACACCGGCACCGAACCAGGAACTGTTCACATCCTCATAAAGGCCCGCAGCATAAAGCATCTTAGCCACACACTCGTGCGCCACTTCCGTGATCAGCGTCCCCACCGTATGGACCGCCGAGCCCACTGCCGCTGGAAAGGCGCAGTTGACTACTGTTCCTTCCGGCGCAATCAGCTTGATCGGCTCAACCATGCCCCCATTCCAGGGCACATTCCAAAACAACTGACTGGACAGGATCACAAACAACTGGCCCCAAGTGGCAGGCAGCGTACAATTGGTGGAGCCCTCATTCTGGGGACTTGTGCCTGTAAAATCAAAGGTCATGGAATCGTCCTCTTTGGTCATGGTGCAGACGATTTTAAATGGTCTCTCCATCTTTCCGCTGGTATCTCCATACAGACGCGACCGCCACACGCCGTTCGGAAGCTCTCTCAGCTTCTTGCGCGCCATGGCCTCGGAATCATCAATGATCTTTTGGTCCGCAGCCGTCACAAAGTCATAGCCGAATTTTTTCACCATGGTCAGGTAACCGGCCGCACAAACATTGTTGGAAGCGATCTTGGCCTTGGTATCCAGAGAGAGCAGGTTCTGGTCCCTCACCTGGTGGATGATCGTATTGAATACATCCAACCTGAATTTTCCCCCCTCCACGATCTTCAGGCCCAGTATCCGGATCCCCTCATGGAAAATCTCTCCGGAGCTTGCCGGCATACCGCCCGGTTCAATCCCACCGGTCTCGGCCGTGTGCATGATACTTCCCACCCAGGCCACCAACTTTCCCTCATAAAAGATGGGTTTCACGATCACGTAATCGGCCAGGTGCTGCCCCCCGATATAGGGATCATTAAAAAAGAATTGATCCCCATCATAAATACCAGGATCATCCTTGTACCATTCTATGGTCTTCTTGATAAAATCACGGGCTCCCCAACTGTGGAGCAGAACACCGGCCGCAGTGAGGATCGTAGTGCCATCCGGTGCATGGAAGCTACACATGGTCTCGCCACCCTCTACAACTACCGGAGAGCCGGAAACCATCTTGATGGCTATTCGCCCTTCTTCTAATATATTAAACAGTCGGTGGCGAAATATCTCAAATTGTATTGGATCTAGTTCTTTCCGCATATTCGTTCTCCTTTTCAAACTAATGTGAAGATCAGCCGTGTTTTTTACTATGTGGACATGCTATCTTTTGGGTGTTTTGATCGTACATGTGATCACAAAATCTACATTCAGCTAAAACGGCTGCATCTTCTTTGTTATGCATTATTTCAGTTATCTCCCTAAGCCTTGCTAGGTATGCTCTCGCCATTGCTTTTCCGTGCTCATCATCACCAAGTCCATTGTTTTGTAAATCTATAATGAAGCTATTTACTGCACACCTTACAGTCATAGCCTGGGCTTCTATGAGCCTTATCCCGTTAATTATGATTTCAGGTTCCATATTTCTTTATAAGTACATAACGGTTAAGGTGCCTTGGCTGGAAACCCATCTCAATTTAAGTCCTACTCCGGGTAAGCAATTGTCCGGTACTTTACTGTAGACACCAATCATTTGTTGGTTTATGGCCTTTGCAGATCATTTTTACCTATGGGGCTTAATAAAGTGTTATCTCTATGTTCCGGTACTTGTCCATCTTTCCGCTTTTCTCGGGAGGAATCACGATGGTGGTGATCGGAGTCTCTACTATGGCAGGCCCTTCAACAAGATTGCCAGGATTCAGCTTATCATAGTCATAGATTCGGGTATCCATAAACTTGTGGAATTTTCCTGGGAAAAATACTTCCCTGTGACTCTTCAAGGCTGCAGATGAATTTTCCTCCTCCACCGGATAGGTCTTGAGCTTGGGCTTGGCGGACACACCGATGGCGTCTATGCTGATGGAGATCACTTCAATTCCTGCCTGCCTGTAAGCAGAACCCGCACCGTAGACGTCTTCGTATCTCTTTTCAAAACCGTCCATGATGTCCAGGATGTCTTGTTCATTATAGTCCTTGACAGGCACATGGATCTCCAATTCATTGAGCTGCCGGCGATACCGCATATAGAATGACCTCCTGAACTGGACCCTTTCCCGCGCGATCCCCTCGCGCCCCATAATCTCATAGAGAACCTCTTCAAGCTCCTTAATCCGGTTATTCAAGATGCTCGGATCCACCGGCATGTTATACCGATAAGAAGTCGTGTAGGTATGAATAACATCTGCCGCTGAAATGCCGAAGGCGGAAAACACTGCCGAAGTGGGAAATACATAGACCTTTTCAATTCCCAATTCACTGCCGTAAGCCGCAGCATGGACCGGGCCCGAGCCCCCAAAGGCGTAAATCACAAACTCTTCGGGAATATTTCCGGTCCTCACTACCTGTTTCCTGATCAAGTCGGACATATGGCCGTTGATTATGTCATGGATGCCCGCTGCAGCATCAATAACACTCATGCCAAGGGGATCGGCAATCTTATCTTTCATCACCTGTTCGGCCTTGGCCTTGTTCAGCTTCATCCGGCCTCCCAGAAAAAAGTCCGGATCCAAAAAACCTAAAATCACGTTGGCGTCAGTGATGGCAGGCTCGGTGCCTCCTGCATCGTAACAAACAGGGCCAGGCGCCGCCCCTGCACTCTTAGGTCCAACCAGCAAGCGCTTGGTCACCGGATCTACCCGGGACAGAGTCCCGCCGCCAGCGCCGATGGATTCGATTTCGATCATGGGCCAAGTAATATGAAACCGCTCCACAACCGGCTCTTTGGCATAACGCCAGAATCCGTCGATCAGAAGACCCACATCAAAACTGGTCCCGCCCATGTCTGTGGTGATCACATTTTTATGTCCCTGGAGATCCGCCATATACTTGCTGGCCATCATACCCCCGCAAGGTCCGGAGCCAAGTGTCCCGATGGGTGAGACTTCCTCGGGAAGCCCGATCCCGCCGTTAGCCTGCATCAGAAGCAGGGGCTCTTTGTAACCAGATTCCTTCAACTTGATACCCAGGTTCTTTGTATAATTCCGGATGGTCTTCCCAAGAAATGCATTGAGGATGACCGTATTGCTCCGCGCGTATTCCCGCACCACCGGCACCAGTTCACTGGCTATTGAAAGGAAAAGGTCCTTGTCAGGATATATCTCCTGGATCAATTCCTTTATCCTGTTTTCATGAATGGGATTTACAAATCCCCACAGAAAGTTCACTGCAATGGCCTCAACCTCATGGTCTTCAACCAGGCTGCGAATGGCCTCCCGGGCCTCTTGCTCGTTTACGCGGATGACCACATCCCCGGAAAAATCGATCCGCTCTGTCACACCCTTAATCAGTTCCTTGGGAACAACCGGTTCTGGTTTAATACAGGCAGACTGATGCTTGAGCGCATATTCATCCAACCCGGCCACCCTGCCAATGGCCCGCATGATCAAGGTAGTATCTTCAAAACCTCGCGTGGTTATCAAACCCACCTTGCTCCCTGTACGCGTTATCAAGGCGTTGGTGGCAACAGTAGAACCGTGTTTGTGTAAACCCTCTTTCAAGAGATCTTCTACGGATAGACCCATGTCCTTTGCTACTTCAGCAATTGCATCCATTACGCCGATGGAAAAATCATGGGGCGTAGTAGAGGATTTATCGATAAATATTTCCCCATCTTCCCTTAATACCGTGCAATCGGTAAAGGTGCCTCCTGTATCCGTTCCTATGATATATTTCATGTTCATTCCCCTTCGCATAACTGTTATTTGTAGCATTCAGCTCATTTCACACTTTGACAGCATAAACAGACTTAAAGCATGCCCTTGGCTTTTGCGTTCTTTACAATCTCAGGCTCTTCCCACCACTTTTCCATCCCCAGTTCAGCCACAACCGCATCGGCGGCAAGATAGCCGTTGGCCAAGAGAATGGTTCCTCCCGGGTATGTGCATGCTCCGCCCATGTAGAGATTCTTGATGGGCGAGCGGTGCGTGGAGCAAAATTCATTTGGCCTCATATAACCCATCTGCAGAGGCAGATAAGCCCCCTGCTTTATTGAGCCTCTTACCATGTCCGCGAACTTCTTTGAATACTCCGCCGGTGTCGACACGTAAAAGTTCCGAATGTTCTCGTCAGTTGCGTTTACAACATAGCGCCTCAGAACATCAATGCATCCCATGGCATGCTCTTCTTTTGTCTTGTGCCTTATCCAATTGTCACTGTCGCCGTTCAGGTCATAAGGCGCCATCTTGTAGATGCTGCATATATGACCCCCATGGTGGGCACACTGCATGGGATCATGAACCGAGGGGATGGTAAGCACATATCCGTCTTTTAGATCGCTTATGCCCTGACCGATTTTCTCATAATGCCCCAGAAAATCCTCCGTAGTTTCATGCCCCAGAACATAATAGAGTGATTTATTTAGTTCAGAGTTTTTCTCAGCTGCCTTGAACTTAAGGGGCTCTTTAAGGGATATATGGACACCCAAAAAGGCCCAGTGCTCCCACTGCCATCCCTGGATGGATTCAACAAAGTCATTATCCTGCACATCTTTGTCTATCAGATCGATAAACGTCTGATGAAGATCAATGGTGCTGATCACTGCCTTTGTCGCCTCAAAATATCTGCCATCTTCCACCTGAACGCCCTTGGCTACACCGTTTTCAACCACTATCTTGGTCGGAATGGTTGCGGTTAACATCCGTCCGCCGTTTTCCATGACCACTTTCATAAGAGCCTGGGGGAGCGTGTGAGTTCCTCCCTGAAGCATCCGATATTTATACATCCGGTCGAGATAAAGAGGGATCAGATAGCCTAGCCCGTCCTGATTGGGGTCAAGGCCCCACATACAGATATTGTGCAGCAAAAGGGATTTCACGTGTGGATCTTCGAAATATTTTCCCACCACCTTCCTTGCATTTTTTGTGGTAAATTCGCTGAGTTCTCTTCCGATCTCATGGGATTCAAGTTTTTGGGCAGCATCAAGGGCGCCTTCTGGTTGCACATAGGTGGCAGGGCCTATGAACTCCTTCATATAAATATCGCACTTTTTTACGAGCTCTCTGTATGTATCCGCATCTTTTTTTGAAAACTGCTCAAATGATTTACATGTTCTTTCCACATCACTATAAAGGCAGATCGCCCTTCCATCCGAAAAAGGCATTACACACTGAAGATCTGGATAAATGTGATTCAATCCATATTTGATCTCAAGCTCCAGATCCTTATATGCCGGGGCATAATCCACCATCATCATAAAATAGGCATGGGTATTGGCCCGAAGAGTGGGAGTACCTGTGACTTCCTCGGTAGCAGCACCGCCTCCCATCTCATGTCTGCGCTCGATTACCAGTACCTTCATCCCGGCCTTTGCAAGATATGCCGCCGAAAGGAGCCCGTTGGGACCTGCGCCGATCACGATTACATCAAATGTTCTGTTCATTATTCTCGTCCTCCTTATTCTCTACAGTTCCCCATCCCTTAGTGTCTTCTGCACCATGGCGGACCAATCCTTTGCAGGCGGAATCGGCAACCCGTGTTGTTCGGCCGTAACATGATATAACCAATAGCCCTGTTCAGATGTGGCCCCCCCTGAGGGATGCCAGGCCGATGAAGCTGGATAAAGATTCTTAATTGGAAAATTTCTTACATCGGCAAGCTGTGCGATAGGTCGTGTCCTGCCCAATTGCGGGCCGTCCATGTCTATAACGCACCAGTTGCCCTGGGGACCATAGTTGCGCGCATGCTTGGCAATATAGAAAGAGGTCACCGGGTTGTAACCGATCACATTGTCCCAGTGCACATTGTCGCAGTATTTGTTCCAAAACCAGAGAATATCATCTGCGTGGTTCTTTTCGAATTTCTTCCACTCCTCTTCAGAGTATCGGGTTGCGGGCTGAAGGAATTGCTCGGTCTGAACCGTTGCATAGGGACCGGGAGGCGCATAGTAATCATGGGCGAAAGTGGACCAATTGGTTATAACCATATTGAAGTCTTCTCTTTTCGGCATGTGACCGGCAAGTCGCTCGTGGGCCTCTCTGTAAACCCCTTGAAGTCCCTTTTTTGAAAGATTGATCCAGCATGATTGCCGGATATCCGGATCAAAGGCCTCGGCCTTGTAAACCGGCTGCTCTCTCAAGGCCCATGTGTACCAGGAGACCGTAACAAAATCACGTTCAATGTACTTGACCAGCTTCTGCACATCTGACGGCCATTCCTTCGGATCGGTCAGGTCATGAACCAACTCATAGGGGTGGGCGCCGACACAAACGCCCAGCCTTGCCTTAATCTCTGTACCGTCAGTAAGACGTATGCCGGTTGCCTTTCCATCCTCTATCAGGATCTTCTCAACGGTCTTGTTGTGATACAATTCACCTCCGTTTTCCGTCACTACACGATAGGCCGCATGTGCGCATTGATGTGTGCCTCCCTTGATTACGATAGTATCTAGGTATGTATTCATCAGACATAGCGCGATCAGTGCAGATCCATAGGCAGTGGGGTTTACGCCTGCAGACTGGGCCCCCCTGATGCCCCAGGATTGGACCTCAGGACTGTCAAACAACTCCCTCATCAACTGTATGCCACTCATCATCACCCAGTGCGGCTTGATCCCACTGTCCGGATTCATGATCAGCCTATCCATCACATCAGGTTGGCCCAGCGGCACGGGCGGTGTAAAGGACCATTCGAGGGAGGCAGGATAAATGTACTTAAACCATTTTTCTTCATAGTACGCATAGGTATCAGCATCCTTTTTGGACCACCTTTTCAAAAGGTCATAGGTCTTTTGTCTGTGGTCCTTTTCCCATATTGTATAGGTGCCGCACCAGCTATCATCCTCTTCAAATACCACACTTTGGCTAACACGGGGTTTGACGTACTGAACGCCATATTCCTTCCACTCCGGGATATCCAGCCACACCGGAGCATGATGGTGAAGGTAAATGTGAATATGAGAGCACTGATTCGTTATAAAACCTGGAGCAGGGCTTTCTTCAGATGACCAGCCGCCTCCCTCCTCATGGCGCGTCTCAAACATCGCCACTTTAAGACCAGCAAACTTGGTCGCATACATCGCATGTGTGAAGTTTTTGTTTCCTGCACCCACATATACTATATCATATTCCTTGTCTGCCATTTTTAACCCTCTCTTTCAGCTTTAATTTTGTAAAGATAAAACACTTTAATCTGATCAAATACATCAAAGTAGATCTACTTAAGGCTGAACTGAAAAAAAGTGCGCGTTTTCGGTACACAAACTTACGTGTCTTAACAGATCAATACTTTGACTTCCATAGATATCAATTGCGTCGAAGCCCTCTCGGATTGCCTTAGCCACCGCCTTTCCCGCTCGATACCCGGAATCAATGGCAACACTGATTCCCTCGCCATTAAGATACATGAAGCCTGCTGCTTCGCCGGTCAGAATAATCCTGCCTCTGCCCAGGTTTGGCGGCCCCATCCTCATCACACAACCTTCAACTCGTTCCTGCTGCTCAAAGACAACACTAAACTCATCCTCCAAAAACTTCTTAAACATCTCATTTACCGCTTTCAGATCGCGACCGCTGAATCCTCCCACGCAGAGTGTCAGAAAATCGTCTTTGTGGTGCACGCAGCAGAGTGTCTCACTGATATCAGGTTCAAAAAATACGGCCCATTTTCCCTCTTCAAGATCTCCGCTGTCTGAGAAACGATTATAGGTCTGGTAAACACTAGACACCAAACTTTCTTTGATCCATGCTGGATCAAGGAGCCTTCGTAACTTCGAGTTGCCTCCGTCTGCGCCGATGAGATACGAGCAGCTAAGCCTTGTTGTCTTATCATCCTTGCTGGTGACTTCCACTGCTACATTGTCGTCTTTCAATGAAAAACCCTTAAGGGACCAACCCTGACGATATTCAGCTCCTGACTCCTCAAGGAGCCAGAGATCAAACAGATTGCGCCAGATATTGTAGTATACAGTGGGAAACTGTATTCCGTCCTTCGGCAGTTCCCAGACAAATTCAAAAAATCCCTTTTCTCTGTTCCATTCCATTATATTGGAGTTGTTTATGATTTCCGGCCGACAATAGACGGACTTCGGAGGAAGGCCGCCAAAATAATTATTAAGCAACACCTGCGTCTGGCCAAAAAGAACTCCTGAACATGTTTTATATCTGGGCAAAATCTCCTTTTCTATAATGAGCACATCAATACCTTCTTCCTTTAATGCCTTTGCGCAAGACGATCCGGCAGGACCGGCCCCGACAATTACAACCTGATGACTTTCCATTTCTCCCTCTCTAAAGATCTAATTGAATTAAGGTGGCTTCAGCCAAACTTAGGCCCTAATGCACCGAACAGGCCAAAAAACATTTAATCTTCTTTATGGTGGACATACCTTCTTCAGCTTGATTATCGTGATGGACAGCGTCTCTTTAGGTTCTCCCTCTTCTGTCGAATACCTCTACATAGTAGCATGAATAGGTGTCCGGATCCAGGTACATCAGTCCTTTACAGCAAAAATCAGGTCCCATTCAGCTTAATTGAAAAAATTTTTCAATCACTTGTTGATGAACTCGTAAAAAGTCGCCAAAAAGGCATTTTTGCAATTTGCAAACCAATAAATTCAATAAGTTACAGAGATGGAAACTGAAAATTTTGACTTTTTACGAGTTCATCACTTGTTTAATTCCTAAAGTTTTTCAGGCTCCTTGGGATTTTTCAGCGGAAAAACAAAACTCTTTATAATCAGCCAAAGAATACCAGGTCGAAGAAATCCCAGCACCACAGGCAAAATGTCCTGGGGTTCAAGATATGTCTCGAGATGCCATCCTTTGCACCCATCAGGATAATCTGTTGTTGCGTGAAGTCCGATACAATTACCTTTTGGCTGCAGATCGAAGATTACGGCGCGGAGTTCCGTTTTACCCAATCCCGTTGACGCTATTCTCATTTATTTTTTTCCTTTATTTGAGCTGTTGCAGGCTTTGGAACTTTTTTCAGGAAATTAAGTTTGACAGTCTCGTAAAAAGTCAAAATTTTCAGTTTCCATCTCTGTAACTTATTGAATTTATTGGTTTGCAAATTGCTAAAAACGCCTTTTTGGCGACTTTTTACGAGTTCATCAAGTTTAGCCAAAAAAAATTTGACCATAAACCAAAGGATTCGTGGCTTCAGCAATTGCGGAATAAGTTTTCTAAGATCTTTTTGCTGAATAAGGACTCTGACCCGCCAAACGACAGGTTTATTTATCTTGACTCTCATCAACACGCCTGACATGGCTTTTTCCATCTCAGTTAGGTCTCCTGTCAGTTCCGTAGCGCCAAGCCCTGTTGATTTTAACTTCATTAGTTATCGCTCCTGTGTGCTTCTATTAGAAAAATTGAAGTTATATGGAGTATTCGGCCAATCCCAGTTTCTCTAGTTTCCCCATGTATGGAATTCGGTTTGTATCCCAACCCCTCAAATTTGAGTACTCCGCCATTGCCTGCTCCAGATTAAGCACAGCCCCCGCATTTGGTCCGTCGGGCAGAGGTTCTTTATAAAACCTTTCCGGCAATCTTTCATTTTCAGGTTGTAGACCAGCGCGCAGGTTGAAAAGACGCTGAAGATTGAAAATCCTTTCCCCAACCGTCAGAAACTGCATGGTTTCAAAACCTGTTCCCGTAACGGCAATCAGCATGGGGATGATATCTTGCAGCTCAAGAGCTGTAATTGTAAAGAGGCATAGTCCTGTTGCATCAAGGGCACAAGTCATGTCCTGAACCGCTTTGAGGTCATGTATGTGATGCCCATTCCTTTTGCGCCCCTTGGCTCATAACCTGGTATCTCCATCTTATTTACACCCATAAAACATTCCGGATGGCCGTACTTTTGTGCCAGGGGGAATCCTCCTTCTGCAAGTGCGTCTCCAAAACCCTCCCTTTTACCTATCAGGTCTATCAACTCTACCACCAGCTTTTCATCTCCGAACCTTAGTTCCATACCTGTGTCATGTTTTGAAATATAGCCTTTTTCAAACATCTCCATAGCGCACGCAATAGTCCCTCCTGCAGAGATAGTATCTATGCCTAAGCGATTACAGAGGTAGTTGGCCTTGGTTACATCTGCGAGTTTTCCGTTTTCGAGACTCGATCCTAACATGGCTATTGTTTCATATTCCGGGCCCTCACCCTCGCCTTCATATCCCGATTCCTTAACGGCCGCGCCCCTGCCGCAGCCAACAGGACATCCAAAACAGGCCTTATTTTTTTGGAGAAACTTTTCTGCCAAGAATTCCCCGCTTATATTCATGGCCTTTTCAAAGGCGGTTCTTTGAAAATTCCGGGTGGGCAGGATGCCCATCGCGTTAATCAGTGTCACCACCCCGGCAGTACCAAATTGAGAAAGGGTTTCCATTTCCGGCTTTGACTTGATCTTGTTTACCGCCTCTTTAGAAAGGCCTTTTAGGGCTGTATCGTCTGCAATTTCGGCTTTTCTTGAGCCTCTTACCGCAACAGCCTTCAAATTTTTTGAGCCCATCACTGCCCCTATACCGCATCTTGCCGCTGCCCGGTGCTTATCATTCATTACAGCAGCGATCCGCACAAGCTTTTCCCCGGCAGGCCCGATACAAGCAATTCTCACCTTTTTACCGGAATCTTCCGTCTCATTACGGATTATGTCTTCAGTTTCATGGGAATCCCTTCCCCAAATATGTTCTGCTTCACGAAACTCGACCTTTTCATCGCTGACCAAGACATAAATTGGCTTATCAGCTTTACCTTCAAAAACCATATGATCGTAGCCCGCATTTCGCATCGCTGGCCCAAAAAAGCCTCCGCTGTTTCCGAACCCCAATAGACCAGTCAGAGGTGATTTTGCTGTAACCATATATCTTGAACCAAGCGGTGCAGCGGTGCCTGTCAGGGGCCGATGGAAAAAATAAGTTTGTTTTCAGCGGATAAAGGATCAATTTTGGGGTCCATCTCATCCATCAGAATCTTGGTGGCGACTCCATGTCCTCCCAGAAACTGCCTCGCAGTATTGAAATCCAAATCTTCAGCCTTAACGATCCTGTTAGAAAGGTCTACTCTAAGAATCTTTCCTGTCCACCCTTTCATCGCCACTACTCCCTTGGTCTGAAAAACTAGTTTTTGTAGACCAGCCCCTCTATCTCCTTGTCAACAGGTAGTATCCCATAATCTTTCCACCTGCTTTTCACCCTCTTTTCATCCTCAGGGGCGACATCGGTGGCAAGAGGGGGGAACCTTCCTCCGCTGTATTGTTCCTGCGGTTCAAGCTCCCAGTTGATGGTTGCATCCACAAGTATCCTTGCCCACTTGCCCTGACCGTACTTAATGATATTTCTCTGCTCAAGCGGTGTTGACGGGTCGAGCATGGAACCGAATGTTCCCGGAAAAACCAAAAGTTGATCCATCGCGGCGTTAAGCCTGTAGGATATGGCCCATTCAACTTCTTCGCTATCATGTATATCAATATCGTCATCAACCACGATTACAACCTTTGCAGCGTAGTTGCCGATGCCTGAGCCCCAAAGGGCATTGGCGACCTGTTTTGCATGTCCGCGGTATGCCTTCTTGATTCTTATCTTTAGAATAGTGCCCGATGTTACATTATGAAACCACACATCGCGCACACCTGGAACTCCCACATCGTCAAGAAGTTTCCATGCACATGCTGAAAACATTGGGTCGCCGTAAAAGGTGCTCTCAGCCCATTTATGGGGTGACGTCCCCTCGATATTTCCACGAAATATGGGGTTGTCCCTGTGAGTTATACACTCCACCCTTATGGTGTGTTTGGGTCTTGCCTGGCCAGCGAAATATCCTGTATATTCGCCAAACGGCCCTTCCGGCATGAATGTAGAAGGATCTGGAGAAATAAAACCTTCTACAACGATCTCTGCCGAGGCAGGAACCATTAAATCGCTCGTCTCACATTTAACGAGCTCGCATTGCTCTTGTCTCAGAGAAGAGCAAAACTCATATTCAGAACAATTCGGATGGATAAGGGCTGATCCTGAGAGCATCAGCATTGTGGGGTCCCATCCATAAAAGACAGCAACCGGCATCTCCTTGCCCATGTCACTGTATTTCTTGAAATGGTGACCCCAGTGCTGGGTCATGGCCAGCAAGACCCCAATCTTGTTCTTTTCTGTGATCATCCCTCTGTAGGTGCCGGTATTCATCAGCCCTGTCTCAGGATCTCTCGTTACCACAGAGGCATAGGTGTTGATATACCTTCCGCCGTCGCCCTTGCGCCATCGCGGGACAGGAATCTGATAGAGATCTACATCATCTCCTCTTAATATGTTCTCCTTTACAGGCCCTGTATCCACAACCTTTACTTCCGAAGGCGTTCTGAGACGTTCCCTTGCCACTCTAGTAATATCCCTGAAGTGTGTGTCCCTGGGAAGGCCCAGAGCAAGCGCTACCCTTTCCCTCGATCCCATGCCATTGACGAAAATTTTGCTGCACCAGGTACCTGTATGGTCTTTAATGTTCTCAAAGAGCAGGGCGGGGCCTTTTTGGTTTAGTGCTTCCCTTGATATAGCCCCTATCTCTCCGTCCCAGTCCACCTCACACTTAATCCGGGAAAGTAATCCTTCTTTCTCCAAAGTGGAGATCCATTCCCTTAGATCCTTATAAGCCATTGCCTATTTTCCTTTCATGATCTTGGGATAGATGTTCGCTGAATCATTCACCTTTTTTCAAGATTAAGGCAGATAATCCCAAATTAACCAAAAAGCCCTTTTCCCCTTGCCGCCTTTACATAATCAGGCTCTTGCCACCATTTTTTAATGCCACATTCCTCGGCTACGGCGTCTGCGGCCAGATATCCAGCCCCCAAAAGAACTGTGCCTCCCGGATAGGTACATGCACCGCCCATAAAGAGCGACTTTATAGGAGACCTGTGCGTTGAGCAGTATTCATTAGGTCTTAAGTAACCCATCTGTAACGGATGATACTGGCCCTGTTTAATGGAGCCCTGAACCATGTCCATAAACTTGTTTGATACATCGTTTGGTGAGGATACAGTAAAGTCCCTGACGGATTTTTCATTGATATTAGGGGAGTACTGAGCCAGTTTGTTGATCAGCATCCAGCCCTTTTCCTCTTTAAACTTCCACCTGGCCCATTTCTCATTTCCTTCTTTCAGGTTATATGGCGCCATGCAGGAGATTAGTCCTGTATGCTTGCCGGCAGGAGCCTGAGAAGGATCGTGAATGGTGGGAAAACAGCAATTGAACCCCAAATCCTTTTCAAATTCGCCATTGGCAATGTGTTCCTGATGTTTCATGAAATCCTCAGCACTTTCATAGCCGAGCACATGTATAAGCGCCTTTGCCACATCCGGGTTGTTCTTAGCAGAGCTGAATTGAGGTGCCTCAAAAAGACACATGTGTACGCCGAACAGGGTCCAGTGCTCCCACATCCATGCGCTGGTAGCCTCGATAAAATCCTCATCAAGATGTTCTTCTCCCACGAGCTTTAAAAAAGTCTGCTGGGGGTCTATGGTGCTGATTACACCCATCTTGGCCTCGAGATAAGGGCCGCCGCTTAACTGCACGCCTTTGGCTTCTCCGTTTTCAACAATTATCTTCTCTACACCATAGGGAGAAAAGATTTTTCCGCCGTTGGACATGTAGTCACGAGTAAGCGCCGCCGCCAGGACGTGAGAGCCATGGACCACCAGCCGGTAGTTGGAGGCACGGTTGATATAAAGGGGGATTAGATAGCCAATACCGCTTTGCATGGGATCGGCCCCCCACATGCAGATAATATACAGCATCAAGGCCTTTACCCTATCGTTTTCAAAGGTTTCATCTACAAAGCGTTTGGGAGACTTTTCAGACAAAGCCATCATTTCTTCATTCCAGGGCTGTTTGGCAAGCCTGGGCAACTGATCCATCGCCGCTTCGGGCTGAACATAGGTGGCAGGAGCAATAAACTCATCCACCATTACCTGCGCCCTCTTGAAGAAATCACGGTAGGTAGCGGCGTCTTTCTTGGAATACTGCTCAATTGACTTACAGGTCCTCTCAAGGTCGTTATAGATGCAAAGGGAGCCGCCATCGGCAAAACTCATGGCAAACTGCACCTCGGGAAAGATGTGTTCCAGTTGGTGCCTTTCAAGATTTAAGTCCTTATACGCTGGTGCATAATCAACCATGGGCATATAGATGGCGTGACTATTGTGCCTGAATCCAGGTTGACGCAACTCTTCAGTTGCACATCCACCACCCAGCTCTGTTCGTCTGTCCACGATCGCCACCCGAAGGCCTGCCCTTGCCAGATAGGCGCCGGCTGTCAGCCCATTGGGGCCGCCTCCAACGATTACGATGTCAAATTCCCTTTTCCCCCAGTCCTTTGTTAGTACCGGGAATGTAAACCAGTGCTTGCTTTCTTCAGGCCAGTCTTTATAAGTCTTTTCCGCCACTTTTGGCCATTTTTGTGTAAATCGCTTCATTTTTTCGCCTCCTAATATACATAGCCTTCCCAAGGCTTTTTCAGATTCAGATCTTCTGCTATGCTCTTGTAACAATTGTATCCCTGTGCGGAGTTGGCAATGGCAAACGGATGCCAGGCAGTGCCCGTGCAGTACAGTCCCTTTATCCCGGGGACGCGGTTTGCCGCCAATTCCGGAATGGGCCTGAATTTGCCTATCTGCATGGGCGTGTTATCAATGACGGCCCAATTGCCGGCAGGAGCGTAGTTTCTGGCAAGCCCCGCAGTATAGTGAGGTGTAACCGGCACATAGCCTGACACAATATCCCAACCCACATTGGGTGCGTACTTTTTCATCTCTGCAAGCATTTCTTCCGTATGTTTGCGCTCCCTCATCTTCCACTCTTCCTCTGAAAGAGCGAAATTCGGAAGAACGAACTGCTCGGTCAATACCTTAAAATTACCTTCGGCCGGATTTGCAGGGCCCACGCATTGATCATATTGGCAATCTGTTGTTGTTGGGCTGTAGCCTTGATACATGTACAGGGCATTCATCTCAGTAGGCCAAATTCTCGCCCGCCTCTGGGCGCTTTCCCGATAAAATGCCTCTCTTTCAAACTTTGAAGTGGCCCCGAAATTGAGTCCCTGGCAATAACCCGCATCCGGAACCTTATCCTCGCAGAGAAACTTAGGCCTTTCAGTAAAGGCCCAACTGAACCACATAATGGTGATCCAGTCCCTTGAAATGGTGCTTACCTTTCTGCATATAACAGGATCGAGCTTTTCAGGACCTATTAGGTTAAAGACCAATTGATAGGGGTCAACATCAGTTACGACTATTTTAGCGGAGACTTCCGTGCCGTCCGCAAGCCTTATTCCCGTAGCCTTTCCGTTTTCGATCAATATCTTATCAACCTTGCTGCTGGTCTTCGCCTCACCTCCGTTTTCAGCAATTACCCTGAAGGCTGCATGGGTCAGGGCATGAGTGCCGCCAACCACATACACTGCAAATGGAACCCATGTAAGCTCAGCAAGAAGCGCAGGCCAACCAGCACCCGGCTCATCCGCAGCAATACCCCAAGATTGTGTCACCCGGTGGGCATAAATCTGAATCCGGGGTTCCTCAAAGAGACTGGTAAAAAGCTGCACCGGATTCATCATAAGCCAATGAGGATCTATACCTGCATCCGGATTCATAAAAAGTCGGTCCATGGCATCGGGTTCGCGGCTGGGTTTTGCAGGGTTATGCATCCACTCCAGCATAGCCGGTAGCCAGTAATTTCTGGCCTTTTCCCAAAGGTACAGCCATGTTTGGGCATCTTTCTCGGAATATTGCGCAAACAGGGCCGCTGTTCTTGTTTGATCCGGATCAACGTCCGGAAAGGCGGCATATTGAAGAATACAGCTCTGATCCTCAAAGACCGTGCCTACCACAGTGCTGGTATAGGCATATCTTGCACCATAGTCTGCAAATTCAGGAAAATCCCTATACAAGACGCTCTGATACCAGCCCATGTGAGCGTTTGAACATGTATTTCCCAAGTACCCGCCCGCAGGCTCCTCTGAAGACCAGCCGGTTCCTAGCTCGTGTCTTGCCTCGAAAAGCCCGACCTTCAAGCCACCATACTTTGTAAGATACATGGATGCGACAAGCGCTTTATTGCCCCCCCCGACGAACACTACATCATAATTTTTGTCACCCATAACAACCCAGTCCTCTTTTTGAAATTATTTTGCATTTTTACTAAGCTGAAAATTGATAATTTTTTAATATGTTATCCAGCATTGATTCTTTTCAATAGCGACAATCTTCTTTCTTCCTTCGATATAATCCCTTGGAATTCCTACTAAGCAATTTAAGTGCCACCACTTTTTTTATTATAAATACAACTAGTTATATATTTCTTGAAAAGATTGCCACAATATACTGCTGAAAATCTGTTGCATTTTGAGGCCATCCATGATATCTATAATATATTGCGGATAAATTTTCGGCCATTTCAGGGTTTATGCGACTAACCTATTTATGTTTATAGGAGAAAATCGTGTCTGAATCTATAAGTAGCATGGACAAGGACAATTTCTTTCACCAGTGCACCATACGGATATGCGGCGACCTGGATATCGAGAAGGCCTTGTGGGCTTGCATGGAATATCTTGAGGAAGTAATTCCTTTAACAGGCATAGCGTTGTTCCTGTTGGATTTGAATTTATCAACTTCTCGAACGGTTGCACAGGTCACACGATTTGCTGATGATTTTAGATTCAGCCGGATCATTTCTCTGGGCAGGCGAGCAGGGATTGCGCTTATAAAAAACTGGTCGAAATTACCAATACAGGATGTGATGGTTATTAACCGGCCGGCGTTAGATCCCGTCGCAAAAGCCGTGGCAGACCACATCAATAAACAAAAAGCGTCAATCATGATAATGCGTCTTAAAACTGAAGAAAAATCAAAGATAGGTGTTTTATCATTCTATACCGATGAAAATGATCTATATACAGATGAACATGCCAGGTTATTGTCACTTTTACATGACCCTTTCGCTATTGCAATGGCCAATGCCCTGAAACATGAAGAGGTTCTTAATTATAAGGACATGTTGGCCGATGATATACAGTATCTTCATAAGGAACTCTTACATCTTTCCGGTGACGAAGTTATAGGAAAGGATGGTGGCTTAAAGGAGGTTATGGAGATGGTCCGGCAAGTAGCGTCTCTGGACAGGCCGGTATTGTTGCTGGGAGAGACCGGCGTTGGTAAGGAAGTTGTCGCAAATGTGATTCATTATTTTTCCAACAGGAAAGATGGACCTTTTATCAAATTGAATTGTGGAGCTATTCCTGAAACGCTTATTGACAGTGAGCTATTCGGACACGAAAAGGGCGCTTTTACCGGAGCAGTGACTGAAAACCGGGGACGATTTGAGCGGGCGCACAAGGGGACCATACTCCTTGATGAAATCGGTGAACTTCCCCTTAACGCACAGGTCAAGCTTCTGAGAGTGCTTCAAAGCAAGGAAATCGAGCGTGTTGGCGGTTCAAAACCCATCCACGTGGATGCAAGAATTATTTGCGCAACACACAGAAATCTGGAACATATGGTCAAACAAGGACACTTTCGCGAGGATTTGTGGTACCGGCTCAATTTGTTTCCAATAATAATACCGCCTTTAAGACAAAGGAGGGAAGACATCCCCGCCCTTCTAAATTATTTTATCTACCGAAAATCAAAGGAATTAAAATTTCATAACACTCCTGCTCTTTCACCAGGTGTAGTTGACAGGCTGAAGGCGTATGACTGGCCCGGCAATGTCCGAGAATTGGAAAATGTGGTTGAGCGCGCATTAATCCAAAATCGAGGTCAAACAAAAAAAGGGCTTTTGACTTTTGATTTATTTAACCTTAGACAAAACACTGCCGAAGAACAATTTCCGTCCGGATCAAAAGAATACTTACCCACAATAGACGAGCTTATATCGAGTCATATACAACGTGTATTAAAACTGACAAAAGGAAGAATAGAAGGTGAACGAGGAGCATCTGAAATCCTGGGCATGAATCCAAGCACTCTTAGATTTAGGATGAAAAAACTGGGTATTCAGGCAACCCCGTACAAGAGAAGAAGACAATGATAAATTAGCTGTTAGCTGAAGGATTATAAGGAATTGTCTGAGATTTTCTGAGGAAATTTTCATCCGGGCCTATTGCTTCAGTTGTATCACAATAAGTATTTGGGAGGCCTTCGATCAGGCTCAGTTTTTCCCGAAGACTTTTCTGAAAAAGAAGCACAATAGTATATTTGTTTTTCGAGAGGGCCTGGGCAAAATTGACTTTGCACTGATCTTACAGTTGATTTCTCATTCTCTGATGTCCTCGTAAGGGGACTAAAAGTCAGCAATTTCCGGTTAGGTTTTTG
>DIKH01000456.1 GCA_002424495.1 Desulfobacteraceae bacterium UBA5623
TCTAACCGGAAATTACTGAGTTTTAATAAGACTTCTACTACCGATGCGGAAACATACTTTGGACACACTGCTTGAACATATTGCCGGGGTGCAATTTAGGAATCATCGCGCCTACCTTTCCCACAGGAAAAAAAGGCTGCATAAATTATCAAAAATAAATAAGTAACGTTGTAGGGTTAAACCATGTGATCCCATAATGGCTACCGAAAAAATCATTAAGATAGTCTTATCAGCAAGAATGTTTCTTGCTCCCCTTTGATATCTTTTTTATAATAAGCCCCTAATGTCGGATTGCCATTTCTGGTTTTTGATAATGCCGGGAGGCGGCTCTACCCCTGCCCGGGTGTGATTCCTTCTAAGAATGGCCGTCTGAGGCCAGTTATTAGCTGTTTTGCAGGATTATATATGGAGAAATCTAGCAATAAGATACCAAAGGCAACAATCACCAGGCTATCTCTTTATTACAGGCAGCTCGAGCTCCTTGAATTTGATGGCTATCGCATGGTTTCATCCGAAAAACTTGCTTGGCTGTGCCAGGTAAACCCGGCGCAGGTGAGAAAAGATCTTGGATATTTTGGTGAATTTGGAGTCCGGGGTGTTGGTTATGATGTGATAGACCTTCAGGTGGAAATCAAAAAAATCCTTGCAGTAAACCGTGACTGGAACCTATGTATTGTAGGGATCGGGAATCTGGGGTCTGCCATCATGCAGCACCAAAATCTACAGGAAAGGGGTTTTAAGTGTATGGCGGTATTTGACAATGACCCTTTAAAAATTGGGAGGATCACACAGATAGGGCTGGAGATAATGGATATCAGTAAGCTGCCTCAGGTTGTTGAGGAACTCAATATTGAGATAGGTGTAATCACCACTATCTCATCGGCGGCCCAGGCAGTAGCGGATATGTTTTTAAGGTCCAAGGTATATGCCATTGTAACTTTTTCACCAGGGAGGGTGCGAGTCCCTGATTATTGTATGGTTGAACATATTGATTTTACAATAAAACTTGACATGCTTACCTACAGGCTTCATCAAAAATTAAACCGCTGATATTGGTCCGGGTGCAATGGGTTTCGACTTACCTGCGTCAGAGTGAGACCTTGCAGGCTGAAATCCCTAATTTAAACAGTGCATTAATTCCTCCATAACTTTAAAAATGGACAAAAAGGCATCAACCAAACCTGCCGATATCGTTGAGATCTTTGCCGACGGGGCTTGCAGCGGTAATCCTGGCCCAGGCGGTTATGGGGCGATATTGAAATATGGTCAAAATATCAAGGAGCTCTCTGGGTACGAGACTGACACCACAAATAACAGGATGGAGATGATGGCCGTAATTGAGGCCTTGCGGCAACTGAAAAGACCCTGCAAAGTAACTGTTGTCACGGACTCACAATACCTTGTTAAAGGCATGACCAAATGGGTTCAGGGATGGATCAGGAAAAACTGGATGACTTCCCAAAAAAAACCCGTGCTGAACAGGGGCTTGTGGGAAGAATTGGTACGGTTGAACAAGACTCACAGCATAGAATGGAAATGGATTAAAGGGCATAACGGTCACGCTTACAACGAACGTTGTGATCAACTGGCCAAAGATGCCATAAAAAAGGCCTTAGGTAATTAGGTCGAGAAAAAATATAACCTGGCATTTTTACATCCCATATTCAGGCCATATTTTCCGAATCCCTAATTCAAAAAAACCCCTAATATCCCCCGGTCCCCTTATTTCTGGTTGATCATGAGTCGCTTCGGGCGGAATTACTTTAGTGTTGAGTCTTCGGATCTCTCAAAAATCACCCAATTGTGAGGATTAAAATGCCGTATTTTTTTTCGAATCTCTAAAGTTTATCGAGTAAGAGCCGAAAATAGCTATATGATATCTTGGGCACACATTCATGCCGTGGCCGCTACCATAATTGGCATTTTTTTACTGGCTGTAATTTTAGTAAATAATATATTCACACCTATTGGAGACAAAGAGATGAAATGCCCAAAGTGCAGTTTTATTAGCTTTGATTTTAACCAGTCCTGCCCAAAATGTAAGAAGGACCTCTCTGGGGTGAAGGAAATGATGCATCTGCCGTCCTTCCGGCCTGTTGTTTTTGATCTGCCTGGCGTTGCTGGCCTGTCGCAGGAAAAAGGGCCCGGAAACCACGCCCATGGATCCAGATTGGATATGGAAGAAACAATGGAAGTGAGGTTCTCAGATGGCGTTGCTTCACACTCCCGGCATGACTCTGCCCTTACGCAGCGAATTGATGAGTCTGAAATAGACTTCTCATTAGAAGATGAATCGGACGACATGACACTCGATTTTGACGAGCCATCCATAACTGATTCAATCCCTGCGTCAACACAAAAAAAGGAGATAATTGCTGCCAAAGACTCGATTGAGGCGGGTCTGGACTTGGCCTTTGAAGATGAAACCGATGGGTTATCCCTGGATATGGACGGGCTTTTTTTTGATGACTCTGGAACTAATGTACCGGTGGGTCATGCCGAAACCATTCTTGAAAAATCTTTGGAAGAAAGGTTGGAACTGTCATTTGACGAGGAGGATGATTCATCCGGCGATAACGATCTGATTCTGAAAGATTATGAGGCTAACAAAACTCAAATTAAGGCTGCGGTCAGTGTAGACACTATTGAAAAAGACCTGGAGCTATCTTTTGAGGATGTAGCAGATGATATGGATCTTGGTTCCGATGACTTTATAATAGACGCTTCTGAGGACGAGACAACCAATGTGAAAGAAGCCGATGGGAAAATTAATTTTGAATTTGACTTCAAAGATTCCGCACAAGAGAATGCCGTTGCTTTTGACGCGGCCAAAGAAGAATCCTCATCTCTTGACCTTGGAAGCATGTCAATAAAAGAAATTGATTCGGACATTGATTTGAAATTCACCGGGCAAGAGGGCCAATTCGCTTTTGATCTGGATGAATCAGATTCAGAAATAAAGGAAGAAAAAAATCAATACGCTTCTCCTTCCATTATCAGGACGGGACGTGACAATGAATTTTCATCAGAGCTTGAGGTGCTGGATCTTGATCTTGACTTAGACAAACCAGATAATTAGTCTTGACATCAGTCCCGCTTTACCCTAAAGATAAACCAAAAAATGCGCTGCATTTTGGGCTAGTGCCGAGATAGCTCAGTCGGTAGAGCAGGGGACTGAAAATCCCCGTGTCCACAGTTCGATTCTGTGTCTCGGCACCAGGAAAAAATAAAAAAGGACTTTTGAAAACAACTCAAAAGTCCTTTTTTATTTCATGAGGATTTTACAAAAGGCATAACACAGGGAAATCAAGTCCCCTGGAATGAGACATTCGTTCGTTTCCCTTTGCCGAATAAGTATCGCTTTCTGTTGTTTGAAGAAAAGCGGGAAGTGGAGCTGGTTTGAAACGGCAAGATTCACGGCACGGGAATGCCGGTTAGTCTTCTTTCTATCTGGAAAATTTTACGATTGACGTATAACATACAACGTGCTAAAAGGACTTCGTGATCCTAAATTTCCGAAACAAGCAGACCCGCTCTTTTTTTGAGGGCGAACGGGTTAGGGCGTTTCAAGGCTTTGAACGACAAGCCATGTTGCGGCTTGAACGCCTCCATGCGGCGGACCGTCTCATGGCCCTTAACACCCCTGGAAACAGGCTGGAAGCCCTCAAGGGGGACCGGAAAGGTCAATACAGCATTCGGATTAATGACAAGTGGCGGATTTGCTTTGAATGGCCGGATGGCTCTCCAGGCCCGCTTAATGTGGAAATTGGGTAGTGTCAATTTAATTGTG
>DIKH01000415.1 GCA_002424495.1 Desulfobacteraceae bacterium UBA5623
CTTCAAACTGGCGAAGTTGGGTTAGTGGACACACAGAAAAGCCTCAAGTAAATATAGAGGAAAGAGGAGGAAGTGTCCATGAAACAGTACCGGAAGAAATATGATTCATCATTCAAATTGGAAGCGATCCGTCTGGCAACTGATGAAGGTCGCAATATCTCAGAAGTTGAACGCAATCTGGATATCAGCAAAGGAACATTAGCCCGCTGGGTCAGAGAAAGCAAAGCAGATCCAGTAGAGGCATTTCCCGGTAAAGGCCATCTCAAAGCCAAGGATGAAGAGATCCGAAAGCTGAGATTGGAATTAAAAAGAACTCAAGAGGAGAGAGACATAATAAAAAAAGCTCTGGCCTACTTTGCGGAGGATCAGAAATGAAATATATATTCATATCTGACCATAGGGAGATATTCAGAGTGGGCCTAATGTGCAAAGTTCTTGAAGTCTCCCGCAGTGGTTACTATGTGTGGATCAACCGTCCTGAATGTCTTAGAAAAAAGGAAAATGATAGGCTGGCTGCCCAGATTAAAGTGATCCATGGTCAAAACCGCAAAATTTATGGTTCCCCTCGTATTCACAGAGAACTTAAAGACAAAGGCATCTGTTGCAGCCGAAATAGGGTCGCCAGGATCATGAAAAAGGAAGGGATAAGAGCCATCGTCCCCAGGAAATTTAAAGCCACTACAGAGTCAAAACATAATTTTCCTGTTGCACGCAACCTTCTAAAACAGGAATTTGATGTCAAAGAACCTAATAAAGTCTGGCTGGCTGATATAACCTATATTCCTACCCTCGAGGGATGGCTATATCTGGCTGCTGTAATGGACCTTGGTTGTCGCCGCATTAAAGGCTGGGCCATGAGCAATAGGCTCACCAAGGAGCTTGCTCTGGATGCACTGAAGATGGCTGTCTCTAATAATCCAAAAACAAAGGGAATTATCCATCATTCAGACAGAGGCAGCCAGTATGCCAGTCTTGAGTACCAGAACTTTTTAGAAAACAAAGGATTAATATGTAGTATGAGCCGTAAGGGCAACTGCTGGGATAACGCTCCAATGGAGAGCTTCTTCCATACACTAAAAACTGAATGGGTATATGGCCTTAAATATAATACCCGCCAAGAGGCTAAGGCTAGCCTCTTTGAATACATTGAATTGTTTTATAATAGACAACGTCGTCATTCCGCTCTACTGTATATGAACCCTTGTCAATATGAGCTTTACAGAATGGCGGCTTAACCCCGTGTCCACTTTTTCGGGGGAAGATCACTTGGGCTTTGAGATTTTTTTCGAGAAAGCATGTAAAGCTTTCCCTTACGCGCAGCCCTGCCCGCTGTGTTATAACTGTTCTTTTCTATTATCCAAGAGAACTCGCTTCTGTGCTCCGGAACTTAAGATAATTTCTTCAATGCATCTTATAGGTTCAATAAAAAGCCTTTTTTTGGAGGATTCAATCTGGGGAATTGTCATTATCTTTTCCATCGCAGCAGCACAAATTTCATTGCTGTTTGAGTTAACTCTAAGGCTCAGGGTAATTGTAAGACAGTCTTTATCCCCGCGGGTTGCAAGCTCGGTTTTATAATCCATCACACCAGGCAGCGCAAAAAGTTTTTCATCCAGAAGCTGAATGATAAACGGCTCACCCGAGACCAGATAAACTGTGCTGTTCATACGGAAGAAAATTTTATCCAATCTTTTTAAAACCGTGCCACAAGGACAGGGTTTTGTAAGAAACCTGGATATATCGCCTGTGCGATAACGGATCAGGGGCATCCCTACACGATTCAGAGTTGTTATAACTACTTCTCCCGCCTCACCATCAGGTAACACTTGTCCGGTTTTCGGATCTATAATTTCGATGAAGATATCGGCTTCGCGCATATGATGACCGCAGCGAACTCCACATTCCACTCCCCCTCCCCAGCCCATCTCAGTCATACCGTAATGGCTGTAAACCTCACAGTTGAAATCACTCTCCAGCACCCTGGAAATGATTTTAGGAACATAGTCGGTGGTCAAAAGTACTTTCGTAATCCTGCCTTTTAGGTGTTTGCGACCATTGCCGGATTGAAATAGTGCAAAAATTTGAACCGGCGCTCCTACAATGCACGTTATGTTATGTTTTAAAACAGCATCTACAGTTTTATCAGGAGATATGACAAAACCGTGAATAACGCTTTCTACATTCATGCGCAACAATGCCCGTGAAAGAAGATCCCCGACACTATTGGGCCTGTCACCGGGTAAAAGGATCATAACCCTGTCTCCGGCCTTAACCAGAGTTGACATGCCGTGATGAAAAAAATCCAGGGTATGATCGAGGTCTTCCTTTGTGAAAAAAATCCGTTTTGCAGGACCTGTAGTGGCAGAGCTGTGCAGTGTAACACAGCGCTCAACAGCGCTTTGTGAGACACACAGAAATTGCAGCGGATGATTTTTTAGATCGTCGGAAACAGTAAACGGGAGCATTGATAAGTTTTTAAGAGCTATTACAGGATCGCTTCCAAACCCTGCCAGAAGATTTTTATAGAAAGGACTTTTTGAGCGGGCATAAGAAATGGTCTCCCGGATTTTCTCAAGTTGAAAGGCCTCAATAGCTGATCTGGTCAGGTGCGGCATGCCTCCATTTGATGATATCTTATTTAAGATCCAGTCTTCCAAGGGAGTTTTGGAAATCATTATTGTCCCCGGTAAATGGGTTTGTTTTGTATGTCCGTAAGATTGTAAGCGCAAAAAGGTATCAGGCGACCGTCATTTGAGACAATATGGATACAGCAGTCCCTGAGACGATCCAAATCCAGATTCCAGATATCCTGAAAGGCCATGCCTGAAATGGAAAAAGATCGGCTACGGACAAAATCCAGAAAACCATCCAAGTCCATACCGCTTATCGAGTTTGTAGTCCCTTGCCCTGCTATCGCTGACCCCTGAACCTTCGGCGCAGACCATTGTCCGGCTACCGAAAAGATGGTCTGCCTTGCGCCTATATCGGCTCTAACGGGCTTATTGCAGCAGGAGTTTGTTTCGGACACAATCGGCATTAAGCCTCCGCCCGGCATCACAAGAAACTTGCCGCTAAATGAACAAAGGGCGTTTTCGCATCCCGGAGGATGAAAATCGGAGGCTGCTACCATCCCATTGCTTTGAATTTCAAGGGCTGTTATTATCTCAGGAATCGTAATGCGGTTATGATTTTCCACACTTTCCGGGTGTCGCCCAAAATAACTGACCGGCTGAAAATGAATGCCCCTTACCGCAGGATATTCTTTTAAGCCTAATTCAAGAATAGATCCGATTTCATGAGCGTTTATCCCGGGCACGATCATGGGAACCAATACAACGCCGATACCGGCCCTTGCACATTGCTCTATGGCAAGCCTTTTTTTGTCAAGCAATGCTTGTCCTCTCAAGGCCTTGTATACTTCATCGCTGACCCCGTCAAACTGCAAAAAGACTGATGAAAGCCCGGATTCTTTAAGGCTTGCCGCATAGTCTTTCTCATTTGCCAGGCGCAGGCCGTTTGTATTCAACTGAATAAACCCGAATCCTGCCTGCCTTCCTGTTCCAATGACTTGGGGCAGATCATCTCTTAATGTCGGCTCACCACCTGAAAGCTGTATATTGCATGACGGAGCAGCTTCTCTGACCCGCTTAAACATAAATTCAATCTTATTGATATCCGGGTCAGGATCATCTAAATTTTGTGAAGAAGCAAAACAGTATCTGCAATGAAGATTACAGCGTTTTGTGAGTTCAATAAGGGCTGTGCAGGTAATCTGCCTATGGGAGGCGCACAAACCACAGTCAAAAGGGCATCCTTTTGTGATTTCGGTGTAGCACACAGGGGGTTGTATGGGTATCTTCGGCCTCGTCCATGTCTCAAAATGCGGATCTTTACGCCAGATTACAGTAGAAAAAGGCCCGTGGGATTCACAGTGTTTTTCAAGATACACATCTAAGCCATCCGTAACCCGGAATGCAGGGATTTTTTTAAGACATACCGGGCAGAGACTTTCAGTTTGCGATAACACCCTGCGCTCTGAGGATGAATCAGCCTTCATTGTTTCCGGCATCAAACGGATCAAAACCGTTTTGGACAAGAATTTCCAAAACATGATTATAGGTGTCTATGAGAAGCTGCCTGCACAAATCAGGGTCCGGGACATTTGATTCTTCTCCTATTATATCCCTGCATGAAATCCCGTTATAAGAGACACAAGCAGTTTTCTCAAACCATTCGCTCAACTCAGAGTACATCAACGGCAGTTTTTCATTTTCTTTTTCGTTATCGTCTCCTTTTCCCGCGTACAAGGCAAGCATACAGGCTGCACCGGTAAAAACTCCGCAGGTATTGCCGCCGCCCGCTGCTCCCATACAAAGGCCTGACATTGCCCGAACAAGGTCCTTGTTCGTCTTACCCATGGCTTCCAATGCGAGGATAATCAATGCCTGACTGCAACAATAACCGCGTCCGGCCAACTGCAATAATCTGAA
Source organism: Desulfobacteraceae bacterium UBA5623 (assembly GCA_002424495.1). GTDB lineage: Bacteria > Desulfobacterota > DSM-4660 > Desulfatiglandales > Desulfatiglandaceae > UBA5623. Next base: position 4,491 of record DIKH01000415.1, read on the forward strand.
TTCTAATTCGTCCATCATTTATCTTCAAGAAGCTGCTCTACTTCTGCTATCTTCCCGAGAGCGAGTTCTTCGGAAACAAGCACAAAGCCGCATTGAGGACATACAGGAAGCTGGGCATTGATTGTATTGCCCATATAAGTTAAGGTTGCGGGACCTACAGATAAAAACATATCGCATTTGTGGCATTTCCATCTCAAATCTTCGGGATTGGCATAACTGTTTTTCATTGTACTTCCTTCCCGGAAACTGACATACGGTGGCTGTATGCATTATATATAGTAAAACCGTCATCAGAGGGAATGTATTCCACCCAGAATGTGGTATTATACAATTTCAATGAGGCCTTGAAATGACCTGAATCGGGGTTATAGAGTTTCCGCCCGCTGGTTTCGGCCTGATGGATAACTTCTTCTAAATCCGTTACAAGTATTCTGCGATTCTCCAGAACCTGCCATGCTTCGGAAGAGATATTTAAAACAGGTCCGGCATGATCTATTCTCTCTCCGCTTTCTGTTGCCCACAGCTCATTGAGTAAATCGTTTTTCAGGCGCAAACGGTTTTCCTGCCGCTGTGACCAGCCTGGTCTTTTGCGGGCAGCCGGATCAGTTTCGCCGTCCTCGAGAAAGATCAGATCCAATATATGAACCGTGCGCTTTCCTGCTCCGGCAAGATTATCCCGGCAAACAGAGCAATAGGTCACATAATCTGCTGAACTCCGGCCTGCCAGGCGATTAATAACGGTTTTTGCCAGATCAGGATTGGCATTTTGCATCAGGCCGCCGAAACCGCAACACTCCGCATATTCACTTTTTGCCGTAAGCTCCGAAAAAGGCTGCCCCATTTTTTGCAATAAATTACGAACATTGGTTTGCAGGTGAGATTCATATCGTGTAGTGCACGGATCATGCAGTGCAAGGGGCACAGCATCTTTTAAACCGGTAAAATCATGAGGCAGACCTGTTTCATCCAGTATGCTCCACAGTGATATTATGGGAGCTTCCTGAAGATATGTCTTAAATATATTATAGCAGGTTGAACATGCTAAAATAATCCGCGGCCTGCCAAGATCCTCCCACTTTCTTTGCCACATTGAAAACTGCCTTTCAAAAAGCTCTTCTTCTCCGGCCCAGAAAGCCGGGGCGCTGCAACATCCAAGCATCAGGCCCACACCGCCGGTTAAGGTCTCTCTTAAGTGGGCATAAACGCTTTTTACTTTTGCAGGCGATGAGGCGCAGAGCTGGCACCCTGGGAAAAAGATATATGCGCTCGATTCATGCCTTGGTTCATGCAGGGCCATTGCAAACTGGTCGCTGTTACTAAACTGCATATCAAGAAGAGCAAATTCATGGGCCGATGCAGGCATCTTGCCCTTTTTAACCATATCTCTACGCGCCTTAAGGCACAGTGTCTGCATTGCAAAATTCTCCGGGCAGACAGCCTCACACAAACCGCAAAGGCTGCATGAATTGATCAGCTTATTGGCCGGACGCCGGCCCGCGACAATGTTTGCGTTGTTATAGATCTCCCTGGCATATTTACGGGGATAAGAACCGAACTTCTCAAGATAGGAACAAGCCTTGACGCATTCAAGGCACTCGCAGTGTAAACATCGGCCTGCTTCCTTTATCGCCTCTTGGGGTGTATAGCCCGATGTCTGATTAAGAGATTTTACTGCGGGAACATAGGGAATATCATCAATATTGGTATAAAGGCGGGTTGAAAAAGGACCCTCTTTTTCCCTACCTGAGGTCTGTGATACCTTCTGCAAAAAGCGATCCATGGAGGTTGCCGCCCATCGGCCTTCGGCAGCCTGCCATACAGGCGACTTGGGGTCGTATTGAGAAAAACCTCTGGAAAAAATACCTTTAAGCTCTGTCAGCCGGAAAGGCAAATCCCTGTCATCCGGCCCCAGATATATGGCATCAAAGCGACCCGCAAGATTTTCAAGAAAATTTTCATCGCCTATGGGAGAACTCAATTCCGCCGCCACTCCCAATGAAAAAAGAATATCCAGCTCCTTTCTCACCACATCGTGCGGTAAAATTTCTTCAGGCATCGAAAGCAGATTATCTCCAAGTTGACTGTCTGAGTCAAATACTGTGACCTTATAGCCCTTGCGAGCCAAGTCCCAGGCTGCCGTAAGGCCGCTTAACCTGCTTCCCACAATTGCAATAGTCTTGTCTTTTTTGGGCAGGGGATAAATTCGCTGCTTCGGCGCCTGTGTCTTAACGCAGGCGCGCTCCAGCATCCCGATCTCAATCGCCTGCCCGGCCTCTTTGCGTTTGCAGCGCTCTTTACACGGAGCATCGCAGATCCGTCCTAAGATACCGGGAAAAGGCATGGCCTTTCTTAGAACCTTCCATGCCTCTTCCCATTTTTCCTGCGACACATTTGCTGCAAAGGTACGGACATCAACATGAATCGGGCAAGCGGCCGTACATTCAGGCGGTTCTTCCTGGATACACCTGCTTTCAAGAAGCCGCAGTTCGTTTTGATCCATAATCAGGCTTTTTCTAGGCAGTTAAACCGGCCAGCACCGCTTCTGGCAACGCAGGCAACTTGGTAATCCTCACCCCGCAGGCGTTATTAATCGCATTTATGATGGCAGCTTGGGGAGTGGTTAAGGGCAGCTCTCCACAGCCGCCGGCGCCAAAGGGGCCGTCCTCTCGAGGTGTCTCCACATAAATGATTTCCATATCATCGGGGATTTGCTTGATATATGGAAAGCCTGCTCCGGCCATCGAAGAATGCTTTTCAATGTCCTCAAATTCTTCATAGAGCGCCAGCCCGACACCCTGCGCCAGCCCTCCATAAAGCTGGCCGTCTACAACCAGCTTGTTGTTTATCTTCCCAATGTCAGCAACCAGTGTCATTTTCAGAACTTTTGTTTTACCGGTTTTAGTATCCACTTCCACTTCCGCCATGAAAACTCCGTACATGTGGGCTCGTAGCGTATTGCCCTGGCAGTTCTCATCCAGATGATCACATTGATTTGCCCAGCCACCGGTTTGGACAACCGGAATATTTTCTTTTATCATCTCCTCATATGTGCGATAAGTTCCATCCTGTTTGAGCATGGCCTTTAAAAGTAACTCGCACGCTACCTGAATGGCGCGACCGGTTACGAACTGAGAGCGGCTGGCGACTGAACCCATATTTTGAGGTGTTTTACTCGTATCATTCATCACAAGCCTGATCTTCTCAGGGGGCATGGCGATCGGCCGCAGGGCCTCGTGGGCAGTTCCCAAAACCCCCATATCAGCCCCCTGACCATGGTATTCCCAGGTGACATAAACTGTAACACCGTTGTCGGGCATTAACTCTATCCGTGCTTCCGCACCGTCTACACCGCCCAACCCGGAGCCAAAGATGCCGATGGAAATGCCGACTCCACGCTTCTTCCCGGAGGTTGATTCCTTCTTGGCCTTTTCCAATGCCGTTTTATACTTCGGCCGTAATATGTCTAGCATTTCGGGCAGGCTGTATACATCAGGTTTCTGGCTTGTTGGTGTAGTGGATCCCGGACGATAGACATTTTTATAACGCAGTTCCAGTGGATCAATACCGATTTTTTCAGCCAGTTCATCCATGAGTACTTCAGAGCAGAACTCAACCGCAGTTGAACCCATGCCTCTAAAGGCACAGCCCTGGGCGTGATTGGTATAGACGGTTCGAGCCTCCCCCCTGATATTCGGGATGTGATAGCCCGCGCCCATATACTGGGTCCCCATCATGGCGGTTAAATCTCCCAGTTCGGAGTAAGGTCCATGCCCTATTGTGGCGTCCTCTTCCATGGCCATGAGTTTACCGTCTTTATCCGCCGCTAATCTCAATTTTGAAGAGGTTGGTGATCTCTTACCGGTCATAGTCATCTGCTGGCGGTAGTCATATCTCAGGAAAACCGGCCTGCCCGTAGCAAGACAGGCGACGCCTAAAAGAGGCTGTGATGTGATCGTGGCCGCACAACCAAAATCTCCTCCGGGTGGATTCTGAACCATAACCAGCTTAGTCGGTTCAAGCCCGATGCTCATGCAGACCTGAGCAGTGTGCATGTAAAGAATAGCGGACTTGGAGCAAATAACCAATGTACCTTCCTCATTGATATAAGCAAAGCCGACATCAGGCTCGACAGGCATATGCGGATGTCGTTGATGATAGAATTCGTCTTCCACCACGTAATCAGCTTGCTCAAAAATAGGTCCCGTATCTTTTCCCTTGGCGATCTTTTGAACAAAATAGACGTTAGGTGTCCCCGGATGGATTTCCATGGCGTCTTCATCCATAGCGGCCTGGGCATTCATATATGCCGGTAGTTCTTCCAACTCTACCTTTACTTTCTCAGAGGCTGCCTTAGCATGGGCTTCAGTATCCGCACAAACTATTGCTAACACGTCGTCATAATGGAATATCTTTTTGTCGTTTAGAATCGGGCGATCCTGAGCATCGGCCTTGCTGGTAGGCATGCTCATCAATGTAGGAATACGATTACTGCCCCGGACGTCTTTGTGAGTGACAATTTTAAAGACCCCGGGCATCTTCTCAGCCTCTGATGTGTCAATGGAAATGATATTTGCGTGGGACACCTTAGCCTGGACAAGCGCCAGTTGTAAAGTGTCAGCAGGCAATTGCAGCCCTTTATCCGCCCCAAAGTCCCAGGTGCCGGTAACCTTGGCAACTCCACTGGGACGAGGGTACTTGCTGCCCCAAAGCCTGCCGTCTTCCGGGGGCTGATATGAAAGTTTGTCAATAGTCATTTCACCGCGCATGACTTTTGCCCCATCCATGACAGCATCCACCAACTGTTTATAGCCCGTGCAACGGCAGGCATTTTTATGCTGGTTGAACCAGTCTCTTGCTTCTTCTCGGGTCGGGTTGGAGTTTTCATCCAACAGGGCCTTTGCAGATACAATAAAGCCGGGAGTACAAAATCCACACTGAGCGCCACCGTGAAGTACCCAGGCCGATTGCAGCGGATGGAGATTCGACGGCGTTCCTATTCCTTCAATTGTGGTAACAGCAGCGCCATCGGGAACTCGCTTCATCTTGGTGATACAGGAACGGACAAGCTTCCCATTCATAATAACGTTGCAGGCGCCACATTGACCTTCATTGCAACCCACTTTCGTCCCGGTCAGCAATAGTTGCCCACGCAGGACATCAGCCAGCGAGGCATCCGGTTCCACAATTAATGTCCTGTTAACTCCGTTGATCTTGAAAGTTTTTCTAATCATTATGACTCCTCCTTGTCATTAATAGTTAATATTTACTGTGTGTTAAGTCGTTCTAAAATGGGCTTTGACACATGTCTTCAATTTCTATATCATGGCCTCTTGAAAAGCATGCGGCCTCGCTTTGTTTTTTATCCTTATAGGTGTATGTGGTGAATAATACATAAATATCGTTATGTCAATATAGATATAACGATAGGCTAAAAAACATTCGCTGCATAGCAAAGGGAAAAAAGGCCCAAGAAGAATTTTGGAGATTTTTTTGTAATCCGCTATGCCAATATTGACATATCGAAAATTGTTTGTTAATTTACTTCCCTGAAAAAATCATAAAAGGCCATTTATAGATGTTTAAGGTAGTTCTATTTACATAAATGCGATTACTAAGAATAAGTGAACCTAAAGCTTTTTAATCGCAAAATAAAGAAATCAAACATTTTGGATGATTTCTTATTGGAGGAGATTCTAAAAAATGGCTGACAATAAAATATTAATAAATGGCAGACAAATTTTGTTCTATTCCGGAGAGACAATCCTTGAGGCCGCATCACGATATGATATTTCAATCCCTACCCTTTGTCATTTAGAGGAATCTGCACCCAATGGGAAATGCAGGATATGCGTTGTGGAAATCGAAAGGGAAAAAGAACTTAAAACCGCCTGTAATACGCCATGTGCGGCAGACATGGTGATTAAGACCGAATCAGGAATGGTGGTGGCGGACAGGAAAAAGACGTTGAAGGCTCTGATTTCCTCCGGGGATCACAATTGTGCTGCAGCGAATGCATGGCATTTGCACCGGACCAGTTTTCAGATTGCCGGACAGAATTATGACCATACCGGGAAGTTTTGCCCCGCATGGGGTGATTGCAGATTGCAGGACCTTTTGTACTATTATTATGCCAGACAGAAGGAACCGTTTGACATGAAACAGTGTTTACAGAAAGAGATCGTGAACCCATTGATCGAGAGGGATTTCTCAAAATGCATATTATGTGGCCGGTGCGTTAGTGCCTGCAATGAAGTACAGGTCAATCGCGTTATCGCTTTTTGCGAGCAGGATGGCCTGGAAAAAATTGGCACAAAAAATAATACTTCTTTTTCGGATTCTGATTGTGTGTTTTGCGGTGCATGTATCCAGGCATGCCCAGTGGGTGCCCTTTCTGAAAAAGAAAGCGGTGTGCAAGTGGTGGCGGCCATGAGAAGTCATTAAAATCTATACAACCTGTCTATATTGCGGCGTGGGATGTCAGCATTTATTGAATATAAAAGACAAAAGGATTGTTTAAGTAACAGGTGTTGAAAATGGGAAACCCAATTAGGGCAGGTTGTGCGTTAAAGGTCGTTTCGGATATGATTTTATCTGTTCGGAAAAGCGATTGAAAAGCCCCCTGATCTGTGAAGATGTTAATAGTATGGAAGATATTGATCGGATTATTGAGGCTATGTCTGCAATAGCCAAATCAAGACCTTCTCAAGTTAGATAAAAGGCGATGGATAGTATTTTTTTCTCTTCGTTATGCTTATCATGGCGTAACGAAGAGCGTTTTAATAATTAACCATAAGACTAAGAGGGAGGGGATTATGTCTCTGGAAAAAAAGATTATAGTTGTAACCGGAGCAGCATCAGGTATAGGCGCTGAGACCGCCAAAACGCTCAAGGCGCAAGGTGCAACTGTTATTGGTGTGGACATCAACGAGCCTAAAAATGTTGATCAATATATAAAGGCGGATCTCGGAGATCCAGCCTCTATTGTTGCAGCGGTTGAAAAGATTCCAAAGGGAATTGACGCCCTGTGCAATATTGCAGGTCTTCCGCCGTCAAAAGGCCTGGTCCCGGTAATAAAGGTCAATTTCTTAGGGCTAAGGCACTTCACTGAGCAGCTTATAAATAAAATGAATAATAATGCATCTATCGTCAACTTGGCCTCTCTTGCAGGGGCAGGCTGGCCTGAGGCTGGAAATCAAATCAGGCCGTTCCTTAAGTTGCGTGATTTCAATGGAGTTGAGGCTTTATGTAATGAGCTAGGCATTGATGACGGCCGCGCCTATTCTTTTTCAAAAGAGCTAGTAATAGTGTGGACCATGATCAATCGCTGGACCTGGCGTGACCGCGGAATCAGGATGAATTGCATTAGCCCTGGGCCTGTAGAGACTCCTATACTTCCGGATTTTCTTGAAAGCTTTAAGGAAAATCTTGAGAAGGACAAGGATGTGATGGATCGCTTTGGCCGGCCGGATGATATCGCCCCTGTGGTCGCCTTTATGTGCAGCGATACAAGCGCCTGGATAAAGGGAGTGAATATCCCATGCGATGCAGGCATGACTGCGCATGTGCTTACTGAGATGTTCGGCTACGCAAACGCCGCGGGTTTTTAACTCAGACTTGTAACTTACGATCTCATAGACGCTATGGACATCTGGTGACTGTGCCAGGACCATTTTGGAGCAAATTTTTCTATCAAGGCAACTTCACACGTGGGTTTGGTCTGTTCCATGCCCTAAATGCTGAAAGGCTCGGACTGCATGACGGAGATCCGCAGAATTATGCCTTAACCAAAGGCACGGTTAACAAATGGAGCCAGATCATCAATGCAAAACCAATTGAGCTTAATCCATCGGCCTTAGCCGACGATAGTTGACTTGGACAGAGTGTAGAGAAACCGGGCCAGGATGTCAAGGGCCAGCGAAAAACGATGGCCCTTAAAAGGCCCCTGACCGCCTTTGTTTTCAGGGCAAGTGTCTCCTGCTAAAAGAAAAAAGGAAGACCTTCCGGCCTCCCCTTTTCTTTTACATCTATACTCTTAACTTCCTATGCTTCCTCATAATTATAATCCGGTAATGCATTGGATGTATCTGTCACAATTGCTTCAACCATCTCTGAGAATGTTGACCTTTGCTCAGTGAGATAGGGATCTTCTCCTGTGTCAAAAACAGGCTGCCCGATCAGATCTGATTTTGATGTCACATCAATATACTCTTCTGTTTTTTGTAACATATCTTGCGCTAAGCTCAATGAATTAAGGCGTTGATATGTAATGGCTGTATCTGAACGAAAGATTTCCTCCGCCAGGTTTTCGTAATCTCTATGGCCAAGGGAATTCTTATCATAATCCCCGACAGGCAACCCATAATCAACCGTTTCTCTGAGGCGGATATTGTAACGAATTACAGTTTCAAAGACATTGTCTCCAAATTCCTTTCTGACTTTTTCCAGCACGACCCTGGAGTATCTGGTCCTGGAATCATACATGGTGATAAGGGCGCGAGATCTGATTTCATGACCGGTTTTTTCATTAAGAAGAATGATTAGTTCAGTTAATTTGGAGACGCCACGGAGAGAAAAGAGACTCATATCGATGGGGATGATTACTTCATCAGATGCCCTAAGGGCATTAAAACAAAGATGCCCTATGCTGGGGGGGCAGTCAATGATGACATAATCATATGGCTGCTTAAGGGCCTGTATGGCATTGAAAAGTCTGTCCTCCCTGCCCTCTACCCCTGAAAGCTCCTGTTCGACGACACTGAGAAGCAAGCTTGCAGGCGCAAGATCAAGGTTGTCTTTTATGTGTATTAGTATGTCTTCAATTTGTACATTGTCATTTCCCTTTGGAGATATGACATCATAAATGTTTTTTTCAAGATCAGACGGTCTTATATTCAACCCCATTGTCGCATGGGCCTGTGGATCAAAATCAATAAGAATAACCCGTTGCCCTTTCATAGACAAAGAAGATGAAAGGTTGATGGCAGTAGTTGTTTTGCCGCAACCCCCTTTTTGATTTGCACTTGCAATAATTCTCATTCTCTTCCTCCTTTTATCAGATTATGTTCTTTTTTTATTAGAAGAACGATTCGGTACTCTATAACAAAAGAAATGAGAGTTTGCAAGGAAAAACACGACATATTGTATTTTTATTTTGAAAATCACAATTTATTGTATGACTGCCGCTTTTTTCAGTCCTTTCGCAACTGTCCTTGACATATATGAAGGCCATAAAATAAGATGCCTTGCATTTCTCCGCGTTTCACCCTGATGCCTTTGTCAGGCCTGGGTGATCCGACAATAATGGACTTAAACTTTTAACATATGGAATTCAAAGACAAAAGGGTCATCATAACCGGTGGGACAAAAGGTATTGGAAGGGCTATTTCCCTTGCATTCGCCCGTGAAGGCGCTTGGGTGGCTGCAAATTTTTTCTTTGACCAGGAGGGAGCAGCTCAAACAGAGAGGCAATTGCAGTCACTGACAGACAATTACCTGATTCTGAAGGCGGACATCTCTGCACAGTCTGAGGCTAAGGCCATGGTTAAGCAGGTTCTGGACAGATGGGAACATGTGGACATCCTGGTCAACAATGCCGGCATCATCAGGGACAAGATGCTGATGTTCTTGAATGAGGATGATTGGGACAGGGTTCTGGATGTCAATCTCAAGGGAACATACCTTTGCTCAAGGCTGGTGATCAAGTCAATGATAGCGAGAAGATTCGGTCGCATTATTAATATGACTTCTCCCAGCGCACTGACTGGGCGGGTCAGCCAGACAAACTATTCAGCCTCCAAGGGGGGCATAGTATCCTTTGGCAAGTCGCTTTCAAAGGAGGTGGCTCGCCTGGGCATTACTGTCAATGCCGTTTGCCCGGGCGTTATTACAACAGATATGACAGCAGGGCTTGAGAAGAAGACCAGTGATGATCTCTTATGCATGATTCCTGCCGGAAGATTCGGCGAACCGGAAGATGTGGCGCAGGCGGTGCTGTTTCTAGCCTCTGAAAGGGCAGGGTATATTACAGGGCAGATGCTGACTGTTGATGGTGGTTTGACATAAGAGCCAGTTTCAATTCCGCTTAAGCGGGATTACTCCTCGAAATATTAGCTATATTCCTGTGGTTAAAATTTAAGCCTTTCTTGATCTTAGACAAAATCGAGCGTTTTGAAGCCGGATCATAAGGATAAATGATTTCATGAAGTGGTTTGAAACAGAGGATACGGTTCGCTTTAACGAAGTGGATGAGTGGGGCATTGCTTGGTACGGCCATTACATGGCATGGTTTGAGGTAGGTCGTATGGCCCTGTTGCGGCAGTTTGATCTCCTGCCCAAAAACATGGTGGAGTTGGGTTATATCGCACCGGTGATAAATTTAAAGTGTGACTTTAAACAACCGGCAAAATGTGGTGAACATATTATAATAAGGGTGACGGTTGTAAAACCGGAAATAGCGGCCCTGATATTTAAATTTGAGATACTGCGCAAAGAAGGTCGAGTCCTGCTTGCCAGAGGTGAGACCACTCAGGTCCTTATGACAACCAGTAGAAAGATGATCTATGTTCTGAAGGGCGAAATAGGGGTGCGCATAATGGGACTGGTTGATTATTTTAGTGATGACTGAAACCAACTCCAGGCGGGTCGCCATAACAGGACTTGGAATTATCACCTCCATTGGAAATTCCATGCCTGAATTCAAGACAGGACTTTTTGGAGGGAAATGCGGCATAGGTCCCATATCCCTCTTTGACACCACCGGCTTTTCCTGCAAGATGGCAGCTCAAGTCAAGATTATGGCTCTTGAATCATATTTAAACAGGCGGCTGATCAGGAGGGCCTCCAGGTGTGATATGTTGGGGCTGATCGCCGCCGGGGAGGCCATTTCTGATTCCGGCCTTGACCTTGATAAGGCTGACATTGACAACATCGCCGTCGTCCTTGGAGGCGGCGCAGGAGGCATGCTCTCATGGGAGAAATACCGCCGCGCATCATGGTCCGGCAAGGCACGGCCAAGGCCGTCACTCCTTCTTCCTGTGGCCCAGTGCTCTGTGACCGATTTTATCGCCAACTACTATAAGCTATATGGAACAAGGGCTACTGTATCAACTGCATGTTCCTCGAGCGCCACGTCAATAGGTTATGGTTATGACCTTGTCAGCTCCGGCAACCACGATATCGTTATAACAGGAGGAAGCGAGGCCCTTTCGGAATTGACCTTTGCAGGATTTAATTCCTTGAGGCAGATTGATCCTGAATATTGCCGTCCATTTGACAAACACAGACGAGGGCTTTCTCTGGGTGAAGGCGCGGCCGTCCTGGTGTTTGAAGATTACCAGCATGCAGAACAAAGGGGGGCGGAGATTTATGCCGAAATAGGGGGTTATGCAATTAATGCAGATGCCTTTCACATGACATCCCCTCACCCCAAAGCCATTGGCATGATCAAGGTAATGACTACTGCGATGGAAAGGGCCCGTATCAACTTGGAGGAAGTTGACTACATCAACACCCATGGCACCGGCACAAAGATCAATGATCTGGCTGAAACCATGGCCATAAAAGAGGTGTTTGGAAAAAAACTCGCCGGCAGGCTCTCCCTTAGTTCGACAAAATCCATGGTAGGCCACTGCCTGGGGGCATCAGGGGCGATTGAGGCGGTTTCAACTGTGCTGGCAATATCAGAGCAGATGGTGCCGCCTACCATACACCTTGATACGGCTGATGAAAAATGCGATCTTGACTACACCCCTGAGAGCGCCAGGCCGCGTAAGATAAATGTGGCTCTGAGCAATTCCTTTGCCTTCGGGGGGAATAATACATGCATTGTCTTTGCGAAGGCAGGCAGATATAGACTTTAATTATTGAAGGGTTATAACAAATAATCCTAAGTCTTCTGAAAGTTTTCAAATATCTTGAAATTATGATGACGGATATCGCAGTAACAGGAATAGGAGTCATATGCAGCCTTGGACTAGGCCGCAAGACCTTCTGGGAAAACCTGATAAAGGCCAAATCAGGGATAAGAAAAATCCATACCTTTGATACGGCTAATCTCAGATCCAACGTCGCAGGCTTTGTGGAGGATTTCGATCCCAGGCGGTTTATGCCCATAAGGGTTTACAGGCGAATGAGCCGGATATCCCAGATGGCAGTGGCTACAAGCATAGAGGCGCTGGAGGACAGCGGCTTGGAACTCGATCACGTGGACAGCGACAGGGTTGCCGTCATTATGGGCACTGCCTATGGAAGCGGAACAAGCGTGGAGGACTTTTATGTCAGCTTTCTCAATGACGGGCCGCGGGGTGCGCAGCCGTTTTATTTCCCCGAGACCGTCCCCAATGCCCCTGCGAGTCACATTGCCATGTTCCACGGCATCACCGGCCCAAACACCACATTCTGCCAAAATGGGATCTCTGCTGAAAGTGCACTCCGTTACGCCCAAAACATCCTTGACCGGAATTACGCGGACATTGCCCTTGTTGGCGGGGCGGATGAATTATCCCCCATACTCTACAGCTGCTACAATACCTTTATCAGCCGGATATGGGCTGAAGATGACGGCGAGGTTAAGCCGAGGCCAGGTCATGGGATCGTCTTGGGAGAGGGCGCAGGCATGATTATACTGGAACGGCTGGATTCTGCTCTCAAGCGGGGCGCCGGGATCTATGGAATACTGAAATCATCAGTTGTAACAGGCGGGCAGGCGCCAATGGGCCATTATGAATATAGTGGAGACCAGATGCATCAGGCGATCAAGCTTGCAATAAACAAAGCTGGTATTGATGCTGATCAGGTTGATCAGATCTGTGTTTCAGCAAACTGTTCAGGTGAATTGGACCGTATGGAGAGCAGGGGGCTCTCCAGCATCTTTAAAAAACAGGCGGACGATCTTATGGTCTCTCCCATCAAATACCTTACCGGTGATTTTGGAGGGGCAGGTATTGTCGGGATCGCCGCAACCCTGGTAAGTCTGCGTCATCAGATGCATCTTCCCTCTGTAAGAATAAGTAACCTCGTGGGGGAGTCGGATATTGTGTGGCACACACCTGGAGAGGGCCTGATCAGTTCATCGCTTATAACCGGCAGCACGTTTGGCGGTGGAAGCTCAAGCATAATATTTGC
>DIKH01000391.1 GCA_002424495.1 Desulfobacteraceae bacterium UBA5623
CCTCCATTATACGTTCGAACATAACCGTAAGGGTATCCAGCACCGGAAAACCCAGCAAAAGCGCCGGCAATACAGGGCTGAAAGGCGTACTTCCCTGGGTAATTCCCAAAGAAAGTGTTATGGCCAGAAAACCCAGCATCTGGCTGCCCGCATCTCCCATAAACAGAGTTGCAGGATAAGTATTGAATCTCAGGAAACCGAATATCGCCCCAACCACGGCAAATGCCATGATGGATACGGCGGAATTTTCTATGCAATAGGCAAGATAGCCGATGCACAGGAAAATCAAAAGGCAGGTGCCCCCGGCAAGTCCGTCCAGTCCGTCGGAAAGATTGATCGCATTGGTCACACCGACAATAACGATGATGCTCACTACAATGGAAAGCCACTCCGGCAACAGCACTTCACCCGGCAGGAGCGACCCCAGATGCTCTATCCTGATTCCGCCGTATAAAATCACGATTAATGCAGCTGCAAGCTGGCCAAAAAATTTGGCCATATATCCCAGGTTCATGAAGTCATCGGCGAGTCCGAAAATGGTTATAATCCCGGCGCCCATCAGGACTGCCCTGACAAACAAATCCTCGGGCGCCCAGAGGAGCACAGGGACAAGCGCGCCCAGAGCCATACCAACCCCGCCGCATTTTGGAATGGGATGCGGGTGGACCTTTCGTTCATCCGGGACATCCATTGCATGAAACCTGATGGCAAGCCGCCTCAAAAAAGGCATGGTGCTGATGGTGATGAACATGGAGATGAGAATGGTAGGCAAAAATATCATAATCTTTAACCGCTTATTGATTTAAAGGTGACATCTCGGATTGCACTCTTTGGCATTGCCAAACTCATTTTCTAAAAGCCTATTAACTTGATCTGAGACGGATTTTCACCGCCCGTTCCTTTCACTCACTCAAGTCGCATATACATTTATCGAAATCCTGCGATTCCAAAGCACTACCAGTTGACTTACCCGCTTGACAGAAGTTGCAAGTTGAGATACATTGTATCTAACAGCGATACAGGAGGAACGATCATGCCCATCAGTCTTCGTATTCCACCGAATAAAGAAGAGCTTATAAAAAAGGCGGCAAAAAAGGCACGAAAGACAAAGACAGGCTTCATACTGGACGCAGTGTATGAGAAGCTACAATTAGTTGAGAGCCGGGAACAAACCATCAGAAAGACCGCTGGCTGGCTGAGTCCGAAAGAAGCCTCCAGATTGAGTGATGACTTGGTGGTTTTCGAAAAAATAGATGAGGCCGACTGGCAATGAGAGTTGTCCTGGATACCAACATCTATGTGGACTTTGCGCGGGGCAGGCCGGACGTAGTGGATCTTTTAGCCGTAGAAAGTACGGAAATACTCTTACCGGCCATCGTAATGGGTGAACTCTTTTATGGATTCATAAAAGGAAGCCGCACCAGATACAACGAAGAAAAGTTCCATCACTTTGTTACCACCCTTGATATCTCCATTATACATGTAAATGAAGATGTCGCACGCAAATACGCTATTATTTTTTCATTTCTGACAAACAATGGCACCCGCATCCCAATAAATGATGCCTGGATAGCCGCCTGCTGCATGAGCGTAGGAGGAACCCTCCTCACAAGAGATCGCCACTTTGAGCAGTTGGGCCAGATCGACAAGATTATCTTGCCTTAATCCCCTCAACTTAAAACTTATTTCGGAATATATTCATCCAAAACCGGCGTAATCTCCCGCACGAAATTCTGAAGCCTTTAATCGTTATCAGTTTACTCATGTATTCAAAATTATCTTCCAGATTCTTTCAGATGCTTTTCCATCCCATTTCGGAGGAACTTTGTATTCCTTCACATCTCTGCTTAGACTTTTTCTGTAAGCTTCAAGAATAGAATCTTTTCTCGTCCCGCCAAGGAGGTTGCTCCCCATCTCAATAGTAATAGGTCTTTCGGTATTCTCCCGCAAAGTCACACACGGAACGCCTAAAGCGGTTGTCTCTTCCTGCAGTCCGCCACTGTCCGTCAGAACCACCCGTGCATCTTTCCAAAGAAAGAGGGATTCCTTAAACCCGAGTGGAGATAACAGGATAATGTTATTTGAGAATTTAATATTAAACTGCTCCATCATCTTTCTGGTTCTTGGGTGGACCGGGAAAAAAACAGGCATTTCACCTGCAATCTGATTCAGTGCCCCGGCGATCTCATCAAAACTCTCCTTGGAATCAACGTTTGATGGCCTGTGCAAGGTCAGAAAGGCATAATCCTTATAACCCTGCTTGAGTTTAGAAGCGGGAAATCGTTGATCACCATTTTCCAGTTTTTTCGCCTGATACAAAAGGTTATCAATCATTACATGGCCGACAAAATGAACGCTTTGCTCCGCCCTACCTTCCTTAAGGAGATTTTTTATTCCGCTTTCTTCAGTGACAAAAAAATAGTCTGATATGGCATCGGTCACCATTCGGTTGATCTCTTCAGGCATAGAAAGGTCAAAGCTTCTAAGACCCGCCTCCACATGCGCAACCTTGATCAATAGCTTTTTGGCTACGATACTGCACGCCAAGGTGGAATTGACATCCCCGACGACTACAACAAGGTCCGGTTTTTCTCTAATGCAGACCTCTTCAAAGGCCACCATGATCTTTGCGGTCTGGACAGCATGGGAACCGGAACCTGCACCAAGGAAAAAACTGGGTTCAGGAATCTCCAGATCTTCAAAAAAAGCCTGGGACATAGCATAGTCGTAATGCTGTCCGGTATGAACAATCTTGCAGTCTAGCGTTTCATGTCTTAAGGACTCCCTGTAAATCGGGGAGATTTTCATGAAATTGGGCCTTGCGCCTGCGATTAAAAAAACCTTCAAACTTTATCTCCATGCTTAAAAAAACAGGTTTCGTTTGCAGCTTTATCGAAGTCGGCTTTTTACTGCACTAATTTCCTTTGACAATCTGATTTTCCTTCAAAAATTTGATAAGCTTTTCCATCATATCACGAACAAATTGATCCATACGCTTTTCGGCATTTTCGATGCTTTCATCTTTCTTTAACCCCATTATTGGTCTAATAAACAAATCATGCGTATTGTCATGCCTAATTGCGTGAAGGGCGAGATGAAAGCGATTTATATCCTTACTGTATGTAGCCTTGTCTTTGGTCTGAAACCAGAAATATACAAGCCTTTTCTCCCCCATGGATTCAACAACCATCTCAGATACCCATATTTCATTAAAAAAAGGCACACCTTCAACTTTTCGCTTTTTTGTTTCCATCACAGTCAACCCGGAAGATGGCAGACACACGGTCGGGCTGTGAAAAAAATTCTCATTTTCCAAAAATGCCGTACTCCTGTATCCGATATACAGTGACACAGTCTCAGCCTTGCTATTTCTGTAAAAACCCTCGAACGATTCTTCTGCGCCTGAGGCCTCAATAATATCCGAAGGGACAGGAATAGACTCCCCTTTCCAGTCCCCAATAACCAGCGGGAAGCTGCTTATCCCCCCCATGACCCTGACCGGGGGAAGGGCTTGGGTATTGAAACCAAGGACGGCAACAACAATCAGCAACACAGTTGAAACAATAAAGGCGCTGCGACCGCCCTCCATCTTTATTGCATGGTCATGACTCCTCTTATCCCTTGCCTCTTTGGGTTTATCTAGTGCCGGCGAAGGGGGAAAAAAACGCAGAAATCTCCCCAGAACAAACAGAAAGGCGAAGGCCACCATAAATATGAGCCACCCTGAAAAGTCATGAAAGAATCCCTGCGCCATCTCAGGTCCGTAATAATATGTCAGGACCCCGGTGATGCCAACCCTCAGGGCGTTGGTCAGGATAGCAATCGGGACCGTGGAAAAAACGCAAAAGACCTGCTTCCACCTCACCTTTTCAAAAAAATAGGCATATACAACACCCAATGCCAGAAGCGGAAAAACAAATCTGAGCCCGCTGCACGCATCAACAACCTGAAGCTGCGTCACGCCCAGATCAATGACATTACCTCTGACATTGACCGACATACCAAGCAGCCTGATAATTTCACCGCCCAGTTTTGATGATACAGACTTCAGAAATACGCCGAAGGTCCGGTCCAACACAGCAGGCAAGGGGACAATAAAGATAAGAAATCCCAGTGGAAGCATGAACCTGCGCATAAATTCGGTGCCAAAGCAAAAAAAAGTAAAAAGGATAATGAGAACAGGTATCGCAGGTCTTGAGATGTTTCCGCTTGACCCAAGTATCGCATATACGGACAGCAGCACGAAAGCTGCTAAAACGGGCAGAATCTTCCAATTGCCTTTTACAGTCAAACCATCAAATCTGGCTCTCATATCCCAAAACAGATAGAGAGATATAACAGGAATAATAAATCCATAAGAGTAGTCCTCGTTTGTCATCCACGTATTGACTATGCCTTTTAATGGGATCCAGTAGGCGCATAAAAAAAGAAAAAATAGAACTGAAGCCTGAAACCATATATTGCCTGTAATGTTTATCTTAAAATTCCTAACGGCCATATCTTTATTCCTCTGATAGATGTGTTAATTCTCCCTGTCTTGGATCTTGACCCACATTACATACAGGCATGCAATTGATATCCACTTCTTTGCCCATAACACTCTTTATTTTGTTGACAATAACCCACCGTAAGGGGCGCCTAAAATATTTGTGCATAACAGGCGATGCAGTCCCGATCATCCAGCAATTTTTCGGGCAGGTAGAGACAAGATTTCGAACCTTGGCTGCCTGATCGCCCTGCCAAAGCTGATCAAAGCTGTCGCATGCCCTGATATTTCCAAAGCTCTCAAACCAGTATTTTTCTTCCATCCCGTTGCACGGCAGCACCTCTCCATAGGGATCAATAAACATATTTTCACTGCCGGCCTCACATGGCAACAACCTCTTCCCGCCGCGGATATAGTTAATCAGTCCCAAGTTAAAAAACGCCCTGAACCAGCTTTTGGGCTGGTTTTCCCTTAAAAGCCTTTCAATCAATTCCTTGAAATCCCCGATGACCTCATCCTTGTTGGTGATGACATTATCATCCTTATGGAAGTAAAAAGAATTATGGAAAGCGGCCGTGGCAAACTCCATTTTCAATTGCTTGGCATGCTCATACAGCCACAGCATGTCATTCGAATTGTTGTTGGAAACGGTTATACCAAAGCCGACATCCTTTCTGCCCATCTGTCTCAACCCCAGTACGGTTTGCAGACCCCGGTCAAAGCCGCCGACACGCCCCCTCAGTTCATCATTTTTTTGCGAAAGTCCTTCAATGCTGACCCTGAAGCCAAGCTTCGGGAATTTCTCCGACAACTTAAAAATCCGATCCGTGAACCATCCGCTGGTGGAGACACACACCCTCTTTGAGTGTCTGAATATCACCTCAACCAGTTCCTCCAGATCCTCCCTGATCAACGGCTCACCGCCTGTAATGTTGGTAATATTCACATCAGGCATCTTTTCCAGATCACGGGCCGAGATTTCCTTCTTTGGGTCCGTGGGGTTATCCCAAATATTGCACATCATGCATTTCATGGGACAACGATATGTAGTGATTATAGAGGCATCCATAGTGTTCGTTGCATCGTTATGATGGTTAGAAGGTTAAGAACGTTGTCATCGTTAGGATCGTTAGGATCGTTTAGAGAGTTATGATGGTTTAGATGGTTAAGGACGTTATGATCGTTGAGATCGTTTGGGGCTTTATGGGGGTTAAGATGGTTTTTGATTTCTTTGTTCGTTGGGATCGGAGGTAGCGGAGCAAGCCATCTATAATTTTTACAGTTTTTAGAGCTTGGTCGTAAATGTTGTTAAAAGTCTGTTGAGAAATGTAGTGCTGATCAAGGGCAACATATAAGCAGTTTTGAGATTCAGCACAGGACCTTCGGGAATAGGTAAGAAATCGGATGAATTCATTGTTCGACTGGGATGCCCATCCCTCGGCTATGTTATTCATAACGGAGATAGCTGCACCCGTCAATTGTCCAACAAGACGATAATCCATTTTAAATTCTTTATTTTCCGTTATCGCTCGATAAACCATCTCGACCAGCTTGCGGGCCTCCATCCAGCATTCCAGATCCTCAAAACGGTTTATAGTAGCCACCATCAACCCCCAACCCTCCCAACCATCCCAACGATCTAAACCCTCCCAACCATCGAACCATATAATTCCTCCATCTCATCCACCACCCTGTCCCATGAATAATTCTTCAAAACATACTCCCTGGCCTTTAACCTTTTTTCTTCAACCATTCGCGGGTCCTTGATCAGCCTTTCCAAAACAATCCTCAAATCCACTGAATCCCTGTTTTTGAATGTATATCCATAATCTTCAATGGCCTCAAGATTTTCAGGTATATCGCTTGCAACGCAGCAATTACCGTAGCTCATCGCCTCCAGAAGCGCGACAGGCATACCTTCAAGTGTAGATGGTAAACAAAACAGATATGCATTGCTGAAGAGTTCTTCCAGAGGCCTTCCTGTGACAAATCCGGGGAAAATGATGCGCGCATCATCTCCTGTAAGGTCTCTCAGCATGGCCTTGTAAGACTCTGCATGTGCGGCATCTCCTGCAATCACAAGCTTCATATCTGTGTCAATCCCACGGAATGCCTCAATCAAAAAATGCGCACCCTTTTCTTCTACAAGCCTGGCAGCGAACAAAAAATATCTTTTTGGTGCAAGACCCTGCTCCAAGATCCAGTCAGGAGGACGAATATCAACCGGTGAAACCCCGTTTGGGATGTAAACAATCTCCCTGCAGAACCTGTTCTCATAATAGTCTTTCTGCACCTTTGAGACAGAGGTTGCCTTTGTGGGAAAATAAGCAACCGTATAATCGGAAAGCCTGAAAAAGCTCTTCCCGATAATGCCCCACTTATCACGCATCCACTCAACACCATGGGTCTGCACCACTGTGGGGATGCCCATAAGCCGTGGAAATATAGAAAAGACAGACGGCCCCACTGCATGGAAATGGACCAGGTCAACATCCCGCCGCATCATGATATCTAAGGTGGCAAAAAAACAGATCGAAAGCTTATGAAAGGCCTTTGTATTCAAAGACGGAACAGTGCGAATCTCCATACCCCTGTATACGCCATCTTCAGTTGTCCCGTAGTCTCTGCTGGAATAAACAATAACCCTGTGCCCGCGCCCTACGAGTCGTGAACCTAGCTCCTCAGTAACTTTTTCGATCCCCCCTCCGATGGGAATACCCTTAACAGCTATATACGCTATGCGCATATCAGTAAAACCGCAACGGGATAACCTTTGA
Source organism: Desulfobacteraceae bacterium UBA5623 (assembly GCA_002424495.1). GTDB lineage: Bacteria > Desulfobacterota > DSM-4660 > Desulfatiglandales > Desulfatiglandaceae > UBA5623. Next base: position 7,264 of record DIKH01000391.1, read on the forward strand.
CATTCTCCTGAAATCATTATCATTGTGAAGAAGCATAAGATCATGTTCAACTGCAGTCTGGGCAACAAGGCAATCAATTGTGCTTCTGATTGTGATTCCCTTCCTTCGACATTTCATATAAGTCTTAGCAGCCTCTATAAAAGAATTAATGGGATCTTTTAAATGATAAAAGCGTTGAGTAGACAAATACTTTCTGAGAAGCTCAAACTCCTTTTCTGAAACCGCCCCTTGCAGAATCTCCTGCATGATGAAAGGAGTAATGCCGAACGGGATGCGCCTCATCAGGATCTCTTCCAGCTTTCTGCTGGCCTCAGTCTCGGAATTCTTAAAGAACTCGATTAAGACAGAGGTATCAACAAGGATCATTTGCCCTCCCGCATCGCCTTATAATCATAGTCTTCAGCAAACTTGATCTTTCCCGACAGATCGCGAAGATCGAGACGCTTGCGATTTTCAACAAACTCTTTTAGAGCCATATGAATAACTTCTTTCTTAGTTCTGGCGTTAGTCAGCTTTAGCGCCTCATCCACCAATTTGTCATCAAGCAGCACATTCGTTCTCATAATACACCTCCATATGTGTATAATGATGCACCTTATAGGGTATTTTGTCAAGCAGTATAATGCCCGCCACTTTTCTAAGGTCGAGAGCTTTGAATTAATGGTTCA
>DIKH01000224.1 GCA_002424495.1 Desulfobacteraceae bacterium UBA5623
AAATTTTCATTGTTCCTTCAGTGCCTTCCTGTTTTACCCTGACAACATCATCTTCTACGTGTTCATTCTCAGAAGTCATACCCGGCAAGGCGGTCCATCCGGGTGTCGGGCGGGGCCTGGGTACCTATGCATAACACTTCTTCGTCTCCGATGACCTTCATCTTGCCATGCGGAACTCCAGGCGGCGCGTATAATACATAGCCAGGTTTAAATTCATATGTTTTATCTCCAAGGGTTATCTCGGCAACCCCTTTTACCATGACGATTACCTCTTCGGATAAAGGGTGCGAGTGGAGCACCGACTCCTGACCGGGTTTTAGTCTCAGGGCATGTACACCCACCATCCTTGCACCGGTACACGGTGCAGCAACACTCCATCTCTGTCCGGTGCCTGCAGGCAAACCCGATACGTGTTTCGTTTCGGGATATTCCAAACCATCTTCGAGTGTGAATACCAACCCTTCTTTGCCAATAACCTTTGGATCGTACTTAAACTTAGGACTCATTGTGCCCTCCTTTTTAATAATTTTGAAACAGTATTATTTTAACATCTTTGAACCTATAGAAGGAATCCTCCTTTAATGTTTCAGCCATACTCTTTGTGCATAATCTGAATGTATAAAGTTATAAAATGTAACTAAAAACGCTGCAAACAGCGCGAACATATTTGTCATGGTTTCAGAAACAGGACCCAATAAGATAAATCCTGCCAACCCGATAATGACTCTTTGCCAGATCTTAATCGTTTGTGGTGAAAACCAGAAAACACCCACAATAGCGACGCCGATACTAAAACAGCCGGTAACACAAAAGAAAAGTACCTTGAATGTTTCCGATAGTGGACCCACGAATAAGAGGGCTGGGTTATAGACAAATGACCAGGGTATAATAAACGCTGCTGAACCAAGCAGTGTCGCTTTCCATGCCGTTTTCCAAAAATCTGCCCCGGCAATGTTCGCCGCCACATAGGCCCCTATCGCCACCGGGGGTGTGATGAACGAGATAGTACCATAATAGAACAAAAACATATGCGCAGCGATGGGTTCTATGCCAATTTTTATCAACGCAGGGGCCAGCAACACCACGGTGATGATGTAACAGGTGACAGAGGTCATCCCCATTCCCAGAATAAAGTTTGCCCCTGCTGCGAACAGAAGGAGGAGGAACGTGCTGCCTTTGCTCAACGTAAGCAATCCCGACGATAGATTGATCCCGGCACCGGTGATGACAAGGGAGGCGACAATGATGCCGATTGCCGAACAGACCGGGGTTATGCTTTCCATTCCCTTTGCCGAACTGGCAAAGGCCTCGGATATCTTTGGGATGGAAGGACGGGATTCTTTTTTAAACAGGCTTACAATGACTAAGCTTGCAAGGGTTACCATGATTGATGTTTCCCCGGAATACTGAAGGGCACCGAGAAACACAACAAGCACCACAATTGGCAGAAGAAATACCCAGCCATTGCGTAAGGTTGTTTTCAGGGAGGGGAGCTGGTCCTTCGGCATACCTTTCAATACAAGGCGTACGGCCTCAAGGTCAATCTGATTAAACAACACCGTATAGTACAGGGCTGCAGGGATAGCCGCAGCAACGATAACGCGCCAATACGATATGCCAAGAAAATCAGCTATGAGAAATGCCACCGCCCCCATGACGGGAGGGGTAAAGATACCCCCTGTGGATGCACATGCCTCCACCGCCCCTGCAAACTCGTTTTTATAGCCGCTCTTTTTCATAATAGGGATCGTAATGGTACCCACTGTGGCAACGTTAGCCACGACCGATCCCGTTATCATTCCCATAAAGCCACTTGCTATGACCGCTACTTTTGCCGCGCCGCCCCTTACATGACCTGTTAAGGAGAGTGCAAGGTCAATAAAAAACTTGCCGGCGCCGGTCGATTTGAAAAATGCCCCGAAGATCACAAATCCTGCGATCAGGCTCGAAACGATCTCTATGATGGGACCCCAAAGGCCCTCTGCGCTCAGATACATCCAGCCCACGGTACGCGCGTATGAAAATCCTGTGCTACGCAGAAAACCGGGGAAATGGTCACTATACATCATGTAGAAGAAGAAAAAGACGATAATGATGGGCAGCGCGATCCCCGCTGTCCGTCGACTAGCCTCCAGCAAGGTGATAATGAGACCGGTCCCCAATATCATCTCAATAACATTGGCGTCCCCCCATGCATAGACCAGCTCATCCGCATTGTAGACAACGTAGCCAGACCCCACAACAACAAAGAGGATGGCTGCGATGTCCACCAGCCAGGCGAGTCTGTAGTCTTTTTTCAGTGGGTAATCGAGAAAGACTAAAGTGGTCAGTATCCCCACGTTCAGTGCCCTGTGGGTTGTGGGATAGGGGATAATATCCAGATAAAAGAAGAGGTTGCTCAGGTATGCCAGAGTATAGAGAACCCAGATGCTGCTGAGCAGGAAGAAGATCCACCCTTTCCAGCTCGTAGGGGTACTGGACTTCAGGACCAATGTATACGTCTCTTTAAACGTAGCCATGGCTTATTTCTTTTTCAGCTGTTGGAAAAGCTTATCGTTATGTTCCTGGACCTCTTTCGTCCACAGTTTCTTTTCTTGATAGTATTTGATAGCCCCCGGATGGTACGGCTCTGAGGCAATCGTCACCGGTTTCTTGTCAAGGCCCCAGCCTTTCGCCTGGGGATGAGCGCCAACCCATTCGTTGTGTTTCTCCAGCAGGATCTTGACTAGCTCATAGGCAACCTCTGGATCCATATCGGCCCGACCATGAAGATTTGTTTGAAAAGCTATGGCATAATGCATCTCCTTCTTGTTGGCAAATTCTCCTGCAGGTATAACGGCTTTGTAGTATCCTGGGTTGTTTTTTTCAACATAGTCAGCCTGCTCATTCGTTAAATTAACAAATACGCATTCCTTTTTCGCCTGGTTGATTTGATGTACGCTGACACTCACAACAGGATAAATAAAAGCATCGATTTTTCCCTCAATGAGTTGGTTGGTGGCCTGTGCAACACTGGGCATTGTGGACGAAACCCTGAGGTCTTTTACCGTTAATCCGGCTGATGCCAATTGTGCTTGAGCTATCTGAAGAAACATTGGTTGCCCCATCATGCTCGTGTAAACAACCTTGTTCTTTAAATCGGTTATGGTTTTTATATTCTTGTCTGGAGTCGTGTGAAACATAAGGGCCATCCTATGCCCACCGATATAGGTCCTCACAGGGATAGGGCCCATCTTGGTAAATTCTCCCTGGCCGAGGAAAAGGTCAATAACATTGGCGCCGGATTGAATAGCAAGGTCAACCTCGCCTTTTTTCATCATAGGACCCCAAACGGTAGGACCACCAAGAGGCAGGACTTGCACCATCTTAATTGGGGTGTGTTTCTTGATAACCTCACTCATTCCAACGGCAACCATATAAAGTGTTGTTCCTGCAGATGGCGCGCCAATCACCAGACGATCCGGCCACTTTGGAGCAGCCTGAACAGGTTGCGCAAAGAATATCAAAAGGCTGAACAATAATGCCAATATCCCCAATAATATAGTCTTTCTTTTGCAAAGTTTCATATGCTGTACCCCCTTTTTTTATTTAGACCTTTGAATCAGAAGCCCATTCGGCTCACCAACGGCTATGTGTCCATTCTCACAATCAATACTGATACCATGTTTATTTTTATATGAAAGAGATTTATGAACCATATTAATATACCTACCAGTAATTACATTAGTAAATATTAATAAAATTTTTTAGTCAAGATATTTTTCTGGCTAATTTCAAAAATACCCATATAATCATTTTCTATCCACTTTTTTACTGCTTCGTCTTTATACTGACCCTTAAAAAAGTAAAGGCTACATTCGTTACGACAACGCAGTTATCAGATAAAGCAAGGGAATTTGCAAAGGTATTAAATATCCAAGTTAAAGAAAATTTTCCATCATATAAATATCCATCAATCAAATGTAATGTTTCCAGACAAACGAACGAAAAAATCTACCACCTTCCCTTCGACCAACAATATGACAAAACTTTTGTGGAAGAGGAGCGGAATGAATGTTATGTAGAGACAGTCAAGGAGGCTGAAGGACTTGGATTCAGAAGAGCATATAGGTGGAGAGGAAAAGAACCAAGTTAATGAAGTTTTTTCCTTCTCTTTAATTCTTTTATAACCATTTCAAAGTTTGTACGTAAGTGATTCTCAATGTCACGTGGAGTGAGATTCTTAATTATTGGCTCTCTTAATTTTGCAAATTTATCTTCTTCCTTTTTTTTTATTTTTTTATCTTCGTTGTGGCCAATGTGGTCACGTAAAAGATATGCTATGTGGTAATCTAAGTTAGAAGCTATTATTTTGTTCTCATCTTCTTTATATTTTTTATAATTATAACCCCTAACCAGTCCATGCCCTTCGCAGAGATTAACAATCCGAAAGGCTGCCGAGGCAAGGTGGGCAAGACGAAGGTAAACAGGGTTCTTCTTATCAGACTCAAACTTATTGTCTAACTCCTTTATAGGCATGTCAAGATCATCATCGCATTGGAGGCGCTTCGCAAGCGAAAGGTAGTGCTTTGCGAATTGGATGAGTTGTTTTGTTGAGCGGTCCATATATTTATCCAACAATCAATTTACCAAGTTGATATTTTTATTATTGTACTCCCGCTTGGTATGGGTGACAAGAGCAAATAAGAGGTAACTAATCGTTTACGGTTCTCATCCTTCTACTGTATAGTTTTTGTATAGTAGAC
>DIKH01000130.1 GCA_002424495.1 Desulfobacteraceae bacterium UBA5623
AGATAGATTATTTAGCATGCAGTACGCATTGGTTCCAACCCTAACTAAATGGCTGACTTCTGAACCGGCCAAAGGGCCGACATCCCCTGGTCAGAAAAAAGCGGGGAATGTTTTTGAAATGGGAGATAGGGCAAAAACACATTCTGAGCATACCCGGACAATTCAGCCGCGAAAAGATCACCAAGGACGGGCGGTAAAACCAATTTAACCGAGGAGCCCCATTTTAGCGGGCAGGCGCTTGCCTCCTGGGGGATCCCCGACGCCCTCACAATTGCGGGGATCCCCCATATATCTTTTTACCAAGTTGAGCGATGAAATATCCTTCACCGATTGATTACGAGAAAATCTTAAACGGCAGTGGACGAATCCGTTGTCAGCATTTGAGGGGAAATATCGGCAGTGGTGAATGTGCCAGAAGAAAAAGCATTGCCGAGGAAGAGGCAAATAACCCGCGCCTGTTTTGGTATAGAGCGCAAATCCTAAGACCTACCGTCATACCGAGCGGTATCGGTTTTTGTCTCAAATGCCGACAAAACCAAAATCCTGAAAAGTCAGGAAAACCGGATAGTTAAAAAAGTAGGCAGGGCGGTTCAAGTACTGAATTCCGGTACTTAAAAAATGAGTCCACACAGGAACAACAGATTAAAAGAAATGTGAATGTGGGGCACATTTTATAAAATCAACTTATTTTGAAAAATATTGTTGACAAAGTTTTCTGAAAATGTTCCCTTGCCTATGGTCTGGTTGGACTCAACTCACAATCTATAATCGTAGAAGGAGGGTTTTTTATGAACAAAGATGTAAGGATAGATAATGCTATTAACAAAATGATCGATGCTAAGGATTATCTGGAATTTCTAAAGGAGACCTCTTTTCAGGGTTTACAAAATCCCACAGCTTTTTGCACCACCATAGAATACGCGACAGATTACTTTATTGACCTTTTGGATAACGGAATTGGAGATTTAAAGGAAATACAAGCACAGGCATAACAACCAGGACCCTGGGCTCCATGCCCCTACAATCTTAGACCGCCTTCGGGCGGTTTTTTTGTGCCCGAAAAAGGCTAATATTTGGCTTGCTTGTTGGGTATACTGTTGGGTGTTAATTTTTCATAGGAATTAGAAAAGGGTTAAAAATTAGTGTAACTATTTGATTTTATTATGGTGGGCGATGCGGGATTTGAACCCACGACCTCTGATTTAAAAACTCATCGTCAAGGGAATCAAATACGTAAGGCCGGTCCTTTACCGCAACCCTTATGGGAAGATTTGATTTCGTGGGATGATTAAGGTCGAGAAAAAAGTTTGGGCCGTGGCAGGTCAGGCCGTCCGTCACGGCTGTCCTTGTTACTCTTACCGCCCTTCCTGATGTCTGAGCGACCATTTCAGAGGCATCAAAAAAGCCGTCTCCATCAAGATCGGAAAAAAAATAAAAGTCATAGGCCCCTTCGGGGAGGTAGGCCTGATAGAATTGGACGGGGGCCTGGAGTGTTTTTTTAACCACAATTTCATGCTTCTGAAATTTATCGGTCACGGCGACAACCAGTATCGATCCCTTGTGCGCCTTATCCATGGTTACCCGGCCCACAAGCAGAAAGGCGTCCTCAGGCCGAAGCTCACGCAGCACATCGGCGCTGGGCTCCTCTTTGAACTCCGTTTTCAGTGACCTCTGTTTTTTCCAGAAACCCAGATAGCTGTTGGGGCTGGTACAGCCTGTAAGGATGAGGGTCAGGAGACAAGGATAAACGATCAGGCGTAAAAGGGGCAGCGGCACTTTTAGTAAATTTTGGATTGCAGCTCTCACGATATCGCTTCTCCGTTCCATTACATTTTTAGACTATTTTGGAGGATATTCCATGCCTTGCTTTCTTACCCGTCCGAAACCTTTCACGGGTTACTCAAGCCCTTTTTTGAGTCTGACAGTATCTTCGGATGTCTCAATCTTATTGGCGATAAATTTGAGCATCTGGCCTACAACCGTTGCCCTGACCTCACGCGGGATAAAAGGGGCGGGCGTCTCCCTGACAAGGATCTCGGTGATTTCATCAGTGCTTTTTTTAATATCGCGGGTCCTTTTGTAGGATTCCTCAAGCATTGCGCGTTCTTTGATTGCCGCCTCGATAGACCTTGGAAGATATGAACGCGCCTCCTCGCCTATCGCCGCACCAAAGTGTTCCGGAAGCAGCACATCCACATCATATTTGATCAGTTTCTGCAATGTCTGTTGGTAATAGTCATAATTTGAATTGGCTGTTGGATGGATCTGTCCACCAAAGCAGACACCAGCGGAATCCGATGTGAAAAGGGCCTTTTCCTGTGGGATGTAAACGGCAATGGAACACGAAGAATGGCCGGGTGCGTCGATTACCTCCAGTGTCAGATCACCGCAAGGGATGATGTCACCTTCCTTTACGACCCGCTCCACGGTTATCGGAGTGAATACAAAGCCTTTTTCTTCCGCCTCCTTTGTAAGCCCGACCCCTTCCGTGGCTTGCCTGTTAATGTCCGCCAGGACCTGCGAAATTCGAGGGTCTGAAAAGGCCGAATTAGCCCTTTCCGAGGCTGCAACCTCAGCCCAGGGCCAGGATTTCTTAAAATAAGGGATGATGCCGCAGTGGTCATAATGGGCATGAAGGATAAAGAGCCGTTTAATCTTACGCTCTTCAATCCCGAGGTCTTCAATCTGTTTGAGTACATCGGGAATTATGTAAGTTAGTCCGCCGCCGATCAAAACATTTTCAGTCCCACCGTCTACTAGATAAACGCAGGATTCAAACCTTCCAAGAAATGTTATTCTCTCTGTGATTTTACCGGGTTTTGTAATCATGTTTATGTACCAGGGTGTAAATGCTGAGGTAGATAGGCTGAAGGCCGAAGGCTAGAGTTCCAAGCAGTCTCAAATGCCTTGTGCGACCTACAGTAGTAGTTTTCCGTTCAATCCCTTATCTTACTAGGTCTGGTGAATAATTGCCGGTTTTTGCGTCTGACATTCATCAGCGCCCGCATTGATATATTTTTCAATAAAGTGGCTTACCCAATGGGTTAAAAAAAATCAACTTTTTTTGAGCACGACCTTGCTGGGCAAAAGCAAGGCTGGCAAGATTCTAATTCCGTTTTGCATTCAAGAAGATACCAAGGCGACAAGGATGAGTCGACGCAGTCAACACATGTAGCGCTCTTATGAAATTTCATTTGAACCCGGCGGCGGGCCAGCCAAAAATCGTCATGCAGGACTTGATTCGGCATCCAGTGTTTGCCTGGATACCGGCTTTCGCCGGTATGACGGATCAAATAACTAAGCAAAAAAGTTTCATCCTCGACCAAACTGGCTGACTTTTTGGACCGGCGGTTCCGCTTGAATGGTTTGATTCTAGCCCTGCAAGCTGGTCGATGTCCCTCATTCTTAATCCTTCAGTCTTCAGCCTAAGCACCTGAGCATTTACTATTTTCCTTGATTCCCCATGGATAATGGTTTATATTTCCTGCGATCTTATTTCATAGTCCAACCGTCTTTATTTATTTTTTTTCATTTAAAATTTAAGAAAATTGTTTTGGGTAAGACTGAAGGGTAGATCCGCATGGTGTATCCGGCTAGGGGTTGGATTTAAGAAATTTCGGCTGGTGGCATATTCAAAATCCTTGATATGTCTGTAGCAGAGTGATTTAATCCTCATATCGTGGCAATAACCTGGCCTGGTATGAGCCGTTTACATAATAATATGGCAGTAAAACCCTTGCATAACCTTGACCATGTTCGCAGTTCATTTAACCTTGCGACAAGCAGATCTGATCGTTCCGAGATCGGCCAGTTCCTGACACCTGTCGCCACAGCCCGGTTTATGTCTTCCATGTTTGAAAGCGGACCCCAAGAGGTGAGGATTTTGGATCCAGGTGCGGGGGCGGGGGTGCTTTTTGCGACGTGTGTGGAAACCCTGATTGCGCAAGAGAATCACCCTATTTCCATAAAGGTTGTTGCTTATGAAACAGACAGCACAATTATGCCGTATCTGGAAGACACCTTAAAGAGGTGCCAATCGCTTTGTCTCCGCAACGGTATTAAGTTCCAGGGAACCATAAATTGCGAGGATTTTGTCTCGGCTGCCATTGCAGAAACAAGGGAGTCTCTCTTTGTCGTACCCGGAGAGAGGTTTACCCATGTCATTCTTAACCCTCCCTACAAGAAGATCAATAGCCGGACTGCCGTGAGCAGAATGCTCTATTCCTCCGCCATAGAAGTGGCAAACCTATATGCGGCGTTTGTTTGGCTGTCAATGCTCCTGTTAGAACCAGGCGGGCAGATGGTGGCTATAACACCCAGGAGCTTTTGCAACGGACCCTATTTCAGGAAGTTTCGTGTTTCCTTCTTGCGGATGATGAGCATGAAACTGGTTCACGTATTCGAATCTCGCATGAAGGCGTTCGTGGAGGACAACGTACTGCAAGAAAATATCATCTACCATGCTTTCCGGGGGCTTCAGAAACCAAAATCCATCACAATTTCCACCTCCGATGGCCTTGATTTCCACAAAGCTTGCACCATATCCGTCCCATATGATCGGGTGGTTTACCCCAGTGATCGGGATATGTTTATTCATCTCGATGTTGATAGTATTGATGCCGATCCTGTTGAGCGAATGAAATGCTTTAGCTCCTCTCTTAACCAACTGGGTTTGAGTGTTTCAACTGGGCGAGTCGTAGATTTCAGAGCAAGGAAGTACCTAAGACAGTTCCCCCAACTAGATACAGCCCCGTTAATCTATCCATGCCATTTCGCTAATGGCCTCATCAACTGGCCTGTTGAATCAGGCAAGAAACACAATGCCATCGCTTTATCCGCCGAGACGTCCGATTTTCTTGTGGAAGCAGGATTTTATGTCCTTACAAAGAGATTTTCATCCAAGGAACAGAAAAGACGCGTCATGACAGCAGTATATGACCCCACAAGGATTAACGCACACCTTGTAGGATTTGAAAATCACCTCAATTATTTTCATAAACAGGGCAAGGGGATGCCTGAGGACTTGGCAAAAGGACTTGCTCTATATCTCAATTCCACAGTCGTCGACCAATATTTTCGTTTATTTAGCGGGCATACCCAGGTTAATGCCACCGATCTCCGCAAGATGCCATATCCTAGCCATGGGCAGCTTGTGCGTCTTGGAGCCTATGTCGGAGACACAATGCCCAACCAGGAAGCCATTGACTCTATTATTGAAAAAGAGTGTTTGAACTGTGGCCAATAAAACCAGTGAGCGGAAAGTAGAAGAAAAGATCAAAGAGGCTCTTGCGATCCTGAACGATTTGGGCCTTCCAAGGCAGCAACAGAACGAGCGATCCGCTCTGACCCTTTTATCCTTGCTGGGCCTCAAGCCCGCTGACTCATGGGAAAATATAACTGCTCCACTTATGGGTATTACTCCTATGATGAATTTTTTTCAGGAACACTACGGAAAAAAATATGCACCTAATACCCGAGAAAAAGTACGCCGCCAGACAGTTCACCAGGTTATGCAAGCAGCGTTGATTGTCGCTAACCCGGATAAACCCTTAAGACCGACAAACAGCCCAAAAGCAGTCTATCAAATCGAGCCATCTGTGTTGAAATTGATTCGAGGCTTCGGGAAACCGGGATGGAAGGGGCATTTGCAGAAATATCTTCGGACGGTTAATACTACAGCGACAGATTTGG
>DIKH01000331.1:0-514 GCA_002424495.1 Desulfobacteraceae bacterium UBA5623
ATAAAGGCGCTGATGATACCCTTTATCTAATCCACAGTTTTGAAGGAAAACCTCTGGTGGAAGAGTTTATCAATAACACCATGATGGGGATTGAGTACCTGTGGGGAGGGCCTGTGCAGCTTGAAACCAGTCAGGTGGAAGCAATATCCCCTCCTCCTAAAAAAAACGGCCTGACTGCGGGGACATCACCCCGGCAGGAAAAAATAAAAGAACCGGATACTAAATGGCGCAGAGTCCTGTATACAATGAAAGATCGAAAGCTTTCCAAAAAGACTATCTGAGGCAGTATGGGATACGAGACCAGGGACAACATCAACAGGGCCATGAAGCAGATCACCCGCTGTATGGGTGAACAGCAGGATCAGGGCAGTGCAATTTCCTTTCAGGAATTCCTCAATATACTGGCCACTACCCCTTACCCTGTTATACGCAATGCCTTCCAGGTATTTCATGATATGATAAAGCACTACCTGGGAGAAGGAATTGACGAATATCCTGATGATCCCGAGTCCAT
>DIKH01000331.1:572-6500 GCA_002424495.1 Desulfobacteraceae bacterium UBA5623
GTAAACCTTGTTGAGGCCTTAAGGCGCGGGGCGCAGCAAAACAAGATCTATATCTTTGAGGGTCCTCATGGCTGCGGCAAGAGCACTTTTTTGAACAATCTGGTCATGAAGTTCGAAGAATACGCCAATACAAAGGAGGGCCAGCGTTTTGAAATAGTATGGAGGCTTAACTTTAAGACCCTGGGCAGTCATCAGGACGCCGCCACAATCGGTGTATTCGAAAGATTGCTTGAAATGGAAGAGGGCCAGGCACAGGGATGTGACGGTCATGACGGCTTTCACAATCTAATGTCCGTCAGCGATGATTTTGTCGAGGTCCCATGTCCCAGTCATGATAATCCAATAATGATCATCCCCAAACAATACCGCAGGGAATTCTTTGACGATTTGCTGGAAAACGATGAATTCAAATGGAGGCTTTTTACCGAAAAAGAATATGAATGGGTATTCAGGGATAGTCCATGCACCATTTGCAGCTCGATTTACAGCGCTCTTCTTTCAAGAGTGAAGAGCCCTACGGAGGTATTTGAAATGGTATATGCCCGGCCCTATAAATACAACAGGCGGCTGGGAGAGGGTATCAGTGTATTTAATCCGGGGGACAAGCCGTCAAAGGAAATTGTCCGCACCAACCCGATGCTCCAGGCCAGGATAAGCCGGCTGTTCAGGGACAGCGACCAGGTCAAATACTACTATTCAAGGTATGCCAGTACAAACAACGGCATTTACGCCCTCATGGACATCAAGACCCATAACAGGGACCGTCTTATCGAACTCCATAACATTGTCAGCGAGGGCCTGCACAAGGTCGGAGATATCGAGGAGAACGTTAATTCCCTTTTTATTGCGTTAATGAATCCGGAGGATAAGGAACATATAAAGGATCTTCAGTCATTTGCCGACCGTATAGAGTATATCCAGATTCCGTATGTCCTTGATGTAAATACAGAGGTGGAGATCTACCGCAATATTTTCGGCAGACGCATTGACTCCAGTTTTCTCCCACGGGTACTGAGAAGTTTTGCAAGGGTTATTATCTCCTCCAGGCTGAGCCTTAAATCAGAGGCCATGCTTGAATGGATAGGAGATCCTGAAAAATATAAGCTTTATTGCGATGAAAATCTACAGCTCCTGAAGATGGCGATATATTCCGGGGTAATACCCAGTTGGCTCAGTGAGGAAGACAGAAAGAAATTTACCGCAAAACGCAGGCGCAGGATTATCGCCGAATCTGAAAAAGAAGGGATGCAGGGATTTTCCGGCAGGGATTCCATTAAGATCTTTAATGAATTCTATTCCGCCTACGCAAAAGACAAACCGATAAACATGTCGGTACTGTATAACTTCTTCAACAAGGTACGCAAGGATCTCAGCCAGTCCATCCCCAAGGGTTTTCTGGACTCTATGGTTCACATGTATAACTACACCGTCTTGCAGGAGGTCAAGGAATCTCTCTACTATTATAACGAGGAGCAGATTTCAAGGGACATCCAGAACTATCTGTTTGCCATAAACTTTGAGATCGGATCCACCGAGAAGTGCAACTTTACAGGGGAAAAGATAGAAATAACAGAGGCCTTTTTTGACGGCATCGAGAATCGTCTGCTGGGCGAAGCAGTGTCCAGAGAGAGAAAAATGGACTTCAGAAGAGATACCCAAAAGGAGTACTCCTCCGTTACGCTCCCGCAGGAAATCCTGCTCCAGGGAAGGACGATTAACAAAACCGGCCTTTATGAGACTATGTTTGATCGTTATGTATACAACATCAAGGAAAAGTCGCTCGACCCTTTTCTTAAGAACGAAAATTTCAGAAGGGCCATAAAAGACTATGATAAAGAAGAGTTCAAGACTTATGACAAGCGGATCAGGGATGAGGTTTCGTACCTGATGAACAACCTGCCCAAGAAGTATAATTACACCCAGCAGGGCGCACAGGAGGTCTGCATATATGTAATTGACAATGATCTGGCAAAACAATTTGAGAGATCTGCCAGATCATAATTCCCTTTTCTTTTCTCCAGAACTGGTTGCTCCCTGCCATTAATTCTCCAGCATCCGATACTGATCATAAGACTCGGAAAATTGACCTGAAGAAGTTTTTTAGGCCAACTGCCTAATATCATTAAACCCGGAAGATATAAAAACCGCTGTTTTCCCTGAAACCGGGTTCATATCTGTTTTGCGAAATAATCTAAAAATAAAGTTGCCGTATTTTCTTGACTTAAGCATTGTTTTCGTGTTCAATGCGCCGAATTAATGTAATATTTAGTTTGTCATCTTATCTTCATGTAATCTGCCGGATATTTAAGCCAGTCGGGTCCGGAAAAAGGTATGCAATATCCAGGGGCGTTCAGCCTTTGTGATGACAGGAAAAATTGGGGGATAAGTGCCCCGTCCCAAGCTTCGTCAGTTCTGAGCTATGTCTTTAAACTATTTAGGGGGATTATCTGATGAAGATTCGTAAGATTGATAAAAAGGTACCCATTCCAGAAGTCCATTCCAAGGCGAGTTTTCCCTGGCCTGCGATGGAAGTGGGTGATTCTGTGTTGGTTAAGGCGGTAAAGGGCGAGGAGGTTGACTCCTTAAAGCGTAAGGTAAAAGGATCGGCACGTTACTACGGCATAAAGACAGGCAAGAGGTTCAGGTCTCTGATCAGCCGGGAGGAACAAGGTGTCAGGGTATGGAGGGTAAATTAGAGGTGCTGCCCTGATTCCGGGGGGCCATCCTTACCATTTTCGTCCTGTATGCTTTATGCCGAAAAGGTCAGTCTCGTCCCCACCATGTTGAGGATGAAACTTTCTGGCATCTGCCTTTCAATCTGCATCACGGCATTCCTGCCGGTGCAGTGAGTGGGAACCACATAGGTTGGCACGGTCTCTTTGAGACATCGAACAGTCGGCTCTATTACCGATGACAGGTCTGGTCCGCTCAAGTGAAAGCCGCCCATGATAACAAAGACCTTATTGACGCCGGTGACATTTTTTGCGTAATTGACCGTGTTTATGACCCCTGAATGGGCGCATCCGGAAAGAATTACAAGGCCCTTTCCCCGGATATTGGCAACTATGGATGTATCGTCCGGGATGTCGTCCTTCATCTCTTTGCCGTCTTTCATATAAATCAGATTTGGGGCGCCTTTCTCAAAGTCGGTCCTCCGGGGGATACCTCCCAGGAAGACGATATCGCCGTCAAGAAGGGACTTCGGGACTTCGGTCTCGATAACTGATACACCTGCTTCATAGGCCTTTTGTCTGGTAAAGTCAGGGAATCTGACTTTACGGCCTTCGCTGACTATTGAATACCGGGGGCTTCTAAATGCATCGGGATGAACAACAAGCTCGATCCCCTTCCTGCCAACTCTCTTCATCAGCTCCGAAAGGCCGCCCACATGGTCCAGGTGACCATGGGAAAGGGCGGCGGCCTCCACATCGCCCAGATCCACACCCATGGCATCGGCATTAAAGGCTGCACCCATGGAAGAGAATCCAAAATCAAAAAGGATCTTCCGTGATTGCTTCCCCCTCGTCACCGTTACGAGTGAGGAAAAGCCATGCTCGGCCAGGATGGAGTTTTTTATCTCACCTTCTTTTATTGGCATCGCCCTCTCAATTATATTGCTGTTGTCCCGCGAGACCAGATCAATATAGTTGTCCTGAAGGGTCAGGATCTCAATTTTGTCTGCTTCATTAGGGGTAATATTCATTGCACTGAGTTCCTTTCACTCTACCTAAAGAAGGGGTTTGACATGCGCTCCCTTCCGATGGTGCTGTTTGGGCCGTGGCCGGGATAGACCCTGATATCATCTCCCAGGGGAAATATCTTCCGGACTACTCCCTGCACCAGCAGATTATGATCGCCGCCAGGAAAGTCGGTCCTTCCCACTGAGCCGGCAAATAATGTATCGCCTGTGAAAACCACGCCCGGGGCGTGAAGACAGACGCCGCCCTGAGAGTGGCCGGGCGTGTGTATTACAATGACATTGAAATAGCCCAGGTGGATCTTCTGGCCGTCCGAGAGATAGCCGTCCGGCTGGAAATCAAGGCCTTTTGCGTCAAGCTCGTGGATTAAGACCGGCGCCTTTGTGATGTCTCTCAGTTCCTTAGCGCCGCCTGTATGGTCAAAATGAAAATGGGTAAGAAGGATGTAGCGGATACTCAGCTCCAGATTAATTGTCTCCTTTATGATCCTGAATACCTCGCCTCCAGGATCAATCACCAGACCTTCTCTGGTATGCTCACATCCCAGTATGTAACAGTTTGATTGTAAGGGATCAATCACCAGTTTTCTAAGCATGTCAGCCTGTTCTATGCCTCTTCTTGCATCCCTTATGGAGCAAGCGATAAATTTCAAGCGGTCAGTTCCACCTAATGAATATCACCGATAATCTCATTTCCGAGCGAATAGGCTGCCCATGCCGGTAGAAAGGCCACGTCCATGGCGCCTTTTTTCTCTTTATAAATATAGTCTTTCGTAACAATAATGCTTTTTTTCAGGTCGGTGTGTCCAGTCAGAGAATCAAATGCCTTGGGTATAATCTTTTGGCGGCTTGCTCCATATTTTACTTCAATGGGCGTTGTTTGATTTCCCTCGACAAACAGGAAATCTATTTCCGATCCGGCGCTTGTCCGGTAAAACCAAAGGCGGTTTTTATCCAGGCATTTGATCAATTCACAAAAAATAAAGTTTTCAATCAGCAGCCCCGCATCCAGCCTTTGTTTGAGCGATCCGAAATGACCAAAAATAGCATTTCTTATACCAGTATCGCAAAAGAAGAGTTTCCGGGTCTTACCAATAGCCTTTCCAAGATTTACGAAATAGGGACTAAGGCGGCTTATCACGTATGCCTCTTCAAGTGCAAAAAGATACTTGTCTACAAAATGTCTGCTCAGTCGAACGTTTTTCGAGATCTCGTTTACTTTACAAAGCCCGCCGATCTTCGCCGAGGCAAACTGAACCAGACGGTTGAACCCGGAGACGTCTTCAATTTTTAAAAAATCGCTGATATCTTTTTGAACATATGAGTTGTATATCTCCTTCAACAACGACTTCTTTTCCTCAAGGCTGTTTGTTGTTACAACGCCGGGATATCCGCCGAACAGGACAAATTCTTCCAGTAAGCGCTGGTAATGACTCGATTCAAATTTATATACCGCATCCAAATCACTGGAAACATCCACCCCTTTGTAATTGAGAAACTCTTCAAATGTGATCGGGTACAATTCAAAAAGGCGTTTTCTTCCGGTCAAAGTTTCCTTGACTTGGCCCTTAATCTGAAGAGAGGATGACCCGGAAATCACAAATTTGATGTTAAGACCGAGATCATAATATCTTTTGATTAAAAGACCGACATCTGGAACCCTCTGGGCTTCATCAAGAAACACATAGGCAATCCGGCCAGCCACCCCATATTGGTCTAAAAAAGTGATAAAGTCCCTGTCATTTCTAACAAGCTCAATCAGGTCAAGGGAATCAAAATTAAAGTAAAAAAGCTGTCTTGGATCGTTTTCTCCATTAAGGAGCAGTTTTTCTATCAGCTTTTTCATCAGGAAGGTCTTCCCCACCTGCCGTGACCCCACAACAACAGTGACCTCCTTATGTCCCATCTCGCCATACAAATGATCAAAGACATTTCTTTTGATGTAGGATGTCTGAGGGAATGTATAGCCGGGATTCCGCCACGGATTTTGAAGATCAAATATGTCCTTCATTTAGAAGTTCTTCCTGTTGAATTGCAAATAATATGGATAAGTTGCAATCAAGATATAAAATTGTCAAGATTTTTTGAAACAGGATAAGGGCATATCCGGGTCAGACCAGAGAGCAGGAAATCCGTTCTTTCCAAATTTTCCCCTTCTGCTGCCCGACCGGCCAAACTATCTGTCCAAAATCATTTTATTAAAATCCTATCTAGTGTCCATCCAGAAAGGC